>JALYZY010000252.1 GCA_030948665.1 Actinomycetota bacterium | reverse complement strand
GCTCGACCTGATCCCTGACGCGCAGCTGCGCACGCTTCCCGGCACAGGATTCTTGATCGCCTATGACGACCCCGTCGGGGTCGCGCGCGAGCTGATTGCGTTCTGCGGCTGAGCGAACCAGTCCTAGGTGCGCGCCGCGGCAGTGGGTCTGCGTGCCCGCATCGGGCGGGCGGTCGACTCCCGCGTTCTGAGCTCCGGCTCGATCACCATCCTGCGCCTGCGCAGGCGCCGTCCGTCGATGGCCCCGAGGACCATCTCGACCGCCTCCGCGGCTACGCGCTCGGCCCCCCAGTGGAACGTCGTCAACGGCGGCGCAAGCAAGGCTGAGACCGGATGGTTGTCATATCCGACGACCGACAGCTGCCGGGGTATCTCGAGCCCGAGCTCACGCGCCGCGCCGTAGACGCCGTAGGCGATCGAATCCGAGAAGCAGAAGGCAGCCGTCGGACGGCGCCCGCCAGACAGCACTTCCCGCGCGACCGCCGTGGCGTCTTCGAGCTCGTAGGGAGAGGTTCCGACGACCACCTCCAGTCCGAGCCGCTCTGCCTCGGTGGCCACGTAGACGTCCGCCGGCCGGTCCGTGGTCGGTGAGCCGGGCGGCCGCAGCACGGCCACCCGGCGATGCCCTAGCCCATGCAGGTGCTCGAGAGCCTGACTCACGCCGCGCCGGTTCTCGAACACGACCTCGCCGGCCGTTGAGGCGCCCTCGAGCGCGTCCCCGATCGAGACGACCGGGAGCGCCTGCGCCAGCCCGGCCCAGAACGGATCCGCCGGGTCAACTGGCGAGACGATCAGCGCGTCGACCCGCTGATCGCGCAGCTGCTCCGCGAGCTTTCGCTGCCTGACAGGGTCGCCGCCCGGATCGAGCACCAGGGCGTAGCGGTCGTGGGAGAGCAGCGCGCGCCGGGCTTCGGACATCAGCCGCTGCTGCCAGAGGTCCTCCAGAGACGGGCCCAGGATCCCCACCATCCCGGTCCGCCCTGTGGCGAGCGCGCGAGCGATCGGATGCGCCTCGTATCCCAGCTCGTCGGCGAGCTTTCGCACTCGCGTCTGCGTGGCCTCCGACACTTGAACCCCGCGCAGGGCGTACGAAACTGCGGCGGGGGAAAGCCCGGCGGCGTCGGCGACCTCCCGCAAGGTCACGTGCTTGGCGTTAGGTGACAAGTTTGACCCGGCTTTTATAGGTCCCCGGGGAATGATCCCATGCCTGCCTACGCGATGCCAGAAACGTCTTGACAGTAGAACCCTGAACCGGTTAACTGAAGCGATTCAGTTAACCGGTTCAATTTCCTCAACCTAATGCAGATTGACGTTCATCAGCACCTCTGGCCGCCACCGCTCGTCGCGGCTCTTCGGAGCCGCCGCCGGGCGCCGCGTCTGCGGGGATGGACACTCGAGCTGGACGGACACCCGAACTTCGACGTTCAGCCGTCCGACCACGATCCCGCCGCCCGTGCGAGACAAGCGTTCCAGGACGGCTTCGAGCTCGCGATGGTCTCGCTGTCGAGCCCGCTGGGCATCGAGCTCCTACCGCCCCGGGAAGCCGACGAGTTGCTCGAGGCCTACCACGCGGGCGTCCGCGAGCTCCCGCCGCCGTTTCAGGGCTGGGCAGCCGCCAGGCTCATACGCCCCAACCGCAACATGCTCGAGCGCGAGATTGAGCACGGGGCAGTGGGGCTGCAGGTGCCCGCCACGGCGCTGCTCGACGATTACGGCTACAGGCATACCGCTCCCCTGCTCGACGTGCTCTCTGAGGCGGGACTACCACTGTTCATCCACCCGGGGCCTGCCCCAGGTGTGCGTGGCGCCCCTGGCTGGTGGCCGGCGATCGTCGGCTACGTCCAGCAGATGCACGCCGCCTGGTTTGCGTTTCGCGAGTACGGCCGCCCGAGATACCCGGAGCTCCGGGTGTGCTTCGCGATGCTTGCGGGCCTGGCACCGCTCCACGGCGAGCGGTTTGTCTCGAGGACCTCGCGGCGCAGCGCGCTCGACCCGGGGGCATTCGTTGAGACGTCGTCCTACGGAACGCGCGCGATCGACGCGACGGTGCGCGTGCTCGGCGTGGACGTGGTCGTGAACGGGTCGGACCGTCCGTACTCCGGGCCGACGATCCCGGATCTCGGGATCGCCGCCGCAACGGCGATCCGCAGCTCCAACCCACTCCGTCTTCTAGGCCCCAAAGGAGGTGAGCAATGACGTGGCTGTCGCTTCCGCCGCGCAATCTTGAGCTCGGCGAACTCGAGGCGCAGGTCAACAAGCTCGCCACCGAGCCCGAGCGGTGGCTCGAGCATGTCGTCTTCCGCGAGGGCGAGCGTCACTTCACTTCGCTTCACCGCGACGACTTCCTCGACATCTGGGTGATGTGCTGGCGCCGGGTCGACGACACGGGCTGGCACGACCACGACGTCTCCTCCGGCGCCGTCAGAGTCGTCTCGGGCCTGCTGCGGGAGACGAGGCCTCGGATCGGCGGATTTCCGGCGGAGCGCCTCGTCGGCCCCGGGCAGACGTTCTCCTTCGGGCCCGACCACATCCACCGTCTGTCCGGAGACGTCGGGGAGTCGGTCTCGATCCATGCTTACTCTCCGCCGCTCTGGCGGCTTGGTCAGTACTCGATCTCGGGGGATGGAGTGATGCGCCGACAGTCGGTGAGCTACGCCGACGAGCTGCGGCCGATCGAGGACGAGCTGGTGGCCTGACCGCCGGTGAGTCCGGCGTGCCTGATTGTCCGCCGGCTCGCTTGTGCTCGCCCGGACGGGGTCGGCGAGGCCCTCGACGGCGACATCGGCCGGTCGATCCGGCGGATGATCTCGGTGGCGCTGGCCCGGTGCTCTGCGGCGGATCGCGGGGCATTGGCAGCAGACGCTGGCATGGTTGCTGTATAACCATCGTCAGTTGGCAATAGGGTCAGGTGGCACGCATCGTCGCGACAGCGACCACCTGGCCCCCGGGTATCGAAAAGGCGGTATGACCATCATGGCTGAGGGACGATCTGACGGCCTACTGGAGCGCTTGGCGGATGGCCCGGTGATCTGCGCCGAGGGCTATCTGTTCGAGTTCGAGCGACGCGGCTACCTGCAGGCGGGGGCCTTTGTGCCCGAGGTGGTGCTGGAGCACCCCGAGCTCGTGGCCCAGCTGCACAAGGAGTTCGTCCATGCGGGCTCGGACGTCGTCGAGGCGTTCACCTACTACGCCCATCGCGAGAAGCTGCGCTTGATCGGCAAGGAGGACGCCCTCGAGGACATAAACCGCCAGGCCCTGGCCATCGCCGGCGAGGTGGCGCGAACCAGCGGTTCTCTGCTGGCCGGCGACATCTGCAATACGAACGTATACGACCCAGCCGACGCTGCCGCCCAGGCGACCGTCCGCAGGATGTTCGAGGAACAGGTGGCATGGGCGGTGGATGCCGGCGTCGACTTCATCATTGGCGAGACGTTCTCCTGGGCGGAGGAGGCGCTGCTAGCCAACGAGGTGATCCTCCAGACTGGGTTGCCTGCGGTGGTGACGCTGGCCATCCACCGTGAGCCGCTGACCCGGGAAGGGTGGACGCCGGCAGAGGCATGCCGGCGCCTGGAGGATGCTGGTGCCAGCGTTGTCGGACTCAACTGCATTCGCGGCCCCCGAACGATGCTGCCATTGCTGGCTGACATCCGGGAGGCCGTGTCCGGCCATGTCGCCGCGCTGCCTGTCCCCTACCGCACGCACGAGAGCGAGCCGAGCTTCCAATCTCTGACCGACGCGGGCTGTGACTGCATCCCGGACGATCGGCCGTTTCCAACAGCGCTCGACCCGATGACCTGCAACCGCTATGAGCTCGGTGAGTTCGCACGGGCTGCGCACGATCTCGGTGTCGGCTATCTGGGCGTCTGCTGCGGGGCTGGGCCTCACCACATCCGCGCTGTGGCCGAAGCCATCGGCCGTACGCCGCCCGCTAGCCGCTACAGCCCCGACATGTCACGCCACGCGTTTCTGGGCAGCGACTCGACCCTCAAGCAGCACAACCTCGACTACGCCGGCGAGCTCTGACCCTCAGGTGTACGCTGCCCTCGATGGCGAGGGCCGTCGTCGACTTCGTGATCACGGAGCATCCGCCCGCGCTGACCATTGCGCTGGAACGCCACTACGAGGTCATCCGTCGCCGGATAGAGCGCCTCGCCGGTGTACCAGTGCGCGCACAGCGCTACGTCGATGCCGAGGGCTTCGACGGCGCGGCAGTGGTGTTGAGCGGCTCGTTCGCTCCGTGGGCCGTGCACGATCCTGACGCGCTGGCCCGTCTGGGCGAATCCGTGGGGCGCTTCGAGGGCGCGGTGCTTGGGATCTGCGCGGGGATGCAACTACAGACCATCTTTGCGGGCGGGGCGATCGGGCCGCGAGAGCGCCCCGAGCTGGGCTATGGACCGTTTGAGGTCCTGCATGACGACGGCCTGCTCGATGGGCTCGGCCCGCTAGCGATCGCCTACCAGCACCACTCCTTTGACGTTACCTCGGTACCGCAGGAGTTCGTGGTGCTGGCGCGCAGCGCGGGTTGCGCGGTGGAGGCGATCGCGGCGCCTGACCGACGCTGGTGGGGAACCCAGTTTCACCCGGAGCGCTTCACCGTCCGGCATCCCGACGGCGCGCGTGTGCTGCGTAACTTCTTCGCGCTCGCCGGCCTGGAGATCGCCTGAGAGCTGAGGCAACGACAATCCTGAGACGTTGTGGCCACGCCGTAGCCTAGTCTGCGCGGCTGTCGCGTCTGGGCCTAGACTGCACTCGCCTCCATGCCGGTTACGCGTTCGGCGTCGGCAATCCCGACGTCCAGCCTGGTCGGCTTTCCGGCGGCGCGGGCGGCGGCTTTGAGGCCGGCGGGCGTGATCAGGCGCTGAAGTAGCGCGAACAGGCCCTGGATGACCAGCGCGAGCACAGCTACCCAAATCGATGCCGCCAGAACGCCCGCGAACCCATAACTCGCCTGGTTGACGATAATCTCGCCCAGCCCGCCGCCGCCGGCGATCGCCGCCAGCGGGGAAGCCCCGATGATGAACAGCACCGAGGTGCGGATCCCCGCGAACATCAGCGGCAACGCCAGGGGTAACTCCACCTTGAGCAAGATGGCGAGGCCGCTCATGCCCATCCCGCGGGCGGCATCGACCACGTCGGGCTCGACCCCATCGACCGCGGTGAAGGCGTTGGCCAGGATCGGCGGGATGCCGACGATGACCAGCGCCAGCATCACGTTAAGGAAGCCGATGCCAAGCAGCGCGAGGAAGATCGCGATCAGCCCGAGCTCGGGTAGCGAGCGCCCGAGGTTGGCGGTGCGGATCGCCAACGATGAGCCGCGGTGCAGGTGTCCTAGCCAGACCGCGATCGGCAGCGTGACCGCCAGCGCCACCGCCAGTGCCGCTCCGCTCAGGGCTAGCGTGCCCAGTGTGTCGTGCAGCAGAAGGGACAGATTGTTGCTCATGAATTTGAATGAGTCCAAGAACTCCTGGCCCAAGCCGACGGCCACCAGCGGCACTTCACGCCTCCCGGACGGCGGAGATCGGGCGCGGACGGCGCCGGACTGCCCGGACGACGCTCCGGGGCACCAGCGATGAGCGCCGGCGCGCCGCCCACGGCGCGACCAGCCGTTGGGCGACCACCAGGAGCAGGTCGGACACCCATGCGAGCAGAATGGCCAGGATGGCGGCGGCGATGAACTCGGTCTTGAAGTTGACGCGCTGGATGGCGTCGTAGATCGGCACCCCCAGTCCCTCGTTGATGCCGACGATTGCGGCTACCGTGGCCAGGCTGATCGTGGTCACCGTGGCCACCCGCAGCCCCGCGAAGATCGCGGGGACGGCGAGCGGCAGGTCGATGCGGAGCAGGACCTGCCGCTGGGTCAGGCCCATGCCGCGAGCGGCGTCGCGCACGTCGGCCGGGACCTCGCGCAGCCCGGTGACGATGTTGCGAAACAGCAGCAGCAGGGTGTAGGACACGAGCCCGATCTCGACGGTCAGCAGGGTGAGGCCAGTTATCGGCACGAGGATCTGAAACAGCGCCAGACTGGGGATCGTGTACATGAAGCTTGATAAGCCAGCGATGGGGGACTCCAGCCAGCGCACCCGGTAAGCGAGCAGCGCCAGCGCAAAGGCGATCAGGAAGCCGATCCCGACCGCGATTACTACCAGCACGATGTGCTGGACGAGGGCAGGGCTGAAGGTGCTGCTCCAGTGGTGGGTGAACCACTTCCAGCAGAAGAGCCCGTTATGTATCTCGCACTTATCGGCGCTGGCCCCGAAGTTGGGGAGCACCGGTCCCCCGCCACTGGCGGCGATCAGGACGCCAGTCATTGACCGCTCTCGCTCTTCTTGGCGCTTCCGTTGCCGATAGCCAGCGCACCGGCGATCACCTCAACCCGCGCCAGCCCGGCCACCACACCGTCGGCGTCGACCACCACCAGCGGACGGTTGTCGTCGCTCATGATCAGCGACAGGGCATCACGCAGAGAGGTGTCCGGACCACCGGTTGGCCCGATGGGTTCTGGCTCTCCGTCGACTCCCAGGCGCCCCATCGGATGGCCGCGGTCGTCGACGAAGACCACGCGATTGCGATCGGCGCTCCCCCGCGCCGGGGTGCCGTCCGGCAAGCACTGTGCCTCCTGCAGCGACAGGTGACTCAGGGTGGATAGTGCCAGCCGTTTCAGGCCCCGGTCGAGGCCGACGAACCGAGCCACGAAGTCGTCGGCGGGCTGCGCGAGGATGCGGTCCGGGGTGTCGTACTGCACGAGCACCCCGCCCTCCCGCAGGATCGCGATCCGGTCGCCCATCTTGATCGCCTCATCGATGTCGTGGGTGACGAAGACGATCGTCTTGCGGATGTCCCGCTGAAGACGCAGGAACTCATTCTGGAGGCGCTCTCGCGTGATTGGGTCGATCGCTCCGAACGGCTCGTCCATAAGCATCAGGGGAGGATCGGCGGCGAGAGCACGGGCCACTCCGACCCGCTGGCGCTGGCCGCCGGAGACCTCCGCCGGATAACGCGCGCGGGTCTCAGGGGGCAGCGAGATCAGCTCGAGCAGCTCCTCGATCCGGGCCTCGATTCGCTTGCGGTCCCAGCCCAGCAGCCGCGGCACGGTGGCGATGTTGTCGCCAATCGAGAGGTGGGGGAACAGGCCAGTCTGCTGAATCACGTAGCCGATGTGGCGCCTGAGATCGGCGGGATCGCGCTTTCGCACGCTGTCGCCGTCGAGCAAGATGTCCCCCTCGGTGATGTCGATCATGCGGTTGACCATCCGCATCGCGGTGGTCTTGCCGCACCCCGACGGGCCGACCAGCACGCAGATCTCGCCGGCAGGGACCTCGAACGAGAGGTCAACGAGGACGCGCTCGTCCTGGCCCGGATAGCGCTTGCTGACGTTCCTGAACTCGAGCGAGGCCGCGGTTGACTGCGATGCCCCGCTCGAGTGCGATGGCGCGGTTGACTGCGATGCTGCGATTGACTGGGATGCCTCGGTTGACTGCCGCTCGCTACCGGCGCGAGCCCCCGTTGGCTGATCCGCCATCTCCGATCAGCCTCCCCTGAGCCTAGGCGGGTATCGCGTCGTGGTCGCGGACAAGAGTTCGCTCCCCTAACCCAGCCCGTTGGCCGCCAGGAACTTGGACGCCACGGTCGCTGGATCGACCTTGTCGATGTCGACGGCGGCGTTGAGCTGCTGCATGACGTGCGTAGTGAGCTTGGCGCTGACCGCGTTCAGCGTCTGGGCGAAAGCGGGGCCCTCACGTGACAGCAGCTTCTGCGACACCACCGGGGCCACGTTCTGGAAGCCGTAGATGTGCTTGGTGTCGGTCAGGATCACGTACTTCCCGCTCTGGAGCTGACCGTCGGTGGTAAACACAGCCGCCGTGTCCACGTTGCCGCTGTTGAGCGCCTGGTACTGGATCCCGATCGTCAGCGGCACGAACTTGACGTTAAAGAGCCCGTAGGCCTGGTGGAGCCCGACTATGCCCTCGTAGCGGGTCTTGTTCTCCGGAGGCCCGCCGTTCGTCCACGAGCTCAGCTTCTTCAGGTCAGCGATCGTCGTGAGATGGTTCTTGGTGGCGAACGGCTTCAACGTGGCCATTGCGTCGGCGTCGAAGAACGGCGTCTTGTCCAGCAGCGTGAAGCCGCGGCTCTCCTCGAACTTCTTGGCCGCCGCGTAAGCCGCAGCCTCGCTCGTCGGCCGCCGGGTCTCCATTGCGATCACGCTGAGAATCACCCCGGTGTACTCGGGATACATGTCGATCACCCCGGACGTGAGCGCCTTATCGGTCAGCTCCGAGCTGCCGATGTTGGGCTTGAGGTTGACCGTGAACCCCTTCGCCCGGAGCGCCTGCGCATACAGGTCTCCGAGGATGAACTCCTCGGTGAAGTTCTTGTCGCCCATCGTGATCGGCGGCTTGCCCTTGCCGGGCAGCGCTGCGCTGCCGCTTGAGGTCGAGCTCGATCCGCTCGGGGAGCTCGACGATGAGGAGCTGGAGCTTCCGCAAGCGGCCAAGGCCACCACGGCGACGAGGACTCCGGCGCTGATGAGCATACGCCTCAACAAAGATTGCATCTTCTCTCCCTCGTGGTGGTCGATTCTATATGTTGCCCGCTTGGCTGTAGCCCCTCGGTCGACGCATCGGTGCGGCAGACTATCGGACAGCGACAAGGGCCTCACGTTCGGGGCGCTCGGCGCGCCGTGATCTGTTTCATTCGGAAGCCACGATGCCGACCATGTCCGGCCCACCAGGCGCTCCCATCGCCCGGGAGAGCTTCGCGGCGGCTGCGCCAACCAGCTCACCTGTGGCACGGAGGCGGCGCCCGAGCCGGAACTTTGGGGCTGACACGTTGATCGCTGCAACGACACGGCCGCTGAAGTCGCGAATCGGAGCGGCCACCCCCACCAGTCCCGCCTCGTGTTCCTCGTCGGTGACGGCGTAGCCGAGCTGACGGGCCCGGCGGATCCTGCGCTCCAATTCGTCCACGTCAGCCGGCGCATTCGGTCCGCTGGGCGCGAACCGCTCATTCCCCAGCAGAGCGACCAGCGCTGTGCGGTCGTAGTCGAATAGCAGCGCGCGTCCCGAAGAAGTGCAGTAGGCCGGGACTGCGCGTCCCACCCAGCTGCGCGCGACGATCGCATGCGAGGGTGCCTGGGTCAGCAGCGTGAAGACCTCCGTGCCACGCTGGGCCGAGAGGTGCGCAGCCTCGCCCACCTCATTGACGAGCTGCGCCAACGCTCTCCTTGCCTCGTCGATCAGCCGAGGCTCACCGGCGCGAGCGGCCAGGGTGAAGCACGCCCAGCCGAGGCGATACGTGCGGTTCGCGGGCGTGCGCTCGACCAGTCCGTGCTCGGCTAGTATGGCGAGGGTCCTGGAGACCTGGCTCTTCTCGTGCCCAGTGAGGGCGGCGATCTGTGTCACGCCGAGCCTCCCCTCGGCGACGGCGGGGTCGGAGCCGAGCGCGAACAGGATCTGAAGCCCGCGCCTGAGGCTGGTCCCTCTCTGTGCCATCACCGGTTGCGATTGTGTCACCAAGCTCTGGTCTCGGTCAAGGGGACGTCGCCAGGATCCACACCGTTTTCCCTGGCCTTCGCCCTGCATTTCACGGGCTCGGCTCCCTTGCGTCCTTGGACCAGGCTGGTCGTGGAGGGGGGCTCGAGCTCGACTCGGTGGTCTCGCATTTCATTTGGCTTGGACGGGGTTCAGGACGCGTTCGAGCGGCTGCGACGAGGGTCGGGGGCGCGGTCGGTCGCGCTGATCGATGAGGCGCTTGCGGGAAAGAAACTGTGATCGCGAGGGTGACGGGAAGGAGGCTCTGATGCCAGGCGACCTCGACGGACGGATCGGCGAGGGCTGGGGAGGCGCCCCCGGTCCGAACGGCAGCCACGTCAACGTGGTTCTGGCCGAGCGAGGTACCGCGACGGCGGCGGCCCTGCTCACGACATTCACGTCTCCGTCGCCTGGGCATATCCCGATCCTCGTGGTCGTCGGCGAGGATCAGGCCCACTACGAGCCCGTGTGGCCGCCGACGATCATGATCAACAAGGCGACTGCGCTCGAGGACCGCCACCAGACGATCACCTGGGGCGCGGCCCAGTTGGGGATCGCTCAGGGCGTGCTCGACGCCGTGGCGGACGGGCTTCTGCCGGCTACCGACGAGGTGCTCGTGCTGGTGTGCGTGTGGGTCGACCCCGCGGCAACCGATGAGACTGCGGTGCGCGACGCCAACCGTGTCGCGGTCCGCACGGCGCTCGAGGTCGCGGTGTGCGGTCGCGATCCGGAGGCGGCGGCCTCGCTAGTCGCCCGGCGCGATCAGCTCACCAGCCCGTTCTACGGCGGCGCCCGGTGAAGATCACCTTGATCTCGATGAAGCGTCTCCGGATCGCTCTCGAGCCACCATTCAGTGCAACCTGGGACCCGCAGCCGCGCCGTGAGTACGAAGCGACGATCGTCATGCCAGGCATGCGTCTCCTGCGAGAACGGACTGGCGTGAGGATCGCCGGCGGCGAGATGGCGCGGAGCTTCGGTGAGCTGCGGCGGACGCTCGAGTCCGGCGCGCTCGACGTCTACCAACCAGATGCCGTGCTGGCGGTGGGGATCTCGGGCGCGCGGACGCTCGCCGAGCTCGCCCTGAGGCGAAACCGCTGGTTCACGCCGCACACCTGGACCAACGGGATCGGGCTCCTGGCCAATCTGCATGTGTGTGCGGGAGTCGGCGGCGGCCCGTATCTCGAGTATGCCTACGACCCGCCCGGCTGGACAGCGGAGCGGCGGGACTTCATGCTGGCGGAGCCAGTCGCGATCGATGCGGAGGGCGCGGTGCGAGTGCCGGCGACGCCCGGCCTCGTGATTGCGCCCGACGCGGAGGGTGTCGCTTTCCACACCGTCGATCGAGCCGAGGTCCGAGCGTGAAGGTCGGGTTCGTCGGGCTGGGAAACATGGGCGGGCCGATGTGCGGGCATCTCGTCCGCGCCGGGTTCGAGGTGACGGCATTCGATATCTCCGAGGCGGCGCTCGACCGCGCCTGCGGTGAAGGAGCTCGGGCGGCGTCGAGTGCGGCCGAGTGCGCGCACGGCGCGCAGGCGCTGATCACGATGCTCCCGGCGCCACCGCACGTCGAGCGCGTCTGGCTCGGCGACGGCGCGGTGATGGAGGCGCTCGATGCCGGAGCACTGGCCATCGACATGAGCACCAGTTCACGCGCGGTCGGCGAGCGCCTGCTCGTGGCGGCTGTAGAGCGGGGGGTCGAGTTGCTCGACGCGCCAGTGGCGGGGCAGTCGATCGGAGCCAACGCCGGCACGCTCGCGATCTACGTGGGCGGCTCCGATGAAGCTTTCCAGCGGGCGCGGCCGCTGTTCGAGGCGGTGGGCGACCCCCAGCGGATCTTCCACCTCGGTGTTCACGGCACGGGCTACACGGTCAAGCTGCTGCTCAACCTGACCTGGTTCATCCAGGCGGTGGCCACGGGCGAGGTGCTGACCGTCGGCGTGCGGGCCGGGGTCGCGCTGCCGAAGCTCTACGAGGCGCTCGTCGGATCGCCGGCCAACTCGAACTTCCTCGAGCACGACGTGCGGATGGTGCTCGACGACGGCGCCTACGACGAGGCGTTCCCGATGAGGCTCGTGACGAAGGACCTGGGGCTGGCCGTCGAGCTCGCGCGCGACGTCGGGATGCCTGTAGAGCTGACCGCGCTGGTCGAGCAGATCCACCGCCGCGCGCGGGTGCTCTATGGCGACGATGCTGGGGAGATCAGCGCGGTCAGGCTTTATGAGGATCTGGCGGGCGTGCGGCTCCGACTGACCTCCGGCTGACTCGTCGGGATAAAACCCATGTATGTCAAGGGTTTAATCCCGCGCGTCAAGGAGGGCAGCTGCGAACGTACCGGCAGGCAACGATCGAGGGCTGCTCGACCGGGTGCCCGGCGGCGATCGAGGCGGCTAGGCGGATGAACTGGGCGTGACTCCAAGCCAGCGGCGTGGCGGACAGGGTCGGTGTTCCGGGCGCGAACCCAGGCTGGCCCGATGGCGGATTCTGGTCCCACACCTGCTCGGGGATCAGTCCTGTCTCGTTTGCCGCTGCGGCCATCGCGCGCAGGCGCGAGGCGGCGGATGCGCCGGCGAGAAGCTCGTATTCGCCACGCTCGCCGGCGAAGATCGGCCAGGCCCGTCCGATCGTCGACTGGCTGCCCGGCGGGAACGTGTTGTTCCACGGCGCGCCGGTGCGTGTCTCGCCATATCCATCGCCGGTGTAGCGGTGCCAGAAAATGCCGCTCGGAGTGCTCACAGACAGCTTCTGATCGACGACCGCGATCGTGCTGCGGATGTTCGGGTCAAGCGGCGCGACGATCCCCAGCCGCACCAGCTCCAGGAAGCTCGGATCGACGACCGCGCGCTGATCGAGTGTGGGCCCTGTGTCGCCGACGCTGTACGTGGTCGGCGCATTGGGGTTGCCGTCCTTGGTCAGGCGGAGGTAGTAGGTGCCGGTGCCGTACGGGCCGGTGTTGGTGAGGGTCCAGGCGTTCAGGTGAGCGCGCCAGGAGTCGGCGGTCTGCAGGTACAGCGTCGCCGATGCGGTGTCGCCGTTGCGCTGGGCGATGTCGGCGGCGCTCACCAGAGCGGCGATCTCGGCGGCGATCGTGGCGGGCGAGTAACCCGCCTGGTTCTCCCAGCGCTCCTGGGGCGAGTACGGTGCCGTGTGCCCCTGGGTGTCGTGCCAGCCGACGATGAAGTCGGCGGAGCGCTTGACGTGCGACCACGTCGCCGCGTCCATGGCGCCGAGCTGCCACGCCAGGATGATCGGGTCGGCGACCTCGTCGAGCTGGAGGTTCGTCAGCACGGGCTTGCCGGTCACGTCCGAGTTCTGCGGGAAGGAGCCATCGGGCTGCTGCTGGCGATAGAACAGGAACTGGAGCGCCCGCCGAGCGCCAGCGGTGTCACCATCGGCGATCAGCGCGGTTGAGATCTCGTACAGGTCCCGGGCCCACACGAGGTGATACGGCCCGGTCGGCGTCTGTAGCCCAGTCCCCCAGGCCCACGGCATCGTCGGCGAGGCGATGTAGGCACCGCGGTAGGTCTTGTCCTCGCTGGCTGCGAGCACCATCTCGGAGACCCGCCACTCGCGCCGCTCGAGCGCCGTGACCAGGCTGGCCGGGGGCTTTCGTAGCGAGGCCAGGTAGCGATGCCATCCGCCCGCGTAGTCCTTCGAGAGCCTCTTCCAGCCGGTGCCTAGCGAGCCATGGGCCGCCCTCAGCGCCGCCGCCGGGCGCGGCGCGAACGCGACAGCGAGCAGTAGCCGCTGTTGCCCTGGCATCCCAGTGAGCGACGTACGGCCCGCCTGGACGACGTTCCCATTCGGAGCTGAGGCGTAGTGCCAAGCCATCCTGTGATGCGCGAGCAGGTCGAGGAGGCCGTCGCTCGTCCCCTTGAAGCCGCAGGAGGCCTCGGTCAGAGCCGGCTGGGTCACGATCGCGCTGGCCATCTGGCCGTCGGAGTCGATCAGCCCCTGATCTGAGCAGCGCCCGGAGTCTTGCCCGCCATTGTTCGACAGCTGGGGGTCGGCGACCAGGTACAGGCGGTAGGGGTGACCCGTCAGTGACTGGAACACCACGTTCACCACGACCGCCGACCGCACGGGGTCGGCGACATAGGTCTTGATGAGTCGCCAGCGCCCACGCTTGTCGGTGTTGACCTGGCGATACGTGAGGCTGCGAGGATCGACGAGCACGGTGCCCTGGCTCGTCGAGTCGCGTTCGGTCTCCACGAAGCTGTGCCCATCGGTGACCACGAACTGGAGGTCGCGGAAGCTCGGCGTGTCGAGCCGCGGGTAGTAGATCTCGGCCAGCTCGCCGCCCTGGAGTGTGAACCACACCTTGCTCGCCAGCGTCGTCGAGGTTCCGAAGCCGTGCTTGTCGGCGGGGGCGAAGTCCGGCTTGGCGCCGGGGGCCCCGGGCGCGGTGCCGTGGGCGTGGATCTTCGCCAATGCCAGAGATGCAGAAAGCGCCAGCGCCGCCGCGGTCAAGGCCAGGAGGAACAGTCGAAGCGCCCGCATCGCCGACTTGATGCCCGGTCTCGGGGGTGGCCAAACGTGGCCGCGGTCAGCAAGCACCTACGGGTGCTCCAGCAGGCCGGCCTGGGAGGCGGCAAGCCGATGCCGCTGGTCGGCAGCTTCCGCGCGGTCGAGCCGCCGAGCCGGCTCGAGTTCATCTGGAGCTGGCCATCAAGGGGCCGCATCCCTGCTGGCAGGTTCAGAAGGCGCTCGACGAGGCCGGCGTCGACTACGACCTGGTTCTCCATCCCGCGCTTCCGCGCGGCCGCCGCAAGGACTACATCGCGCTCAGCGGGCAGAAGCTGCTCCCGGCGATCGAGCTTGAAGACGGGACCGTCCTTCGCGATGAGTCCAAGCGGCTCGCGGCGCGGATCCGCGAGGGGGGGGGACTGTCTCTCTGGCTACAGCCTCACCGAGATCGGCTCAGGCGGCCGCGGGCGAGGGCCCCGAGGCACTGGTCGCCGCCGGGTCGGCGGGTACCGGCGCCGCGCCGGCAGGCTCGGACTCGCTGCTTCGCGTCATCACTGCCGCCCCACCGACACCGGCAGCCAGTGCGCCGAGTGCCACGAGCGGGCCCTTGATCTCGGTGCCGAGCGCGTGATCGAGCGAGATCTCGCCCGGCCCAAGGTCGGCCAGGGCGACCATCGTCACAAGCAGCGCCAGTGGGTATTCGTAGCCGCCGTCGGAGGCCCACGGGCCATTCTTCAAATGAACCGTCCGGATCGCCGTAGACATCACGCCGATCAGCGCTGCTGCCGCCGCCGGTGTGAACAGGCCCAGTGCCAGCAGCGCGCCCCCGCCCGCTTCGGCCGCACCGGCCGCGCGAGCATGCTTGATCCCGGGCTTCAGACCGAGATTCTCGAAGAACTGGCCGGTCGCCTCCGGGCCATGGCCGCCAAACCAGCCGAACAGCTTCTGCGTGCCATGTCCGAAGAACAGGGCGCCGACTACTGTGCGCAAGAAAGTCAAACCGAGCTTCACGATGTACTCCTTCGGGATGGTGGGTTCAGGGTTTCGTTACCCGGATCGAGATCGCTCTTCACTCGCGTTCGTATGCGAGCTTCATTCCCACTGGCTGAAGCGTCCCGTCTTGAATCGCAGCCCACTCCCGGTGGTGCAGATCCTCATGCTCGCGAAACCTCGCCAGGTACGTGGCGGGCTCTCGTGCCAGGGGTCGAAAGCCGAGGGCGAGCGCCCGCTCGAGCTCAGACAGCGGCACCACGTCCGAGTAGTCGTAGTCGAGCTCGTCGCCCAATCCGTTCTCTTCCAGCCACCGGCGGGCTGCTTCATCCAGATGTTCGACTGCGAACTCGAACAGGACCAGCCGGCCGCCGGAGCGAATCAGCGCGTGCAGGCTCACCACCGCACGCACCGGATCGGCGACGTGGTGAAGCGAGCAGACAGCGATGGCGGCGTCGAATGGCTGTGGGGGGCGAAACTCCTCCACGGTTATTCGCTGGAAGGGCTCTCCGTCCGGGGCATCGGGATCGATACCCGTGGCCTCGAACCCCGCCGAGATCAGATAGCGCGTCAGCCAGCCATCACCGCAGCCGACCTCGAGCACGCGCGCGGGCGCATCAGGTAGCCAGCGCTCGAAGAATTCGAGCAGGTCGCCGGTGAGATGGGTCATCGAGGGGTCTGCACCTCGGTCCGAATCCTAAGCAGGTGTCGCTGGACGGTCTGGCGTACTGATGGGGCCGCCCGCATGACGGCTCCGTCAGCCCTTGGTGCGCTTGACCACGCCTGCGGACGCGCACGTAACCAGGGCGTACGGGATCTGGGAGGGCGCGATGCCCGCCAGATCAGGATGCTCGAGGTCGATCTCCACCTCGGCCGTGGGCCCGCTAAGTCCGAGGCTGACCCGCCCACCGTGCACCAGCCGATCCCAGAGCCTCCCGTCGTCGGTGGCAAGCAGTGCATGGCGGGTCTGCCGCTCGCGGCGGGCACCTGTCTCGAGCTCCCTGGCCTCGTCGAACGGGTCGATCCGCACCTGCGAGTCCGAGCCGATCGCGTAAGGGACGCCGGCGTCGCGGTATTCGATCGCCGGCTGATAGCCGTCGCCGAGGTTGCCCTCGGTCGTCGGGCACGCGACCACAGTGCTGCCGCTGCTCCCCAGCAGCTCGATGTCGATCCGAGACACGTGGATGCCATGGACGATGCTGGCGGGCGGTCCCAGGAAGCCGCAGCGCTCGAGCAACTCGACCGGGGTGCAGCCATGCTCCTCGAAGCACTCCGCCAGCTCGCGGCGCTGCTCGCAAGCGTGGACATGGCGGACCAGTCCGTGGTGCTCGGAGTAGGCGGCGACTGCCTTGATCCAGCTCGCGGGAACCGCGCGCACGCTGTGGACGGCGACACCGACGTGGACGCCGTCGCGCCCCGATGCCCACGCGCGTAAGCCGTCCACCCGCTCCAGGAAGGTGTCGACATCCGGGTCGCAGAAGCGGAGCTGGCCCTGGGAGGGGGGGACCCCGGGACCGCCCCGGTGATACGCCGCCGGAAGCAGCACGATCTCGAGCCCGACCGACATCGCCGCCTCGGCAAGCGCGATCGCCATCGCACCCCGCTCCTCGTAGGGAGTGCCATCGGGCTGATGGTGCACGTAGTGGAACTCCCCCACCGCGCCGTACCCGGCCCCCTTCATCTCGGAGTAGCAGCGGCGCCCGATCGCGTGCATCGAGTCAGGATCGTGCTCCCGGGCGAGCCGGTACATCTCGGTACGCCACGACCAGAAGTCGTCATCGCGAAGCGTGCGTTCGCCGACACCTCGAAGCTCGATCTGGAAGGCGTGGCTATGCGCGTTGACCATCGCGGGGATCTTCATCGCCGTTCGATCCTCCACAGCGCGTCCTCGCGGACGAACGCGGGAATCCCCTCGACGAACACTGCCGCCACGGGGTTGTGGCCGAGGCGGTAGGCGAGATGCTCAGCCGGAGCGTCGAGCAGCACCAGGTCCGCGCGCTTACCGGCCTCGATCGAGCCGAGCTCCGCCGAGAGCCCGAGGACCCAGGCGGCGTTGAGGGTGATCGCCAGCAGCGCCTCGCGCGTACTGAGGCCGTAGCGGCGGACCCCCAGCCCGGCGATCAACGGGAGCGAGAAGATCGGGGATGTGCCCGGGTTGGCGTCGGTCGCCAGCACCATGATCGCACCGGCCTCGATCAGATCTCGCCCCGGAGCGCACGACTCTGCGCCCATGAACTCGGCCCCGGGAAGCAGCACCGCGGCACATTCGGACTGCCCCAGCGGGAGCACATCGTCAGGGTGAATACGCGAGAGGTGATCCACGGAGCGCGCTCCATGCGCCAGTGCCACAGGGACCGAGCGCATCGTCGTGAATTGCTCGACGTGGGCTCGCAGCGCGACGCCGTTGGCCTCCGCCAACCGACCCATCCGGTCCAAATGCTCATTCGAGAATGCGATCGACTCGACGAAGATGTCGAGTGCGCTCGCGTTCTGCAGTGCCCGCGGGGCCATCGCCTCCACCTCGTCCAGCCAGGAGTCCGCGGTGAAGCCCCCTGGAACGGCGTGGGCCAGCAGGGCCGTCGAAGTGGTGGTCTGGTCGACCAGCGGCGCGAGGCGCCGCGCAAGCTCGAGCGCGCGGAGCTCTCCCTCCCGCGAGAGCCCGTAGCCCGACTTGCATTCGAACGTCGTCGTGCCCGAGCGGAGCATCGCGGCCGCCAGCTGCGATGCCTGGGCCAGTACCTCCTCGTCGGACGCTGTGGCCAGAGCTCGCGCGGAGGAGGCGATGCCGCCACCCGAGCGAGCGATCTGCTCGTAGGGCACGCCGGTCACCTTCTGCTCGTACTCCTCCGCGCGCCAACCGGCGAACGGCAGATGCGTATGGCAGTCGACGAACCCGGGGAGGAGCGCGCAGCCTCGAGCGTCGACCTGGAGCGCTGCGCTCCGGGATGCCTCGAGCGCGACGATCCGGCCGTCGTCGGCGGTCAGGCCCCCCGGCTCGAGCAGCAGCTCATCCGCCCGATTCGAGCGAAGGTATCGCAGCCCCGGCTCCGGCGCCACCAGCACCTGGGCGGCGTCGTGGATCGAGATCATTCGGAAAGCATCGGCATCCGCAGCCCGTGGGTCCGCGCGGCCGCGATCGCCTGCTCGTAGCCCGCGTCGGCGTGACGGACGATCCCGAGGCCGGGGTCGGCCTTCAGGGTGCGCTCGATCCGCGCCGCCGCCTGGTCGCTGCCATCGGCGACGCAAACCTGTCCGGCGTGGATCGACTTACCCATCCCGACGCCGCCACCGTGGTGGATCGAGACCCAGCTGGCCCCACATGCCGTGTTGACCATCGCGTTCAGCAGCGGCCAGTCGGCGATCGCGTCGGAGCCGTCGGCCATCGCCTCGGTTTCGCGCTGGGGCGAGGCCACCGAACCCGTGTCGAGATGGTCGCGGCCGATCACGATCGGGGCGCGCAGCTCGCCGGAGGCGACCATCTCGTTGAAGCGAACTCCCGCCCTGTGGCGCTCGCCGTACCCGAGCCAGCAGATCCGCGCCGGGAGTCCCTGGAAGTGGACGCGTTCGGTGGCGAGCTCGATCCATCTCGCGATGTGTTCCTGGTCGCCGAACAGGTCGAGGATCGCGCGGTCGGTCGCGTAGATGTCCTCGGGGTCACCCGACAGCGCCACCCAGCGGAACGGTCCCTTGCCTTCGCAGAACAGCGGCCGTATGTAGGCAGGCACAAACCCGGGATAGCTGAAGGCGTCCTTGTCCCCATGCTCGGCGGCCAGCCCACGCAGCGCGTTGCCGTAGTCAAACGCCTCCGCCCCGGCCGCCGCAAGGTCCCGAATCGCAGCCACATGAGCGAGCGCGCTTTCTCCCACTCGGCGCAGATATTCATCGGGATCGCTGCCCCGAAGCGCCTCGGCCTGCTCGAGCGTCAAGCCGGCGGGGATGTACCCGTTCAGGGGATCGTGAGCCGATGTCTGGTCGGTCACGATGTCGACGTGCGCCCCCCGGCGCGCCAGCTCGGGCAGCACCTCGGCGGCATTGCCGGCCAGCCCGATCGATAGCGGCTTACGCTGCGCTCGAGCCTCATCCAGGCGTCGCAGGGCGTCGTCGAGGTCGGCCGCGCGCTCGTCGAGGTAGCCGCCCCTGATCCGGCGCTCAATCCGCTGCAGGTCGACCTCGATGCACAGCGCGGCGCCGTCGAGCATCGTGATCGCCAGGGGCTGCGCGCCACCCATCCCGCCGAGGCCGGCGGTGACTACCAGTCGCCCCCCGAGAGTGCCATCGAAGCGCTTGCGCGCCGCCGCCGCGAACGTCTCGTAGGTTCCCTG
The DNA here is from genome assembly GCA_030948665.1 of Actinomycetota bacterium. Lineage (GTDB taxonomy): Bacteria > Actinomycetota > Thermoleophilia > Solirubrobacterales > Solirubrobacteraceae > Palsa-465. The sequence continues at coordinate 31,304 of JALYZY010000252.1, read as the reverse complement.
GAGGATCCCCTGACTCCCGATGTAGATCCAGGAGCCGGCGGTCATCTGGCCGTACATGATCAGTCCTGCCGCGTCGAGCTCCCGGAACGTCTCCCAGTTGGCCCAATCGGGGACCAGGTTTGAGTTCGCGAGCAGCACGCGCGGAGCCATCTCGTGAGTCTCGAACACCGCCACCGGCTTTCCCGACTGGACGAGCAGCGTCTCGTGCGACTCGAGGCGCTGGAGCTCGGCGACGATCGCGTGGTAGCTCGGCCAGTCCCGCGCCGCCTTGCCGATGCCGCCGTAGACGACGAGCTCCGAGGGCTTCTCGGCGACGTCTGGATGCAGATTGTTCTCGAGCATGCGCAGGGCCGCCTCCTGCTGCCAGCCCTTGCATCTGAGGCTCACGCGGCGCGCTCCTTGGTGGGCGCGCCAAGGCTCCGTGACAGCGCTCCGGCGTGCTGCGCGACGGCCCGCCCGAGCGTGTTGACGCGTCTGCGCGTGGTCCGATAGGTGGGTGCCAGCACACTCAGAGCAGCGATGATCGCACCGTCCGGCCCGTAGAGCGGAGCGGCGATCGACGTCACGTCCGGCTCGACGGCGCCGCTTCGCGTGGCAAAGCCGCCCGCGCCGAGATCCCCTCGCAGAGCCGCCCCGAGCGCGGTGCCGCGCGTCGGAATCGCGCGACCCGTCCAGCCTGCGCTCTGAACGAGCTTTGGGCTTGTCACTTGACGCAGGTAGATCGCCTGTCCGGCTTGCACAGAAACCGCAAGATTCGCCGTTTCACCGGTCTCGGCCGCGAGCTGCTCGAGGTGCGGTCCAGCCAGCTCGAACAGTGGATCATCGCGGAGCGCCGCCGCGGCCAGGCGCCGTAATCGGGCACCGGGCCGGTAGCGCCCGCGTTCGTCGCGCCGAACGAACTCGGAGATTGTGAGCGTCGAGAGCAGGCGCGAAGTGGTGCTCGGGGACAACTCGACTGTCCGGGCCAGATCGCTGAGCGTGCCGCCGCTTTCGGTGACTGCGGCGAGCAACCGCAACGCCCGCTGGACGGTGCGAGTTGCTCCCTGCGTCTCCATTGGGCGCGGGACCCTACCGTAGACTGAAACCCCTTGTCGCTATACGGCAACAGGTGGTCGGCCCGCCCGCTGAGAGGCGCCCACCGAGGCCGCCACCACGAGCGCGATCCCCAGCAGCGCGCGGGTGCCGAGGCCCTGCCCGAGCACGATGAACCCGGCGAGTGCGGCTATTGCGGGCTCGATGCTCATCAGCACGCCGAACACCGACGCCGCGATCCGTCGCAGCGCCTCCAGCTCGAATGTATAGGGGATCGCCGAGGACAGCATCCCGACGGCGGCGCCGAGCTCGAGCGAGCGCGGCTCGAGCAGGTGCGATCCGCCGGCAGCGATTCCCGCGGGAAGCACAGCCACCGAGGCGACGCACAAGGCGAGCGCAAGGCCCGTGCCTCCCGGGAAGGTCTGGCCTACCCGCGCGTTGACAAGGATGTATGTGGCCCACAGGCACCCGGCGATCAGCGCGAACACGACCCCGAGCGCATCGAGGCTATGGCCGTTTCCCTTCGAGAGCGCCAGGATCCCGACGGCCGCCAGCGCCACCCACAGAAAGTCGAGCTTGCGGCGGGAACCTGCGACGGCGACCCCGAGGGGACCGATGAACTCGATCGAGACGGCGATACCCAGCGGGATCCGGTGGATTGCCTCGTAGAAGCTGAGATTCATCGACGCCAGCACCAGCCCGAACAGGGTTGCGAGCGCGAGCTCGCGCCGAGAGCGCCCGCGGATTCGCGGCCGCGACACCGCCATCAGGACGACAGACGCGGACACCAGGCGCAGCAGCACCGACCCGGCGGGCCCGACCTGGGCGAACAGCGTCGCCGCGATCGCCGACCCGAACTGCACGGAGGCGATCGCACCGACGACGAGTCCCGCCGACGGTGTGCGTGCGATCAGTCCCGGGTCGCGAACTGCGGCGTCGGCATGGGCCATCCAGCGATCGTAGCTGTGGCGTGATCATCCTCGATGGCGCGCGGCTGACCCCCTGGGAGATCGCAGCTGTCGCACGCGACCGCGTCCCCGTGGGGCTCTCCGACGGGGCCCGCGCACGCAATGCCACCGCCCGTGAGGTGATCGCGGCTGGCCTCGAGAGCGGCGAACCGCTGTACGGGGCGAGCACGGGCGTGGGTGCCCTGCGCGACCGCGAGGTCGGTCCCGAGGACCGTGAGCGCTTCCAGTGGAACCTGTTGCGAAGCCACGCTGTCAGCGCGGGGCGCCCGCTCGAGCCCGACCTGGTCCGCGCGGGGATGGTTGTCCGCGCCAACCAGCTCGGCACCGGCGGCGCCGGGGTAGCACCAGAGCTGCTCGAACGCCTCGTGTGGGCGCTCAACGAAAACGTCGTGCCCGTGACGGGCGAACTCGGATCGCTCGGAACCGGCGACCTTCCGGGGTTGGCGGAGATCGCCTTGGTTCTGCTCGGCGAGCACCGCATCTGGCGGGACGGAAAGCCCCAGCTCTACTCCGAGGCAGTCGATATCCGCCTTGGTCTGCGCGATGCGCTTGGGTTCATGAGCTCAAACGCGCTGACGGCGGGCCGCGCCGCGCTGGTCTGTGTCGACAGCTTTGACCTGCTCGAGCGGTGGCTGTCGGTCGCGGCGTTGTCGTTCGAGGCGCTGCAGGCCGATCCGGTCGTGCTCGATGAGCGCGTCCAGGCCGCGCGCGGAAGCAGCGGGCAATCCGCGGTTGCGGCGCGCATGCGAGAGCTGCTCGCCGGGGCCTCCCTTGCCGAAGACGACCCGAACCGGCTGGTCCAGGACCCCTATCCGTTCCGGGTCCTTCCGCAGGTGGACGGCGTCTCGCACGACGCCGTAGTGCGGCTCGGGGAGGTTGTCACGCGCGAGTGCAACTCACGTGGAGAGAACGCCTTGATCGTCGACAGCGATCGCCTCCCCAACGGAAACTTCCATGAAGCCGAGCTGGCGGCCGCACTCGACGCCCTGCGCGCCGCGCTGGCGAGTTCGGCGTCACTGATCGCGGCTCGGATCAGCGCCATGCTCGACCCGCGGATCACCGGGCTGAGCCCGTTTCTTGCGCAGCAGCCGGGACTCGATTCGGGCGTGATGATGCTCGAGTACACCGCTCAGGCGGCGAGTGCGGAGGCTCGTCTGTTAGCGACGCCGATGAGTACGCAAACGATCTGGGCCTCGCTGGGCGTCGAGTCGCACGCCAGCCTGGCTGCCACCGCGGCAGGTCGTGCCGGCGAGCTGCTCGAAGCGATGGACGTGCTGGTCGCGATCGAGCTGGTCATGGCGGTCAGGGCCCTGCGGCTGAGCGGGCGAAGGAGCAAGGGCGCAGGGACCGAGGAGCTCTTCGATGCTGCGGCGTTGGCGTTTCCGGAGACGATGAAGGACCGTGCTTTGGGGCGTGAGATCGAGCGAGCGCAGGCGGTGCTACGTGAGTACTCGCGCACGCGCGGACAGTCCTCGGCCGTGCAGTAGCTTTCGTCAAAATGCGAAAGGAACAAGGCATGGGAGTCACAGAACGAGAGCAGCTGTGGGGCGCTGAGACGACCAAGGCGGTCGCCAACTTCCCGATCTCGGGCGATCGGGTACCTGTGCCGGTGATTCGCTGGATCGGTCGGATCAAGGCTGCCGCAGCCCGAGTGAACGGGGACCTGGGGCTGCTCGACCAGGAGGTCGCCGAGCGGATCGCGGCCGCGGCGGAGCGGGTTGCCGCCGGCGAGTACGACGATCAATTCCCGATCGATGTGTTCCAGACCGGCTCGGGGACCTCGACGAACACGAACGCCAACGAGGTGATCGCGGCGCTTGCCGGCGAGGGGGCGCACCCCAACGATCACGCGAACATGGGCCAGTCCTCTAACGATGTGTTCCCCTCGGCGGTCCACCTCGCGGCACTCGACACCGCCACGAACGATCTCCTCCCGGCGCTCGAGCGCCTCGAGGCTGCGTTCCAGGCGAGAGCGGCTGAGTTCCACGACATCGTCAAAGCGGGGCGCACGCACTTGATGGATGCCGTGCCCGTAACCCTCGGTCAGGAGTTCTCGGGCTACGCGGCGCAGGTGCGCCTCGGCGCCAAGCGCATTCGTGGCGCGCTGCCACAGGTCGCCCAGATCCCACTCGGCGGTACAGCGACCGGCACCGGTCTGAACACCCACAAGGAGTTCGCCGATCGCGTCCGAGCCCGCCTGACCGCGGAGACCGCTCTGCAGATCCGCGCGCCGGAGGACCCGTTCGAGGCGCAGGGCAACCGCGACGCTCTGGTCGAGCTCTCAGGTGCGCTGAAAGTGCTTGCGGTGTCGCTGACGAAGATCGCGAACGACCTGGCGCTGATGGGTTCAGGGCCGCGCGCCGGGATCGGCGAGATCTTCCTGCCGGAGCTCCAGAAAGGCTCCTCGATCATGCCCGGCAAGGTCAACCCGGTCCTACCGGAGGTAGTGCTCCAGGTCAGCGCCCAGGTGATCGGCAATGACACCGCGATCACGATCGGCGGCTCCCAGGGCCAGTTCGAGCTCAATGTGCGCGTCCCGCTGATCGCTCGGAATCTGCTCGAGTCGATCAGGCTGCTGAGCACGACCTCGGTTGCGTTCGCCGAGAAGTGCGTGGAGGGGATCAGGGCCAACAAAGCCGGGTGCGAGCGCTCCGCCGAGTCGACACTCGCGGCGGCAACCGCGCTCAACCCTTACATCGGATACGACAAGGGCGCCGAGATCGTCAAGGAGGCGGCAAGCTCGGGCCGGATGCTCCGGGATGTCGCGCTCGAGAAGGGTGTCGACGAGGACACCTATAACCAGGCGATGGACCTGCGCAAGATGGCGCAAGGCAACCTGTAGGCGAGCGCTCGACGCCACCGAGCGCCCGCCAGCTCGAGGAATGGCGCTTGAGTACACATAGTGTCTACGCGATCGCCGAAGATTGCCCTTAAGCCGCTAGGTAGCGACGGTCTCGGCCCCGAGCTCCTCGGAGATCGCCACGTCGATCGAATAGTCGATCGGCACGACGATCAGCGACGGCAGGTCCAGCGCCAGGGCATCGGTGAGTCGCTGCGAGAACTCGCCGGCTGTAGAGCATCGCCACGCCGGCATCCCGAAGGCGTCCGCCAGCTTGACGAAATCGGGGTTACCGAAGTCGACGTCGAAGTGGCGCCCGAACTTCTTGTCCTGCTTCCAGGCGATCGACCCGAACTGGCCGTTCTCCCAGACGACGTTCACCACCGTAGTGCGCAGGCGGACCGCTGTCTCGAGCTCTTGGCAGTTCATCAGGAACCCTCCGTCGCCGCTCACGGTGACGACGTTGCGATCGGGATAGACAAGCTTCGCTGCGATCGCTGTGGGGAGCGCGAACCCCATCCCCGCGAGGCCGTTCGCGATCAGCACCGTGCCAGGCTCGTGCGCCGGGAAGATCCGCCCGATCCACAGCTTGTGTAGGCCGACGTCCGAGACGAGCATGTCCTCCGAACGGAGTGCCCGCCGGATGTCCCACAGCACCCGGGGCGGCCGCATCGGGAAGTGGTCATCGTCGCGGCCCTCCTGCAGCGCGCCGAGCTCCAGCTCGCGCAGCCGGCGCGACCTGGCGGGGCTCGTGGCGGCTCTGCTGGTCGACGCCGCAAGCCGCGCCAGCACATGGGCGATGTCGCCGATCAGCTCGACGGCCGGGATGAAGAACTCGTCGATCTCCGCCGCGACGCTGTCGATCACGATGATCTTCTTGTCGGCGCGTGGATTCCAATGCTCGGGAGCGTGCTCGACCAGGTCGTAGCCGATCGCGATCACCACATCGGCATCCTCGAAACCGGCCATCTCGTAGTCGCGCGCGTGAAGGCCGACAGTCCCGAGGGCCTTGTGGTCCTCGTAGTCGATCAGACCCTTGGCCATGAACGTCTCCGCGACCGGGATCCCGGTCGTATGGACGAACGCGCGCAGCGCTCGCTCGGCGCGGGCCCTGATCGCGCCGTTCCCGACCAGCGCGATCGGACTCTGGGCGTTGTCGATCAGCTCCGCCGCCAGCTGAAGCTCTCTGAGGCCAGGCTCGGGCTGGACCGGGGCGTGACGCGGCAGCGGCGCGGCGTCGAGCTGGCGCGCCATCATGTCCTCCGGAAGCTCGATGTGGGTCGGCCCGGGCTTCTCGGACTCGGCGACCTTGAACGCCTTACGCACGACCTCGGGGATGATCTCGGGGCTCGAGACGCGGGCGTTCCACTTCACCACGGGCCGGAGAATCCCGATCAGATCCAGATACTGGTGCGATTCCTTGTGCATGCGCTCGAGGTCGGACTGGCCGGTCAGCGCCACTAGCGGCGCGTGGTCGAGGAATGCGTCGGCGACCGCGGTGATCAGGTTGGTGGCCCCCGGCCCGAGCGTTCCGAGGCAGACGCCGGCCCTGCCGGTCAGGCGCCCATAGGCGTCGGCCATGTAGGCGCCGCCCTGCTCATGCCGGACCGGAATGAACTCGATCGAGGAATCCGCCAGCGACTCGTTAAGGTCAAGGGTCTCCTCACCCGGGATCCCAAACACGTAACGCACGCCCTCCGCCTCGAGACACTCGACGAACACATCCGAAGCCTTGCGTTCTGCCATGACTGCCCCGACTCTAACCGCAACCCGGCGCCTGCAACCGTGTCTAGACCACTGATGCGAAAGCTGGTGATAGGTGTGGTCGCCGCGCTCGGACTGCTGTCCGCGGGTTCCGCGACGGCCGCGAGCAGGTTCTTCATCCGCGGCGGGGGGAATGGTCACGGCGTCGGCATGAGCCAATACGGCGCCTATGGGTACGCGCTGCACGGCAAGGACTATCGCTTCATCCTCGCCCACTACTACCAGGGCACGGCGATCGGGAAAACCGACCCGAACCGGATCGTCCGGGTTCTGATCGCTGACGGCTCGGCGAAGTTCAGCGGCGCCACGAATGCCGGCGGGAAGCCGCTTCAACCGGGTGTCAGCTACCAGGTGACGGCGCTTGCCGACGGGTCGCTAAAGCTGGTCTCGGGGCCGGGCAAGACGGTCGGCACCTTCCCAGCCTCGTTGACGGTGACCGGATCCGGGCCGCTGACGCTCGCGGGCGTCGGCAGCTACCGTGGCGCGCTGGAGCTCCGCCCGAACGGCTCCGGCGGAGTGGAGACGGTGAACGCGATCGGTCTCGACGACTACGTGCGCGGCGTCGTCGCGGGGGAGATGTCGGCGAGCTGGTCGGCTGCCGCACTCGACGCGCAGGCGGTGGCGGCTCGTACGTACGCGATCACCAACGACGTCGGCGGCTCCGCGTTCGATCTGTATTCGGATACCCGTTCGCAGATGTATGGCGGCGTCTCCGCGGAGACGCCCGCGACTGACAGCGCGGTCGCTGCCACGAGCGGGCAGGTCGTGACCTACAACGGCTCCCCGGTGATCACGTATTTCGCTGCCAGCTCGGGCGGCCACACCGAGAGCGTCCAGTTTGCCTTTCCGGGGTCGGTGCCCCAACCGTGGCTGCGGGGCGTGCCCGACCCCTACGACGGCGCCGGTGGCGATCCTTATCACCGGTGGCGGAGCTCGATGAGCGGTGCTGCAGCGGCCGCGAAGCTCGGCGCGCTCGTGAAGGGGACGTTCCGCGGGATCGTGGTCACCAAGCACGGAGCGTCGCCCAGGATCGTGCTCGCCGTGATCGTCGGAAGCAGGGGCTCCACGAGCGTCTCAGGGACAAAGCTCGCGAGCTTGTTCGGACTGCTCAGCACCTACGCGACGTTCACGACGATCACCGCCCTGCCCGGCCCGGGCCCTCATGTGCTGGCCCAGCTGCGGCTCGCGGAGAGGCTTGTGAATAGCACGCACGGCGCCCAGCTGGCCGCCGTGCTGCGCCCGTTCGAGCGCGCGATGCGGCTCGCGAGCGGTTCCTCGCTCCATGGCAGCGTGTTCCCTGCCCGAAAGGGCGCCCCGCTCCTGGTGCAGGTCCGTGGGAGGCGGGGCTGGCACACAGTTGCGCACGCGGTGTTGGGGCCCGGCGGCACGGTCACCGTCGCAGCGCCCGGTCCTGGGTTGTACCGCTTCGTCTACCAGGGCCTCGATGGCCCGTCTGTGACGGTCCGGCACTGAGTGACGATCACGTCGGCCGAGCTGGGGCGCCACGTCATGATTCGGTGCTTGCTGGCGCGAGGCGGGGGACAGCGGGAGCGACTGACAGCTCGGTGCTGGTTGACGGCGAGGCGGAGGACAGTCCGATCGACGGCAGTCCGGATGGCCGATTCCGTGTGCATGCCACGTCACGCTGCGCGTCGGGAGCAGCGCGTGCCGCGTTACGCACCTCGTTTGTGCATGGTGCGGTCCCGCTCCTGAGCCGACGCATGCGGCGACGCTTCATGCGCACGATTGCGGCACGGCGCTACTTGGCGGTGCAAAGGCAGGGGACCGGGTGCGGCTTCGCGTAGAAGCACCCTAAGCTCCGGCGGAATGCCCGCGCCGCTCGTAGCAGTCGATGGCCCCTACGTGCTGTATCGCTCGTTCTTCGCCCTCCCCGACTCGATCCGGGGGGTGGACGAGCATCCGGTGAACGCCCTGCTGGGCGCCGCAAACATCCTCCTGCGTGTCGCCGCCGACAAACGGCCACGAGCAATCGCCGTGTGCTTTGGCGCCGAGGCCGCCAAGTACCGGGTGGAGCTGTACCCGCGCTATCACGCCGACCGGCCGCCGGTTCCAGATGCTCTGCAATGGCAGTTCGATCGGGCGCCCGAGTTCTTCGAGGCCTTCGGATGGGCCACGGAGACCTCCGAGGGCCTCGAGGCTGACGATCTCCTTGGGGCGCTCGCCACGCGCGAGGCGCAGGACGGCGGCGAGACCCTGATCGTCACCGGGGACCGCGACATGTACCAGTGCGTCGGCGACCAGGTGAGCGTCCTGTTCCTGAAGGCGGGGAAGATCGGCTTCGATGTCGTGGACGCGCGCGAGGTGGAGCGACGCTACGGCGTCCCGCCGGCGCTCGTCCCTGATTTCATCGCGCTGCGCGGCGATCCCTCCGACGGACTTCCAGGCGCCCCGGGGATCGGTCCGAAGACCGCATCCGAACTGCTCGGCCGCCACGGCTCGCTCGAGGGGGCGCTCGCCGCCGCTCGCAAACCGGGAATGGAGCGGCCCCGGATCGCGGGCGTCCTGCAAGAGTCCGCGGCGGAGCTTCGTTCGTTTCGCGAGATCGCCACCCTCCAGCCCGCCGACGTCGATCGGCCGCCCGACCGCGCGACCGACCTCGAGGGCGGCGCGCGGGCCGCTCGCTCGCTGGGGCTGAACCGGCTCGCCGAGCGGCTCGAGGAGGCACGGGACCTCGGCGATCTATAGCTCGACGAAGGTCGCGCGGCTCGGGCGAGACACTACGGCGTGAACCGCACCGTGATCACATCGCCGTCGGCGACGACGTAGTCGCGCCCCTCGATCCGCAGCGTGCCGCGATCCCGCGCGCCCGCGTACCCACCCGCGTCAGCAAGCTCGCTCCACGGCACCACCTCCGCCCGGACGAACCCACGCTGGATGTCCGAATGGACCATTCCCGCGGCGTGCCAGACGCTCAGTCCGCGCCGGAGGTGCCATGACTGCGCCGGCTTGTCCTCCCCCGCGGTGAAGAACGCCACCAGATCAAGGAGCTGGAACGCCCCTCGTACCACCCGGGTGAGCCCTGACTCGGATAAGCCCAGGTCCGCGCGCATCGCGGCTGCCTCCTCCGGGTCGAGCTCCGCGAGCTCGGCTTCGATGCGCGCCGACAGGGCTACCACCGCGGCGCCCCGCGCACGGGCGTGTTCGGCCAGGGCCGGCGGAACCTCATCCGAGCCCTCGTCCACGTTTGCCACGAATAGCACCGGCTTCGCCGTCAGCGGCTGGAGCGCGGCCATCGCGTCGGGAGCGTCCCGAGGGGGAGGAACCTCGGAGGCCGGGCGCCCGGACTGCAGCGCCTCCACCAGCTGCTCGAGCCAGGCCGCCTCGGCGACAGCGCGCCGGTCGCCGCTCTTGGCGGCCCGGACTACTCGGTCACGGCGGCGCTCTGCCTGCTCGAGATCCGCATACAAGAGCTCGGTCTCGATCGTCTCGACGTCCGCCATCGGATCCACGCGGCCCTCCGGATGGACGACATTCGGCTCCGTATGGACGCGGACCACGTGGACGATCGCGTCGGTCTCGCGAATGTTCGCCAGGAACTGATTGCCCAGACCCTCGCCGCGGTGTGCACCGGCTACGAGGCCGGCGATGTCGTGAAAGGCGATCGTGTCGGGCACGATGTTCGACGCACGCACGGTTCGGGCGACAGCCTCGAGGCGCTCGTCGGCGACCGGCACGACCGCAAGGTTTGGCTCGATCGTCGTGAACGGGTAGTTGGCCGCTTCCGCGGCGGTGCCGGTCAGCGCGGTGAACAGCGAGGACTTCCCGGCATTGGGCAGCCCGACGATCCCGACCCTCATCCGCGGATCACCGCCATGCCGACGCGAGTGCGGTGCCGAGGGCCATTCCGGCCACGACGTCGGTCGGATAGTGCACCCCGAGGTAAGGCCGGCTGAGCGCGAACGCCACGGCCGCGGCGTACAGGGGGGGCGCTGGGGCCACGCGGGAGTATGCCCGCGCGGCGGCGAACGACGTCGTCGCGTGAGCGCTCGGAAATGAAAGGCGAGAGACCGTGCCGGTCAGCGGCGGGAGTCCGGGGAGCTCTGGCCGGCGCCGCCGCACGGAGATCTTGACCGCGTAGTTGACCACGTAGGCAGCGCCGACGATCCGGAGGCCGCGCAGCCAGCCCGCGCGGCGGTGTGGGTCGCTCGCGAGCATCGCTCCGGCGCAGCCGAGGACAAGCCAGCAAGCGGCGTGCTCGCCGGTTCGTGAGTACTCGGCGACGATCCGCTCGACCGCCAGGGGGTGACCGCGGGTGCGGGCGAACGTTAGGACCGCGAGGTCGGCCTCTCGAGGTGACACCGCTTGCAATCTACGGACCGATGGCTCTCAGCGCCCCACGCCACCCGCGCGGGTACCGCAACTCGAGACTGCTGCCTGGGTTACGGTCGCAAAGCCCCCGGCGTTGGGAGACATGATTGTGCGCCGCTCGCTCGTACTGCTGTCGGTAGGACTGTCGTTAGCGTGCTGCTGGCTGGTGGCCGAGCTAACCAACGCCGCGGCGAGTCCCGCATCCCTGCCGGTGCAGCCGAAGTGCCCGGTCGCCAAGCACAAGGCCGCAGCTCAGCCCACGGGACTATCGCTGCATGCCACCCCGGATCCGGCTACAGCCGGCGACCGGGTGACGATCTACGGCCGCCTGCTCGGCGTCGCTCGGGGACCGAGCAGCTGCGGCGTGACGGTCGTGATCTGGCGGATGTTTCCCAATCAGCGCCACTTCACTCCGACTGCCCGTGCTCGCACGGACGTCTCGGGACGCTACCGGCTGGTGCTGCCGGCCGGGACGGTGATGAGCAACCGCGACTGGTACGCGACGTCGAAGGCGCTGCGGAGCTCCACTGTCGCCGAGACCGTTTACGCCCGCATGACGTTCGTCTCGACGGCGACCTTCGCGGTCGCCGGGGACCGGGAGACCTTCAGCGGCCAAGTGGCACCCGGCCACGCCGGGATGCGCGTGCTGATCGAGCGGCTGAGCGGCCGCGGCTGGCGGACGATGGCGAAAGCCCGGCTGAATCGGGCGTCGAGCTTCTCGATCAGCTATCAGCTGAACAAGACTGGCTCTGCTCCCTGGCGAGCCCTGCTTCCCGCGAGCAAGCAGAACATCCAGTCCCACTCCCCTGGCGTCAAGATCAACGTGGCGCCCGCGACAGGAATCCACCTAATCCGCCACGTGGTGGTCATCATGCAGGAGAACCGCTCGTTCGACAGTTATTTCGGCACGTATCCCGGCGCCGCTGGAATTCCGCCCGGTGTCTGCGTCGTCGATCCGGTCAACGGCGGATGTGTCGCGCCCTATCACGATTCCGCTGACGTCAACTACGGTGGCCCCCACGGCATCGCGGCGGCTGCAGCGGACATCAACGGTGGCGCGATGGATGGATTCATCGGCCAGGCAGAGAAGGGGATCGGCTGCTCGAGCAACAACCCCGCCTGCAGCCCCTGTCAGCAGTCGCCATCCCCGGGCTCAGCCTGCGTGGACGTGATGGGCTACCACGACGCCCGCGAGGTCCCCAACTACTGGAACTACGCCCAGAACTTCGTGCTTCAGGACCACATGTTCGAGCCCAACTCCTCCTGGAGCCTGCCTCAGCACCTGTTCATGGTCTCCGAGTGGTCGGCGAACTGCACAAATCCGCTCGACCCGTTCTCCTGTAAGAACGCGCTTCAGGGGCCCAATAGCGACTACACGACGGCCGGAGTCGGCGCGCCCAACGACGGGCAGCTGCACTACGCATGGACCGACATGACGTGGCTGCTGCACGGCCAGAACGTCGGTTGGGGGTACTACGTCCTGAAGGGCGCCGAGCCCGACTGTCAGGTCGACAGCTCGATGAGCTGTGCTCCCGTCCAGCAGCGACCCCAGACGCCTGGAATCTGGAACCCGCTGCCGTCCTTCACCGACGTCACCCAGGACGGCCAGACCGGCAACATCCAGAGCCTCTCGAACTTCTTCACTGCCGCGAAGGCCGGAACGCTGCCGGCGGTATCGTGGATCGACCCGAACGGCACCGTATCTGAGCACCCACCGAGCCTGGTCAGCACGGGCCAGAACTACGTGACCGGCCTGATCAACGCGATCATGCAGAGCCCCGATTGGAAGAGCACCGCGATCTTCCTCTCGTGGGATGACTGGGGGGGCTTCTACGACCACGTCACCCCGCCGAGCGTCGATCGCAACGGGTACGGCCTGCGCGTCCCCGGGCTGGTGATCAGCCCGTACGCGAAGCAGGGCATGATCGATCATCAGATCCTGAGCCACGACGCCTATAACAAGTTCATCGAGCAGGACTTCCTCGGCGGCCAGGCACTGGACCCCGCCACCGATGGACGTCCCGATCCTCGTCCCGGCGTTCGTGAAACCAACCCCCTCCTCGGGAGCCTGGCTGCGGACTTCAACTTCCAGCAGACTCCGCGCGCGCCGGTGATCCTTCCGGTCCATCCGCAGCCCGGTCCTGCATCGAACCCGCCCTGATCCAGTCCGTCTTCGGTATCGAACCCGACTTGATCAGTCCTTCTTCGGCTCCTGGCGCGGTTCGACGAACGGCTCCTTGTCGGCCGGCCTGCCGGTCTCGAGCTCGCGGCCGCGGTACAGCTCGGTGTTCAACTCGACACCGAGCAGGATCGCGACGTTTGAGATCCACAGCCAGACGAGGAAGATGATGATCCCGCCGAGCGTGCCGTAGGTCTTGTTGTACGAGGAGAAGTTCGCGACGTACAGCGCGAACAGGCCCGAAGCCACGATCCAGATCAGCACGGCGAAGATCCCCCCGGGGGTGATCCATTTGACCCCGGGCTGCTTCACGTTCGGAGCGGCCCAGTACAGGATCGAGATCATCAGGGCGACGATCAGCAGCAGCACCGGCCACTTGGCGATATCCCATGCCGACACGGCCGCGCTGCCGATCCCGAGCAGCTGGCCGGCCCGTCCGGCGAGGCCGCCGGTCAGCACCACGGCGAACGAGCTGATCACCAGAAGAAGGACCATCACGACGGTCAGCCCGACTCGGAGCGCGACTGTCTTATAGATCGGGCGGCCCTCCTCGACGCCGTAGATCGTGTTGGCCGCACGCATGAACGCCGAGATGTACGAAGAAGCCGACCACACCGCCCCGGCGAGCCCGACCACGAACAGGACACCCGCGGCCCCACGGCTGTGCTGGAGACCGTGGATCGCACCCGTGAAGACGCTCTGACCCGCGCCAGGAGCGAGCTTTTTGAGGTTCGAGATCAGCGCGTCGGTCGCCGATGAGCCGATCAGGCCGATGATCGAGACGAGCGCGATCAGCGCCGGGAACATCGCCTGGATGCCGTAGTAGGTCAGCGCCGCGGCAAGGTCGCCGACGTTGTCGGCCTGATAGTTCTTGAACGTGCCCTTGAAGATCGCGGGCCACCTGCGCCGTGGGAGCGCGGTCGGGCTCTCCGGTGCCGGTCGAGCGCGATCGGCCTGCGCCTTCCCATCCTGAGTTTGATGTTCGCGCTCCCCAGCCGGATTCTCCCCTTCGCGAACCCCGTTCTGCGCGTCCCGCTCCCGTCGGGCGTCGGCAGGGTTGCTCATCGGCGGCGCAGCACCCGACGAGCGAGCAGCGCGACGGCCACGGCTGCAACGACCGCCAATGCGCGTGGGTTCTCCTTGGCGACGCGAGCTTTCTCGCTGAGCTGTGCCTTGACGTCAGTCTTGGCGGCCAGAGCTTCGACTGTCTCGCCAAGCGCCTCGCGAGTCTCCTCGATCTCGCTCCGGATCTCCTCGGGGTTTCGCGAGCCCGCTATTGCCGTCCCTCCTGGGCCTTGGTCTTCGCCCATCTCACGTCCTCCTTCACGCTCTCGGTTGCCTGCTCCGGCACGGGTGGTGTCGCCTGCTGGACTTTCGTGCGGCCCCGTAGCGCGAGGATTCCGGCCCCGGCGCCAAGTACAGCGGCGATAATCAGCGCCGCCAGCCACGCAGTGACTGCGGTCGCCAAGCCGAGTACTGCGGCCGCCACGACCGCCCCAAGAGCGTAGAACCCGAGTACTGCGGAGCCGCCAAACATGCCAGCGCCGATGCCGGCCCGCTTGCCCTTCTCCGCGAGCTCGGCCTTTGCCAGCCCGACCTCCTGTCGTGCCAGCCGGCTCGTCTGCTCGGTCAGCTGCTTGACGAGCTCGCTTATGGACTCCTCGGAGCTCGGACCGGTGTGGCTGTCAGCGATGTTTGCCATGCATATCCTCCTCTGAGTCGTAGGTACGGCTTCCCGCTCTCAGCGCAGGCAAACCTTCAGTCCGCAAGTGATGAACACCCGTCGCTACGCTCAGGTCAAGCTCATGAGGCGCGGAGCGCCGCTGATCTCCTTGGCTCTGTTGACGCTCGGCGTCTGCGCCTGCGGCAGGCAAGCCAGCGCCCAGCGGCCTTCCACAGCCGCGGCGGCGAGCACGAGTACTCCTGCGCCTCCGCTTCGCTGGCGCTCCTTGATCGCCGCGCCGAGGCCGGTGGATCTCGCGGGCCCTCGTCCCGACGGATCGCTCGTGCTCGCAGCGGCCGGGAAGCTGCAGATCCTCGAGCCATCCGGCCGGATCCAGCCGTTTGCGCCGACGTATCAGCAGCCCGGCGGCGAGCCCTACATCGCCCTGTTCGCGCCTACCGCCGGGCATGCGCTGTGCTTCGGATCGGGCACGATCTACGCCCTCGAGCTTGGCGGCGGTCCCGGCGTGCTCGCGGTCAGGGCCGGCGGTAGCCACCCGCTGGTCCATCTCAAGGCCGCTGGCCTGATCGACGGGATCGCCTTCGACCGGACCGGCGGGTTCGGATATCGGCTGCTGGTGACGATCAACCACCGCCTGACGACGACCGTGCTGGCGATTGACTGTCACGGACACGTCGCGACCATCACCTCCAGCGCACCTCGGATGGAGGGCGGCATCGGCGTCGCCCCGCGCGGTTTTGGCCGGTTCGGCGGCGACCTGATCGCGCCCGACGAGATCCGCGGAAGCATCTATGCGATCACGCCGCGGGGGAGAACTCAGCTGGTGGCCCGCTCTGGACTACCGCACGGCCAGGACATCGGCGTCGAGAGCGAAGCGTTCGTCCCGGCTGGCAATCGCTTCCAGATGCTCGTCACTGACCGGCTGACGCCGGGCAATCCACACCCGGGTGACAACCTGATCCTTCAGATCGGCGCCGCTGCGCTGCATGGCGCGGGCGTCCGCGCGGGCGACCTGCTGGCTGTCAGCGAGGGGGCCGCACTCACCGACGTGATCCACTGCGGACCTACCCGCTGCACGGTGCGCGAGATCGCCAATGGCCCGAGGGCAGCGCATATCGAGGGACACGTCGCGGTTCTGCCGCGCTAGCGGCGCTAGTCGCCGAAACCGACCCGCTGGCCCTCGTGGTCGGCGAGCACGTAGACGACGCTGTTCAGAGAAATGGCGATGGTGCCATCCTCGGCGGTCATGTCGTGCCAGCCGACGGTCCCGAGCACGCCACGCAGCCGGGTCAGCTCGGCGGGCGCCACGCGAGCGCTCAGCACCTGGCCACCGTCGAAGCCGATGCTGATCCTTTGGGGTTTCTGGTCTGCCATGTTCAGTGCGCGGGTTCCACGATCTCGGTCAGCACGCCGCCCGTGCTGGAGGGGTGAACGAAGGCTACCCGGGAGCCGCGGATTCCGGGGCGCGGGTGCTCATCGATCAGGCGCATGCCGGATGCGGCAAGCGCGCTCAAGGTCTCGTCGATCGAGGCGACACGGTAAGCGAGATGATGAATGCCGGGCCCTCGCCGCTGGAGGAAACGGCCCACGGCAGTGTCAGGCCCGAGTGGCGCAAGCAGCTCGAGATGGCTGTCACCGACATCGAGGAGCGCCGCCTCCACGCCCTGCTCGGTGACGGTCTCGCGGTGGACGACCGAGATCCCGAGCGTGTCGCGATACAGCGAAACCGAAGCGTCGAGATCCTCGACTGCGATGCCGACGTGGTCGATTGCGCTCAGCACCGGCGGCAGGATACTCGGGGGTTGGGGACTAGGAGCGCGAGCTGGTCCCACTCGGCTGGTGTGGGCGTGAGACGATGGTGTCTGCGCCCCGCCTCGCCACCAACGTCCCCGCCGTAGCGCATGGCGTTGATCGACCCCGACGCTACCCGACCCCGGACGGCAGGTCCGGGAGTGACACGGGCGGTGCGGTGCTCGAGCCGGGTCTGGCCGGCGCCGGCGCCGTCGGCGCGCCCTCACGATCAGGCCTGGCGGCCGCCGGGTGCAGCCGGATTGACGGCAGTGGCGGCGGCGATGCCAAGCTCCCCGATCCGACGCGGGGCGACAGCCGGAACGCCGCCGGTGATGCGGTCGATGTCCGCGCGTTCGAGCACTTCGTTCTCGAGCAGCGTCTGGGCCAGTGCGTCGAGCTCGGTGCGGTGGGCGTTCACGATTGCCTGCGCCACGCGCAACGCCTCATCGGCGAGCGCGCCTACCTCCCGGTCGCGAACGCGGCGGGTTGCCTCGGCGGCACCGTCGTCGTGCGCCCGCAGCGAGGTGACCTCGTTGCCCATCGCATACTCGTTGACCATCGCACGCGCTATCTCGGAGACCCGGCGCAGGTCGTCAGAGGCCCCCGTCGTGACCGATCCGAACACGAGCTGTTCGGCCGCTCGTCCGCCCAGCAGCATCGTCATGAAGTCGATCAGCTCCTCGCGGGTCTTCAGGTAGCGGTCCTCCTCGGGGAGGTTGAGCGTGTAGCCGAGCGCTCGGCCCCGCGGCACGATCGAGATCCGATGAACGCGATCGACCGAAGGAAGCAGCTCGCCGCACAGGGCATGTCCGGCCTCGTGGTAGGCCACGACGCGCTTCTCGTGGTCGGTCAGCGTGCGGCGCGACTGCATCCCGGCGATGACCCGCTCGAGCGCGGTGTCGAAGTCGACCATTGCGACGCGATCGGCGCTGCGGCGTCCGGCGAAGATCGCCGCCTCGTTGGCGATGTTCGCGAGATCCGCCCCGGTCAAGCCCGAGGTCTGTCGGGCGAGCAGCTTCAGATCGACGTCGCTTGCCAGCGGCTTGTCGCGGGAGTGAACATGGAGGATTCGCTCACGGCCGCCGACATCGGGCGGCGAGACGAAGATCTGGCGGTCGAAGCGGCCGGGGCGCAGCAGCGCTGGGTCGAGCTTCTCGAGCAGGTTCGATGCGGCGATCACGACCACGTCCTTGCGGGCGGTGAAGCCGTCCATCTCGACCAGCAGCTGGTTCAGCGTCTGGTCGCGCTCTCCCGAAACGTCGTGCCCGCGGTGCCCCCCGACGGCATCGAGCTCGTCGATGAACACGATCGCCGGCGCCTTCTTGCGCGCGGCCTTGAACAGCCGCCTGATGCGTGCGGCACCGACGCCGACGAACATCTCGACGAACGAGGCGGCCGACTGGGAGAAGAAGTTGGCCCCCGATTCATGGGCGACGGCCTTGGCCAGAAGGGTCTTTCCGGTGCCGGGAGGCCCGTGCAGCAGGATCCCCTTCGGCACCTTCGCACCGAGCTGGCGGAAGCGACTCGGATCGCGCAGGTAGTCGACCACCTCTCGGAGCTCCTCCTTGGCCTCGTCGGCGCCGGCGATCTCCGCCCAGCTGATCGGCGGGCTCGACTCAGGCTTGATTTGCTTCGGTTGCGTGCGCGGCATAAAGCGCATCAGCGCGAATACCGCGACCACAAGCAGCCCCATAAAGATGATTGGGAGCCAATCGTGGAGCCAGGAATAGAGGTCGGGGTAGCCGAGGAAGCCTGCGTGGATCATGGGACATATCCGTCATCGGCAGCCCCGGCGAACTACTGGACCCTCTCTAGACGAGGATTCGCTGCGTATCGCCGTCCCACCTTCGCGCAGGGCCGTCCGTCGACGAGCACGACATCGGCCGTGAAGTCGTTATCGCCGCGAATCAGCGATGAGCCGACCCCGTAGGCGTCCACGGGGACGCCTGCCGCCTCAAACTCGGCGATCCGCGCCGCGGTGAAGCCCCCACTCGCGACGATCCGGACCTCATTGAAGCCCGCTGCGTCGAGCGCGCCGCGGACCTTCTCCACCAACCGTGGATTGACGCCGGTCGGCTTGAAGCCGCCCATCTCATCGAGCAGCGAGCGGTCGACAAGGGTCTCGCTTGTGTCGAGCCGGACGCCCCAGAGCTTCGGGCCGAGCGCCTCTGCGACCTCGAGCGCCGTGCGCACCGAGTCGTTCTCGAAGTCGACCAGCACAGTGATGTTCATCTCCGGGTGAAAGCGGTCGGCGAACACCTGCGCCGCCTTGACCGTTTGGCCGTCGTAGGCCGCAATCAGGGCGTGAGGGATCGTGCCGATGCCGCGGCCGCCCCACCAGGACGCTTGGGCATCGGTCGAGACGCCGATCGCCCCGGCCACATGGGCGCTCCAGCCGTCACCGGTCTGCACCAGCCAGTGGTCGTGGCGCGCGGGGAAGTAGAAGATCTGCTTTCCGCGTGCGGCCTGCACGACTTCGGACACGTTTCGCATGATCAGCGAGCGGCGCGCGAGCGTCCCCAGGTACACGGTCTCCAGATGGGCGAACAGGCTGTATTCGCCCTCGATCGTCAGCACTGTCTCGTGCGGAGCGATTCTGTCGCCCTCGCCCAGCGCGTGAACGACCAGCTCGTCCCAGCCGCAGATCCATTCGCCGCCCTGCCGACGACCTGAGCACAGCTTCAGGATCGCGATCGCCTCGTCGATGCCGCCCAGCACTGAATCCTTCTTCTGGAACACCTGCATCATCACGTGAGGGTGATGGCCTTCGACCTCGAGCAGCGCCTTCGTGTGGACGAAGTACGCATCTGAGTAGTAGCCCTCCCGGATCCGCTCCACCGGCAGGCGGAAGATCGTCGGATCCAGGCGCTTTCGCGCCGTCACCTCCGTCGCCATGGCCGAAGTCTATTGATGCCCCCACGGTCTGGGCGACGCCCGGCTGCCGAGCGCTCTCGCACGCCCCGGCGCTCGCACCCACCCGACCGAGGAGGTCGCCGGACCCGTCGACAAGGTGGCGGTGAAACGTCACAAACTTTCACACACCGAAGTTTCGTTGTGACCTAAGGCCGCCCCACGCGGACAAACGTCACCACCGATGGGTGGTGCTAATAGATTGTGACGTTTTGCAGGGGCCTTCTTGGCTCGAGGCGGCCCGGGCTGACTCTACAGTCAGGGCCTGTGCTAGCCTCGAGGAGCGATGTATCTCACCTCTTGGCACTGACCGCACCTGACGCCGCCCGCGCTCACTGAGCGCATTCGCGGCGTCTCCTGTGTCTTTGTCGTTTCGTTGTTCGATCCAGCCGAGAGTGTCTTATGAAGACGTACCTGCGCGTCCTGCGCCACCGCGATTTCCGATACCTGTTCCTCAGTCAGTCAGCCAGCGTGCTGGGCGACGCAGTTGTCATCGTCGCGATCGCGCTGTACGTGACCCAGACGACTGGCTCGCCGACAGACCTTGGGCTCGTGCTGGGCGCACAGGCGCTGTCGCTCGTGGCGCTGCTGCTGTTCGGCGGTGTCTGGGCGGATCGCCTGCCGCGCCACCGCATCATGATCGGCGCCGACGCGATCCGCGCGGTGCTGCACGCCGGGCTTGCGGCGCTGATCCTCGCCGGCGCGCTTCGGATCTGGGAGCTGATTGCGATCGAGGCGGCGTTCGGCGCTGCGCAAGCGTTCTTCCAGCCCGCCTATAGCGGACTGCTTCCGCAGACCGTCTCCGAGGCTCTGATCCCGGACGCCCGCGCGCTCACGCAGTTCGTCGAGGAGCTCGCGTTCCTGGTTGGCCCGGCCCTGGCGACGGGGCTCGTCCTCGGAATTGGCGCCTGGGAGGCGTTCGCACTCGATGCCGCAACCTTCGTGATCAGCGCTGTCCTGCTGAGCCGTGTGCGGCCCCGTGCGCGAGGTGAGGTCAAAGAGGAAGAGTCCGTCGCTCACGAGCTGCGTGCCGGCTGGCGCGAGGTCCGCTCGCGCGCATGGGTATGGGTGACGATCGCCTCGTTCAGTGGCGCACTGCTGTTCGTGTATTCGCAATGGTACGCGCTCGCGCCGGTGATCGCCCGGGACGTGTACGGCGGTGCCGGGGTGTTCGGCCTGCTCGAGGCTGTGGCGGGGGCCGGCGCGGTAATCGGCGCGCTGACCGGCATCAAGTGGAAGCCTGAGCGCCCGCTCCGCGCGGGCCTGATGATGGTGATGGCGTGGCCACTCGAGAACGGCCTGTTCGCTCTGGGCGCGCCGCTGCCCCTTGTCGCAGTCTGCTCGTTCGCAACGGGCTTCGGCTTCGCGCTGCTGATCATCTGGTGGGAGACCGCGCTCGCGCGGCATATCCCCGCACATGCGCTCTCGCGTGTCAGCGCCTATGACTGGATGGGCTCCGCAGCGTTGCTCCCCGTGGGCTACTTGGTCGCCGGACCGCTGGCAAGTGTGTTCGGCGCCCGCACCGTGCTCGGGGTCGGGAGCGTCATCGGCCTGGTCGTGCTCGCATTCGCGCTAGTCCCGAAGTCGACCCGGGAGCTCGGCGACGGCCGTTCAGCGAAGCACGTCCCGCGCGAGATCCGCGTAGAAGCGCGCAGCGAAGCCTAGGTCGCGGACGTCGATCCGCTCGTCGGCGTTATGGACGAGCGGCGCCGTCTCGAACAGAGTCATGTGGCGCTGCGGGAAGAAGCCGTAAGCGACGCAGTCCGGGAACACATCTCTCCACCAGCGCGAGTCCGAGAAGCCCGGAAGGATCACCGGAACCGTCCCCGCGCCCGGGTCGTTGGCCTGCACCCACCTGTCGATCGATTCCATCAGCGAGGTGGCGACTGGCGATGCATTGCCTACCACTCGCTCGAAGAACTCGATCTCGAGGCCCCCGGCGTCCGGCCCGAGGACCTCGCTGATCCGCCGTCGCGCCGCGTCCTCTCCAAGCCCTGGGGGGACGCGGCAGTCGACCTTGACCCACGCGCGCGAGGGGATCACGTTCATCGCCTCCGATGCATGCGCCATCGTCGGCGAGAGCGTCACGCCCAGCATCGGCTCGACGAGCATCAGCAGCGCGGGCTCGCGTGCGGCGATCCGCTCTAGCGCTCCCGCCGGATCGCCTGGGTCCTCGCCAAAGGCGCGGAGCATCGCTGCTGGGCCCTCGGTGACGTCGAACCCGGGGCGACTTGCGGCGAGCTTCTCTAGCGCCGGCGCCAGTTTCAGCAACGCGTTGTCGCCGGTCCTCGGCAGCGAGGCATGGCCGGCGGTTCCGTGCGCGGTGATCGAGAAGCGAAAGACTCCCTTCTCGGCGCAGCACACGCCGTAGCGCCGTTGCCCGTCGTACTCGAACACCTCGCCGGCGCCCTCGTTGACCAGCATGTCGCAGCGGACCTTCTCCGGATGCGTCTGGGTCAGCCAATCGGCTCCGAACTTCCCGCCCGCCTCCTCGTCTGAGACGAACACAAGCTTCAGCGTGCCGTGGGGCCGCCACCCTTCTCGGGCGAGCGTGACGGCCCCCACTGCCTCGGCCGCCACCTGCGATTTCATGTCGATCGACCCTCGGCCCCACAGGCATCCGTCCGCGAGGTCACCCGACCACGGGTCATGCTGCCACTCGGAGGGATCCGCGACCACCGTGTCTACGTGTCCGAGGTAGCAGAGCGTCGGGCCGTCACCCGACCCCCGCAAGTCGGCCACAAGGTTGGGCCGGTCGTCGTCGGCGGCGAGCAGCTCGGTCTCGAACCCCGCTTCCTGCAAGTACGCGTCGAGGTACTCGAGCGCGGGGCGCTCATTGCCGGGAGGATTGACCGTGTTGAAGCGCACGAGACGCTGCAGGACTTCGGTCGTCTCCTGCTGTAGGGCGTCGCTGCTCATCGCCCTCGGCAGCCTACCCACCCGTAGCATCCACACGGTGGCGGACTACGGCGATGACCTCGGCCTGGCGCTCGAGCTCGGCGATCTTGCGGACGCGATCACGCTCGAGCGCTACCTCGCCACCGATCTCGTCGTCGACACCAAGCCCGACCTCACGCCCGTGACCGAAGCCGACAGGGCGGTCGAGCAGGCCGTTCGAGAGCGACTCGCCTCCGTCCGCCCGGGAGACTCGGTGCTCGGGGAGGAGTACGGGACCTCGACAGTGCAGGACGGCACTCGCCGATGGATCATCGATCCGATCGACGGCACCAAGAATTACGTGCGCGGGATTCCGGTCTGGGCGACGCTGCTGGCACTCGAGAAGCAGGGCCGGATCGTCCTCGGGGTGGTGTCCGCGCCCGCGCTCGGACGCAGATGGTGGGCGGCGCGCGGCGCCGGCGCGTTCGTGGCCGACGGCCTCGGCGAGCGCCAGCGGCCGCTGAAGGTCTCCGCGGTCCGTGACCTGGCCGACGCTCAGCTGTGCGTCTCCGGGTTCGACGGCTGGATCGAGGCGGGCTCGCTCGAGGCGATGCTCGAGCTGAGCCGTCGCTGCTGGCGCACTCGGGGATTCGGGGACTTCTGGGGGTACATGCTGGTCGCCGAGGGAGCAGCCGAGATCAACGTCGAGGCGGCGGTCTCGCTGTGGGACCTGGCAGCGCCGATGGCGATCGTCGAGGAGGCGGGAGGGAGGTTCACCGACCTCGCCGGCGAGCCCACGGCTAACGGCGGCGATGCGCTGGCCACCAACGCGCACGTACACGCCGCGGCGCTTGCGATCGTCGGGCGTTCGTGAGCGCGCTGCACATCGCCGCGATCCTGGCGGCCGGCGTCGCAGCCGGGGCGATCAACACGGTCGTCGGCAGCGGAACGCTGATCACCTTTCCCGTACTCCTGGCGTTCGGCTACGCGCCCGTCGTGGCCAACGTTTCGAACACGGTCGGGTTGGTCCCGGGATCGGTCGCGGGCGCCCTCGGCTATCGGCAGGAGCTGCGTGGCCAGCGCCGGAGGACTCTGGCGCTGGCGGTGCCCTCGGTGGCCGGCGCGATCGCCGGCGCGATTGCGCTCCTGAGCCTCCCCGCCTCGGCATTCAAGACGATCGTGCCGGTGTTCATCGCGATCGCGCTGGTTCTGATCGTGCTGGCGCCGAGGCTCTCGCGCGCTCTCGCGAGCCGCCATCCGCCGGCACACGAGCGGGCGGGTCCCCTGGCAACTTTGGCGGTATTCGGTAGCGGCGTCTACGGCGGCTACTTCGGGGCTGCCCAGGGCATCCTGCTGCTCTCGATCCTGGGGCTGGCGGTCGACGACGACCTCCAGCGGATCAACGCGCTGAAGGTCGTGCTGGCAGGCATCGTGAACCTGGTTGCCGGCGTGATCTTCGTCTTTGCGGCGCATGTCTCCTGGCTTCCGGCTGCGCTGATCGCCGCCGGGTCGACCGCGGGTGGGGTGCTCGGGGCCCGCGGCGGGCGCCGGCTGCCGCCATGGGCGCTGCGCGCCGTGATCGTGCTGGTAGGGATCGGGGCGATCGTCAGGCTGGTCGCCTAGCCCGAGGAGCTCCGCCGCGGGGAGCCAGAGTACCGCCGCGTCCGGGCCGCTCGGGACCGCGACGCCTAGAGCGGGAACGGCGCCTCTTCCCGGGCCGGCGTCGCACTCCCCTCCGCCATCAGCCGCCCGGCCGACGTCTGCAGGAACGCCTCGAGCGGGACGTCCTCCTGACGGATGAATCCGGTTTCGGGAAGCGCTCCCTGCGCAAGCAGCTCAACCATCCCGACTGCCCCGGCGGCTGTGGTCCAAGAGATCGTCGTTCGGGTCGCTCCCGCGACCTCCCGCGGGCGGTACGTGCGCACGAACTCCTCTCGTCTGCGCTCTCCACCCACCGAACCCTCGGCGGCCGCGTAGACCACGACGACGTCGTCCCGGACGGGTGGACAAGCCGCGAACAGCAGCTCTTGCGCCAGCTCGGGCTTCGTTGCCAGCCGTAGCTCGCGCAGCACGAAACGGATGAGCTCGCAGTGCCCCGGGTACCGCACGGACTTGTAGTCGAGGTGATCGACGCGCCCGGCGAAGGTGTCACACATCGTCCCGAGGCCACCCGAGGTGGTGAACGCCTCGTAGCGCGCACCGTCGATCATGATCGTCTCGAGCTCGGTGAGCGAGGGAATCGTCGCGTGCTGACCATTTTGCAGCTGCTCGCAGGGCTTCAAGTATTCGTTGATCACTCCGGCGGGCGACCAGTTGAATGCGTAGCCGAGCGAGTTGTTGGGGCTCCGCGGTAAGGCTCCCACCCGCAGCGCAACGCTGTCGACTTGCTCGAGCGACGAGGCGAGGCTCGCTCCCACCAGGCAGATGAACCCGGGCGCGAGCCCACAGTGGGGGATGAACGCGCTGGTTCCGCTCTTCGCGAGTTGTTGGATCACCTGCGAAGTGGGAACGTCCTCGGTGAGGTCGAGGTAGTGGACCCCGGCGCTGTGCGCAGCCGCTGCGATGCCGACATTCAGGAAGTAGGGCAGGCACGAGACCACTGCATCCATGTCGGCAAAAAGCGCCTCTGTCGCATCTGGATCGGCCACGTCGAGGACCACCGCGCGGCCGTTCCGCGCTCTGCTGCTGTCGGCGTCAACACCGTGAACGTCGAACCCGCGCTCCTCCAGCATGTCCGCGATCAAGCCGCCGACGTTGCCGAGCCCGAGCACCGCGATGCGCTCGACGCTCCTCCTGGGTTCGGTCGTCATGCTCGGCAGCTTCTCACAGGCTGTAGTCGAGGTCGGCCTTGATCTCGGCGACGTCCATCTGCGCCTTCTGGAGCTTGCCGGCGAAGTCCCAGTTCATCGACTGCCAGCGGGTGAACTGCTCGAGCACCCACACCCCAGACTGCCTGGCGCCGTTCCCGGACTTGCCGTTGCCGCCGAAGGGGAGGTGCGCCTCGGCGCCCGAGGTCGAGTTGTTGACGCTGACCATTCCGGCGGTGATCTGATCGCGGAAGTGGAACACGCTACGCGGGTCGTTGGTGTAGATCGCGCTCGACAGCCCGTACCCGTGGTTGTTGGCCAGGGCCATGGCCTCCTCCCAATCGCCGAACGAAGCCACGCCCACAAGCGGTCCGAACGTCTCCGTGTTGGCGATGTCGTCGTCCACGCGCACGCCGCTGACGATCGTGGGATGGCAGTAGAGCCCGCGCTCCGGATCCCCGACGAAGCCGGCTCGCGGGGAGGCGGAGGTGATGCGTCCGGTCGCAGAGGAGCCGTGCAGCGAATGGTGCTCGCGCACCAGGGCCAGATGTTCGCGCTCGAAGCGCTCGAGGAATTTCTCGTCGAGCATCGGGCCATACAGAACGTCCTCGGTCGGATCTCCGATCCGTGCGTCCTGCACAGCCCGTGCGAAGCGCTGCAGGAACTCGTCGTGGATGCGCTCGTGGACGATCGCGGTCCCTAGAGACGTGCAACGCTGGCCGGCGGTGCCGAAGCCGCTGAAGAGCGCTCCCTCGACGGCGAGATCGAGGTTCGCGTCTGGCATCACGACCAGCGGGTTCTTGCCACCAAGCTCGAGGCAGGGGGACTGCAGGCGACGGCCGCAGAGCTCGCCGATCCGGCGCCCGACCTCGGTCGAGCCGGTGAACCCGACTTTCTGCACGAGCCCCTCCTCGAGCGCCTGCTCGAGGCCTTCGAAAGTGCTCGCTCCATCGGCGAACAGGAGATTCAGCACGTCGCGCGGCACCCCTGCGCGCCAGAGCAGCTCAGCCAACGCATGCGCTGAGGCTGACGCGTACTCGGCCGGCTTCCAGACGATCGTGTTCCCGCACAGCAGCGCCGGAATGATGTACCAGGAGGGCACCGCGGTCGGGAAATTGCCGGCCGTGATGATCGCCGCGACGCCGACCGGCGTGCGATAGGTGAAGAGCTGCTTATCGGTCATCTCCGAGGGCACTGTCATGCCGTACAGCCGCCGCCCCTCACTGAGGAAGAACTCGCAGGTGTCGATCACCTCCTGAACCTCCCCGAGTGCCTCGCCCGTTGGCTTGCCAATCTCGCGGGTCACGATCGCCGCGAGCGCCGCTTTATTGCGCCGCACGAGTCCCGCCGTGTTTGCGATCACCTGACCGCGCACCGGTGCGGGCATTGCCGCCCAGCTCTTCTGAGCCTCCTTCGCAGTGCCACAGGCCGCCATGACTGTCGAGGCGTCGCCAAGACTCACGGTCGCAACCACATCCTCCAGATCAGCGGGATTGGTCGAGTGATAGATCGCGCGGCCCTGCGCAGGCTCGCCGCCGATCAGGGACGCGAGCTCGGTCGCGGGGGGATGAGTTCTAGTGGCGGTCATGAGCTTTCTCCTTGACGTCGAGAGTGCCGGTACCAGCGCGGCGATGTCGTGGGCGGGGCACGCAGCGCGGCGTCGACGACGATCACGCACGGCCCGTCGAGGGTAATCGTGGTCATGTAGCGGCCGCTCGGTTCATTGACGCCCTACTGAGCATGGAGGGTATTGCGCGACAGCCACCAACGCGCCGGCCATCCATACTTTCACCATGGAGCGACTGTTCGGCGCAGATGACTCGCCGGTGGGCAGTCGGGGCACCCCCGCCCCCGCCAGCGTCCCGCTTGCCACCCGGATGCGCCCGTCGACGCTCGACGAGTTCGTCGGACAGCGGCGGCTGCTGGCTCCCGGATCGGCGCTCCGGCGATCGATCGAGGAAGGCCACCCGCACTCGATGATTCTTCACGGACCTCCCGGCAGCGGCAAGACGACACTCGCGCGGCTTGTCGCGGAAGCTTCGGATGCCGCATTCGAGGAGGAGAGCGCGGTGCAGGCCGGACGAGCCGAGGTGCGCGCGGTGATCGAGCGTGCCCGTGAGCGGCTGGCGACGAGCGGTAAGCCAACGATTTTCTTCCTCGATGAGATCCACCGTTTCAATAAGGCCCAGCAGGACGCGCTGCTGCCCTCGGTCGAGGAGGGGCTGGTGACGCTGATCGGCGCCACCACCGAGAACCCGTACTTCGAGGTCAACTCCGCGCTTCTGTCCCGTACCCGCATCTACGAGCTCGAAGGTCTCAATGAGGACGACGTCCGGACGCTGCTCGACCGTGCCGTCGCTCGCGGCGAATGCGGATCGCCCGAGCGGGTCGATTCTCGCGCGCTCGAATTCCTCGCGCAGCGCTCCGGCGGGGATGCCCGCACCGCGCTCAATGCGCTCGAGCTGGCGTGCGAGGCCGCGGAATCGGACGCGCCCGTGGCCCTCAGCCACGCGCAGGACGCGTTGCAGCGACGCGCGCTGCTCTACGACCGGCAGGCCGACCGCCACTACGAGACGATCTCAGCCTGGATCAAGGCAACGCGCGGCTCGGATCCGGACGCCTCGCTCTACTACCTCGCTGTGATGCTCGAGGGCGGCGAGGATCCCCGGTTCATCGTGCGGCGGATGGTCGTGCTGGCGTCCGAGGACATCGGCAACGCCGATCCGCACGCGCTGACTGTCGCCACCGATGCGGCCCACGCGGTCGAGCACGTCGGCCTGCCGGAATGCCAGTTTGCACTTGCTCAGGCCGCGATCTATCTGTCGCTTGCGCCCAAGTCAGATGCGGCAAAGCGAGCGATCATCGCCGCCCGCGAGCATATTCGCGAGCATGGTGCCGAGCTGCCTCCGCAGCACCTGCGCTCCTCGACCCGCAGCGACGGTGGCTATGACAATCCTCACCGGCATCCCGGACACCTGTCGGCACAGCAGCTGATGCCCGATCGGTCGATCGGCGAGCGCTTCTATGCGCCCGACTCTGCTGAGGGGGCGCTAGCCGCGCGACTCGAGGAGATCCGCCGGCTGCGCGGGCGCGATTAGGCCGCTCTCAGAAGGTCAGGTTGACGCGGCGCCCGACCGCCACGATGCCGCCCGCGTGGGGATTCTCACCGGTCACGTGGGAGTGCCCGTGATGGGTGATCGTTCCCACCCGGCAGGCCGCCCTGGCGAGCACGCGGTTGGCCCCCGCGACCGAGTCGCCCTTGACGTTCGGGATCCGGCAAGAGCGCCGAATCCGCACTCCGAGCGTCACGGTGCGGCGGCGTCCGTCACCGCGGGTGATCGTCAGCGTCACGCGGTAGGTGCCAGAGCGGGCGAACCGATGCCTCGGGTGCGCGCCGTGTCCTGTGCCGCCGTCGCCGAACTTCCAGCTGTACGAGGTGCCTGGGGGTATCGGGCCGGTCACGCCGAAGTGGATCGTCTGGCGGGCCAGCCCCGATTTGGGGGCAAATGAGGGCCGCGGCACGGCGGTCACCGTGACGTCCTGGGAGACTGACGCGAGCGCGAAGAAGTTGTCCTGCACCGTCAGCGTCACGGTGTAGTTTCCGATCCTCGAGAAGGTGTGCGCCGCGGACTTGCCCGATCCGGTGGTTCCGTCGCCGAAGTCCCAGCTGTAGCTGACTATCCCGCCGCCCGCGTTAGGGTCGGTGCTCGCGCTCGCGTTGAAACTAGTCGGGATTCCCACGTACGCCGTCGGTGGGGCGAACACCGGGTGCGGTCCGTTGTCGACAGCGAACACCGTGTGCGCCGTGCCGTAGCTCGTTCCGTCGGGGGCCATGACGGTCAGGGCGACTACGTAGCCGCCCCGCGCGGGGAAGCTCTCCGAAGTGCTCGGACTGGTGGTCTCGAAGGTGTTGGTCTGTTGTCCCGGGCCATCGTTGAACTGCCAGACGTACTGCGTGCCGGGCCCCGAAGGCGTGGAGGCGCTCGCATCGAAGCTGACGTTGTCGCCCGAGCTGGCAGTCTGGGTGAAGCTGGCATGGACCGCAGTCCCGTTCGGCGTAAAGCTGTGCCGGCAGGTGTGTCCCTGGTTGCTCCACATCATCTGCAGCAGGTAGTGGTGTCCGTTGATCGAGTAGTTGTAGGGCGTGTAGTTGCCACTCGACGGCTGCAGCTGGATGTTTGGATCGCTGAAGCCGTCGTTGTTGCACTTGTCGGCCATCTCCTGGGGGCCGTTGCTAAACCCCCAGTCCGTCCAGCCGTTGTTGGGCTGCGGATCGGTGAGCGACTCGGCGTGCTCGTGCTGGATTGCGTTCAGGACACCATCTGCCGGCCCGTTGTCGTAGTGGCAGCTGTGGCCGCCGGTCGCCGGACAGAACCCCGTCCCGGTGGTAGCGAACGGGTCGCATCCCGGGAGGCCCGCCAGGTCAGGAATGTTCGCGTAGATGAATGAGCCGGCCGGGACGGTGCTGGCCGAGTGATACGCGCAGTAGCCCTGCGAGTCGACATTGGCCGAGCACGGGCTGCTGCCGGTGCCGTCGAAGCAGCTGGTGAGGTTGGGCGGGGTCAGCAGGAAGTACTCGTGGGCGAGGTCGCGCGGGAGGTGGTTGGCCGTCAGGAATGTGCTCAGCTCGCTCTGGATCTGCGCATCGGTGATGCAGGGAGTGGCGGCGGTGCAGCCGCTGGGCGGGAGTGGATTGGTATCGATGATCGCGGACGTGGGGAAGCTCGATTGGTATGCCGCGACCTGGCCGGAGGCGTCGTTGTACTGCGTTACGACGGAGTCGCCGTTCGTGGCGTGGCCGCTGTCGTGCGAAAGGTCCGTGAAGAACTGGTTGACCCCGGTGAGATAGTTGGCTGGGAACGGATGACCGGGGTAGTAGTTCGATGGCTCCCAGGCGATCACGTAGTTCGTGTTCGAGGGCATGATTGGACCGCCGCTGTAGTCCACGTTGGTGAACAAGTCATCGAAATGGCTGGGGCCCGTACTGCCTTTGACGGCCTCGTAGCTGATCTCTTTACCGTTGGCCAGCCGTACGACGATCGCCGAAGCCGGTCCCGCGGTCAACGCGCTGATGACGATCGCGAGCGCCATTCCGACGCCGGCCAGGCGCCATGATTGCCTCATGCTCACGAATCGAATCGACGCTTGGACCAGCACCCCACACTCCTTCAGATCGGCGCGCTAGGGAAGGCGCACCGGTGCACTTATCGGCGGCCTACGCCGATAGCCTGAGCCCACCCCCAGCGTAACCTCTCTCGGTCGGGCTTGCCCCAGTACAAGTTGCGACGCCTCGACCGATGACGAACGGATGTCGCCGTTCCGCAGGCTGCTCGCGCTACTCATGTCAGCCGTGCTGGTCTAGTGCTGAGCTCCCGCGGCGGCGTATCGAGGGAGTGGGCCAGCAGAACCTACCGGTCACCGCCGCTCGCAGCCAGGCTGCGGCGGGGGCTCTTGGAGTGCCAGGATCACCGCGTGGCACGTGAGGTCACCGACTGGTTCTCACCGGCGATAAGGGCAGCCTGCCCTTATCGAGCGCCGACGCCACACATGGTCTACGTGTGCTTCACGGTGACGTTTGGACGGCGCACGCTGGCCCGCACGCGGGCGCCACCGGAGCCATACCTCGCTGAATAGCTCAGCCTGGCCCGCCGATCGGGATCGGGGCCCCGAGCAGCTGGAACAGCCGGCGGAGCTGGGTGGTGGATGGCGAAAACACCCTATCCGTGCCGGTGGTGGGTGTTCGCACGAGCGTTAGCCAGACCGCAGAGCACCTGACGCTGACGAATCCCACTCCGATCGGCTTCGTATCACCCCGCCTGAAGAAGGTCAGCTCCAGCGGAAAGCGGAGGCTTCGGAGGCACGCCCCGGCACGTCGTGCGTCAGGGGCCGGGAGCGAGTTGAGGAGCGCGACCACCGGCCGAGCCCGCGACGCGCCCAGAGTAATCGTCCAACGCGCCTTCGGGCGCCCCTTCTTCAGGGACAGCTGCGCTACGTCGATTCGGTCGACCGCGGATGAGATCAGCGCGGGCGCCGGCCACCCCACTTCGAGATCCACGCGCAGGGCGGTGCCCCCATGCGGGAGGGGAACCCCGTGATAGCCGACGATCGCCTCGATCCGGCGCGA
>JALYZY010000230.1 GCA_030948665.1 Actinomycetota bacterium | reverse complement strand
GAGATGTTCTTTTCGGCCGCTAGGCCCCGTACGGCTTCGACGATCTCTCTGGACATGGTCAGTCTCCGGGGATGAGGTTTGAGCGGGCGATCTGGTCGTAGGGGATCGTGACGACCCCGCCACCAGCTGCGATCGTTATGTCGCGGTCGGAGGCGCCGACGAGCTCGCCGGTCACGCTCCTATGTCCGATCAACTGGCTGGTTTGCGACTCACCCGCGTGGTCGGGTGCCTCCCGTAGGCGAACACGCGCACGCCGGCCGAGGAAGCGCGTGTAGTGCTGAGGCTTGGTCAACGGGCGATCCTGGCCCGGCGATGAGACCTCGAGCGCATAACGCTCGCGGTAGTCGCCGAGCTGCTGCGTCACCCGTTCGCACAGCGCGAGCGTGACCCCGTCGGGATGATCGATGAACAGGCGAAGGGTGTGCCCCGAGACGCGCTCGGCGAGCAGCACTTCGATCTGCGGCTCGGAATCCGCGAGCCTGGCCTCGATCTCACTCTGTAGAGAATTCACGCTCTCCTCCATCATCACAACTCATAAAAAAAGCGGGCTAGCGCCCACTTCCAGATACAACCACCGGGAAGCCCCGGCGCTCAAACTGTGCTTCTCAGGTTAGCACCGCTTCCGGGGCTGTGCACGGCGTTTTCGGGGTTGGGCGGTCCGTCGACACCTCGACGGCTCCCGGGCATTTCACGTCGAAACGCCCGGGGCTATTCGGACTAATGCAAGGGAGCCGTCGAGGTGTCGGCGGACCGCCGGTCCGTCGTCGCTGCAGCACCCCTCGGCGGTGCCTACGACCTACGGCGCTAAGCGGGGGGGTGGTCGAGAAAACGAAAACTGGCAGCGCTTTCTCGACCAGCCTCTGGGTGGCGGATCAGATCACCGGGCCCTTGACGCCCGTGAGGACCGCGGCGCTCGAGTGCTCGCGGATCGCTGAGAGCACCGCGTCTGGGTCGTCGGGCGTCAGGTAGGGCTTGATCGGGCTGCCGACGTCGAGGATCAGCGCCTGGCGCTTGCCGGGTCGGGCGGGGTCCAGGCTGGCCCAGTAGCGCGGATTTGCTGTCCCCCAGATCCGCGCCCTGCCGGTGAGCGCGCCAATGTTCACGCGCTCGACAGTCCGGATCGAGTCGTACGGGATGCGCTTCGTGCCCCACGGGAAGTAGTAGCCGCGAATCCGGATCGCGTCGGGTCCACAAGTGATCCAGCGGTCGGTGGTCATGTGGCCGATTCTCTCAGCCGCCGAGCACGGGCACAATTGCCGGGCGAGGTGGGGGCGAAAACGCGGGCTGGTGAGGCTGTGGTAGTGCCTCGAGCGTTCGTGATTCGTGTGGATAGCGCGTCAATCGGCGTGGCTGGGGACGCGACTGGCGCGTTACCCACGCCAGAGGAGGATGGAGTGACGGGCGTTGCTCCGGAGGCGACGATTGACGCGTTGCTCACCCGGAATAGGCTGGCGCGGCGGCGTGAAGCTCGGCCGACGGTGCTGGCTCATCTAGCGGAGGACCGGCACCGGATCGTCACCTGGTGCGCGCTCGACCCCTCAGGCCGGGCCTAGCTCAGGTCTGGATCGTGGATCGAGCGCCAGCGCCAGCAAGAAACTGCTCGATCTCGGCGACCGTGCGCAGCCGGATAACGCGCCTGGCCCGCAGCTCCCGCGGCCACTCGCGACGTCGCTGAAGGTGCGCGCGCAGCGCGTAGAAGAACAGCGAGTCG
This sequence comes from Actinomycetota bacterium, assembly GCA_030948665.1. Lineage (GTDB taxonomy): Bacteria > Actinomycetota > Thermoleophilia > Solirubrobacterales > Solirubrobacteraceae > Palsa-465. Next base: position 16,630 of record JALYZY010000230.1, on the reverse strand, counting down.
CGCCCGCAGATCGCGTTCGACAGTGATTCGCGGTTTCCGTTCCAGAGCTCCTCGCGGCGGCGAACGCGCCGCCACGTGCGTCGCGCCAGCCGCGGAAACCACACCCGCACGGGCAAATCGAGCCACACGACCACATCCGCTGCGCCAAGGACCAGATCGCCGAGCTTGCGCTGGTAGGTCCCGTCGATCACCCAGCCGTCTGACGCGACGATCGGCTCGAGCTGCGCGTGCAGCTGCGCGTCGGAGATCTCGACCCACCCGGGACCGTGGACGAGCGCGTCAAGCTCCACGAACGGAACATCGAGCTGGGCGGCCAACGCGCGGCCGACCGTCGTCTTGCCGTTCCCGCTGGCACTGGCGATCACCGCGATTTTCCGCAAGCGTGGCGTACAGAAGGCTCTCGGAGCGGAGGTCCGGGGCGGTCTCGACGGCCACTCGCCCGGGCGGTCTCGACGGCTACTCGCCCGTAGCCCGGGCTCTGGCCCGGTCGCGATACAGGCGATAGTCGCGGCGCCCGGGCTGCAGACATGCCGCCAATACAAGAGGCTTCCGCGCCTCGGAGTGGCGCCCCAGCATCTGGAGCGAGCGTCCCAGGCAGAACAGCGCGTAGTCATTGGTGGGGGCGCGCTCGATCACGGCCTCGAACTCGATCGCCGCCTGCTCGTAGCGCTGAGAATGGAACAGCGCCCGGCCGAGAGCCTCGCGGATCGAGGTCTTGTCCGGTGCGAGGTCGCGCGCCCGCGAGAGCGGAATAGTCGCCTGGTGGTGGTGTCCCGCCTCGAGCAGCTCCGTTCCGCGCCGGAATAGCTCGTATACGTCATCCATCTCTTTCAGTTTAGGCCCCTTGGGGCTGTTTACTTGGGTCTGTGAGTGCTCCATCGAGGTGGCAGCGCCCACAGCGCGCGTAGTGCTCCGGCAACCCCGAGGCTCGCGCGCAGTTGCCTGCGCACGGCACGCCGCTGGGTGCGGGTCGGAAGCCGGCGGTAGCCTGCGAATCGTGCCAGCCGAAGGGCTCTGACGTAGCCGGCGGCATCCGAGGATGAGCCGAAGCGCTCCTCGAGGGCAGCCAGCGTCACGTCGTCTGTAATCGGGCGGCCCGCTCGGGCCATCGCGCGCTCGAGCTCCTCGACGAGCGCCTCCTCGGACGGCTCGGCGGGTGCGTGCGTCAAGACGATCAGCAAACCGATCAGCGCGAGCAGCACGCCGCCTATACCCACCAGGATCAGGTCCGACGCACCGCCACCCGAATGCGCGGGCCCGTTCGAGCCGCCTCGCACGCCCAGGCCGTGCAATCGCGACACGATCTTCCCCTTGCCCGGAACGGTCGATCCGCCCAGCCGACCTGTGATCACGGACCGTGCACTACCGCCGAGCGCTGGATCAGACGCGGCGGGAGTGGGATCAAACTGGACCCACCCGTATTTCGGGAACCAGGCCTCGACCCAGGCGTGCGCGTCCCGCGCCGTCACGTCCCAATTGCCCGTCGCCCTGTCGTAGCTCCCGTCCGTGAATCCATCCGCAACGCGGGCAGGAACGCCGCCCATGCGTAGCAGCAGCGCCATCGCGCCGGCGAACTGCTGGCAGTAGCCCCGCTTCGTTCCGAACAGGAACGTGAGCAGCGGGTACTTCGTGAGCGGGGTGTTCTCGTCGTAGACGTAGCCCCTCTGCAGATAGGTGCGAACGTGCTCGGCGTACTGATATTGCGTGTGCGCGCCGCGCAGAAGCGTCTGGGCGAGCGCGTATGCCGGCCGGTACGGCGACTGATCGATGACGGCCATGCCGGTGGGGAAATTCGCGAGATCGACGGTGTTCTGCGGCACTTCGGGCGACCCGAACAGCGGGAAGACCACTTGCTGATTTCCGTCCTGGATACTCCCGGCGACCGGAAGCGAGACACTGACGTACTGCTGGAGCGCGATCCTCGGGGGGAATCGCAGGCCCGCGTGAGCCAGCTGTCCCGGAGTGGGAGTCGGCGCGTAGAACGACACCCGGTAGCTGGTTCCCGGACCGAGCGGTGTCGTGTCCGTGAATGTGCCGGGGCTCGGGCCGGGGAGCACGTAACCGGGTAGGCGCTGGGGCGACTGGGCTTCCCCCGCCACGACCACATCAGAGGTATTGATCCCGCGTAGCGTCACCTGGACCGTCTGGGTCCAGCGACGCACAGCCCACGGGGCGAGGTAATGCCGAAGGTCCGTTCCGGAGAAGTTCGCGCTCGCCCAGCCCGTCCCGTTGAACTGGTCGAGATCCTCCGTCTTCCAGTACTCCGGCGTGGCCGCCTTGACCTCGAGCACGGTGTGCCCAGAGCGTGGCCACTGCCGGCCTATCGGTCCGTAGCCCTGCGACCAGTTGAATCTCGCGATATAGCCTGGCCGAAGAGTGTTAGTGAGCGCCCGGTAATTGATCCATGGCTTGTGGCTGTCGATCCGCGGTGCGATGAACAAGCCCGCCGCGCCGGTCAGGGCACAGACTCCCACCAGGGCTGCGACATCGTCGCGGCGCACGCGTTCCCCCCAGATAAACGCAGCCAGCATGCCGAACAGGAGCAGTCCTTCCAGATACGGCAGCGCAGGTTGCACCAGGGTCGCGGGCACCATCGCCAGGGCCACCAGCGGCAGCGCAGCCCCTGCTCTGCGCAGATCCCCGAGCACCGGTGGAGCGAACGCGAGTAGAAGTGCACCGTCGAGCAGCAGAACGGCCGCCCCGAGCAGGATCACAGTCTGGACCGACTGGTTGATCCCGGAGTATGGGATGAAGATGCCCGGCAGGGCCTGCAGACCTTGTCCGATCCAATCGGCCGTCACCGCGATGCGCACATGGACGATCCAACGGACGGGAACCCCGCATACGGCGAGGGCCGCCAGGATCGCGACGCTGGTAATCACCGGCGCGAGCTGCTTGCGGTAGCGGCGCACCAGTGGAGCGATCGCGACCAGCACCAGAGCGATCCCGAGCAGCCCAAGCAACCGTAACGTCGGCGCCGGGGTCAGCAGCCTGCCCCACTCGAGCACGCCATACCCGCCCAGCACCGCGAACGTTCCCAGGCGGACCAGTGGACGGCTCTGCGGCTGCGCGCCTTGAGCGCTGCCGTCCCGGACGAGCGTCCGCAGAACCGCGGGCTGTGCGAGCGTGCTCACGCGGCCCGCTCCGACTCGAGCCCTCTGCGCCGGGCTCCGGTCAACAGGAAGCCGCGGCACCCAGCCACCTCGAACGTGGGGACCGAGCGCCTCTCGGGATGTAATGGCTTAGGGAGTACCAGCGTGATCATCAGGTGCGGGTTCGCCCTGAGCACAAGCGGAAGGCGCGCTAGCGGCTGCGCAGCGACGTAGAGGATGCCTCCGAGGCCACTGAGGTGACCAAGCGCCGGAGCCGTCACTCCGGGCCCTCCCTGAACCACCGCCAGTCGAGCGTGGACACCAGGCCAGGCACCCAGGTGCCGGTCGATCTCGATCGGGCGGCGCTCGCCAGGAAGCAGCACTCCACATCCACCCTGTCGTCCCAGCTCGAGCGCAAGCGAGGCGGCGGCGCGCACTGCCGCGTCAAGCTGCGGTGAGTCCAGCTTGCAGCGAGCGTCGAGGACGACCACGGGACGCGTGTCGCTGTCGGCCTGAAAGCGCCGCTCGAGCAGTCCGGCCCCCCGAGCCAGTGCCGGCCAGTGGATGCGGGACGCTGGCGCGCCTGGGCGATACGGTCGCAGGCCGTCGGGCTGCGAGGCGGGCGCCGCTTCGACCGCGGCGTGGCGGAACGCGCGGTCGATGCGCCAGCCGCCCCGATCGCTCCACCGCACAGGCTCGGTGCGCGGCAGAACCAGCAGCTCGTGCGTCGGGCTGTTCCCGGCCTTCGTGACGATGGCCAGGGCGAGCGGGTCCTTGACCCGCAACGATGGAGGGGCTAGCTGCTTGCGGCCCCGTCGTTCGAAATGAGCCACAACGTGGATGTGCGCGCGCCGGCCGCTGCTGACCGGCCCGAGCGCGCCGGCGACGCCTAGCCACGCGCCGGTGAATGGGTCGAGCACCTCGGCGCCGGGGAGACCGAGAGCCCCGCGGGTGATCTCGATCGTCGCATCAACCGGTTCGCCCTCGATCGCGGTGGCCACCTGAAGGCGGCGCTGGACCCGGCCGCCTCGAGCCGTCATCCAAATCCAGGCGGGAGCTCCGGCGCCGAGCACGATCAGAGCCGCGCCCGGCACGAACAGCGGCGAGGCGTCAAACACGAACGCCGCAAGAGTCAGCAACCCGCCCGCCAGAGCAACCGCGCCTGCGGGCCTCACGTCACCGAGCGCGGACGCTCGAGACGGCGTCGCCGATCACCTCCCTGGCGGCAGCACGTGGCGTGTCGGGCGCGAGGACCAGGCGATGGGTGAGGACCGCCTCGGCAAGCGCCTGCACGTCGTCTGGAAGGGCGTGATCGCGCCCCTGAATCATCGCGTGTGCCTTCGCGGCGCGCAGCAGCATCAAGCCCGCCCGGGGGCTCGCTCCAAGGTCGACTCGGGGATCCTCGCGGGTGCGCCACAGCAGGCGGACCACGTAGTCGCGAAGGGCCTGAGAAGCCTGCACCCGCGCGGCCGCGTCCTGCGCGGCCAGGACCTCCGCCGCCGTCGCGATCGGCGTCAGCGACAGGACCCGATCGCCAGCCTCGTGATCCGAGAGCATGCTCGCTTCGGCGGCAGGCGAGGGATAACCAAGCGAGAGCCTCACCATGAAGCGATCGACCTGCGCCTCGGGGAGTGGATAGGTCCCCTCGTATTCGATCGGGTTCTGAGTCGCGAGCACCAGGAACGGACGGGCCAGCTCATGGGTCTGCACGTCAACCGTGACGGAGCGCTCCTGCATGCATTCGAGCAGGCCCGACTGGGTCTTGGGTGAGGCGCGATTGATCTCGTCGACCAGCACGATGTTCGCGAACACCGGTCCAGGGCGGAACTCGAAGCGGTGGGCGCGCTCGTCGTAGACATTGACCCCGACCACGTCGGCGGGCAACAGGTCCGATGTGCACTGCACTCGGGCGAACTGGCAGTCGATCGAGCGCGCGATCGCCCGAGCGAGCGCGGTCTTACCCACCCCCGGATAGTCCTCGATCAGGATGTGGCCCTCGGCGATCAGCGCGACGAGCACATGGTCGAGGGTGCGCGGCCGAATCTGGACAGCGCGCGTGATGTTGTCCGCCAGCCGCCGCGTGAATGCCGCGACGGCCTCAGATTCGTGCGGCGCTACGGGCGTCTGCTCCGGCTCCATTACCTCTCTCCCGCAAATACCCGTCGACGCGCTCGATCTCATCGAGTACGGCTCGGGCGACTTGACCCTTACTGGCTCGCGGCACCTGCCGCTGCCCGGACGAAGCGACAATCGTAACCTCGTTGTGCAGGGCATCGAACCCTATGTCCGAGCGCGAGATGTCGTTGACGACGACGATGTCGAGCCCCTTGCGCTCGAGCTTCTGCATGCCAAGGCTCACCGCGCGCTCTCCGTGCTCGGCGGCGAACCCGACCAGAACCTGGCCTGGACGGCGAGAGCGGGCCAGGGTGGCAAGCACGTCGATCGTCGGCTCAAGCTCGAGCGACGGGACTCCCTGATCCTTCTTCAGCTTGTTCTCACTGGCACGCGCCGGCCGGAAATCGGCGACCGCCGCAGCCATCAGCAGCACGTCGCAGGGGTCAAACTCGCGCTCGCAGGCGCTCGCCAGCTCCGCGGCTGTCTCGACCTCGAGGACCCGGGCCCGGGGTGGATCCGGCAACGAGACGTTCGCCGCGACGACGGTGACCTCGGCTCCGCGTCGGACGGCCTCGCTGGCGAGGGCATAGCCCATCCTGCCGGACGAGCGGTTGCCGATGTAGCGCACGCTGTCGATCGGCTCTCTAGTTCCCCCGGCACTCACCAGCACCCGCACCCCGCCCCAAGTCCGCGCGCCGAGCAGCGCTTCCCACGCCGCGAGCAGCTCGGCAGGCTCGGCGAGCCGGCCGATGCCGCGTTCTCCGTACGAGGCGAGGTCCCCCTCACCCGGCGGGACGATCGTGAAACCGCGGTCAGCGAGCAGCCGAAGGTTCGACTGGGTTGCCTCGCTGACGTACATCCGGTGGTTCATCGCCGGAGCCACGGCGATCGGGCACGCGGCCGCAAGTGCGGCCGTACTCAGGAGGTTGTCGGCGTGACCGTGTGCAAGCTTGGCGAGCGTGTTCGCGCTGGCCGGGGCGATCAGGTAGGCGTCGGCGCGCTCGACCAGCGCCAGGTGGCTGATCGGTGAGCGCTCCGCTGCCGGATCCCCGGGGTAGGCCCCGCGAGCCGGGTCGAGATCGAACTCGCTGACCAGCACCGGAGCGCCCGTGATCGCCTCAAACGATGCCCTCCCGACGAACCGCTCGCTCGCCGGGGTCTGGATCACGCGTACGGCATGACCGGCGATGACGGCCAGACGCGCGGTCTCGAGCGCCTTGTAGGCCGCGATTCCACCGCTGACGCCGAGGAGCAACCGGCCCACGGAGCGCGGCCTACCTGTAGTGGTACTTGAGCTTGCCCTGAGCGACTTCCTCGAGGGCGATCGTCAGATAGTTCTTCGACCGGGTATCGACCATTGGCGGCGGGAACTCGTCAAACGTTCCTTCGCCAAGGTTGTGATAGTAGGAGTTGATCTGGCGCGCGCGCTTGGCGGCGACGATCACGCTCGCATAGTCGGAGTCGACATGCTCGAGCAGCTTGTCAATGCGGGGAGAGATCACAGTCTTAGTCCGTTCCTCGGAAGCGCAACACAGGTTAGCGGGCGCCGCCGCTCGCCCCGCCCGCCAGCGTCCGCAGCACGATCGAGGCGAGCTCCTCGGTAGCTCGCTCGATCTCGTCGTTGACGATCACGTGCCCGAACTCCGGCTGGGCCTGCAGCTCGATCGCCGCCGTCGCCAGCCGCCGCTCCATTGCCTCGGCGCTGTCGGTTCCGCGCCGTTCCAGGCGCTCTCGCAAAGCCTGCGGCGACGGAGGCGCAATGAACACCGCCACCGCTTCGGGCAAGGCCTCGCGGACCTGCCGCGCGCCCTGAACTTCGATCTCGAGGACGACCGGCACGCCGCGCCCAAGCCTCTCCTGCACCTCCGAGCGCAGCGTCCCGTAGCGATTTCCGGAGTACGTGGCCTGCTCGAGGAATCCGCCCGAGCGTACCCGCTGCTCGAACTGCTCCGGGGTCAGGAAGTGATAGTCGACGCCGTCGCGCTCACCGCTGCGGGGCCGGCGGGTGGTAGCCGATACGGACAGCCGGAGCTGTGGGATTCGCTCGAGCAGCCCGCGGATCAGCGTTCCCTTGCCCACGCCCGAGGGTCCGGTTATGACGAACACCGCGTCTGAGGCCCCCTTGGTCATCGTCCTGAACAGCGCCCTAGTTTGAAAGGGCGAGCGGCGGCGCTGAAGTCAGCGCCGCCGCATTAGCGTGACCAGCTCGCGCCTTTGACGCTCGGAGAGTCCCCCGATCGTCTTGCTCGGGGAGATCCTGCACTGAGACAGGATCTTGTTGACTTTGACCCGACCGTACTTCGGGACGGCGAGCAGCAGATCGAAGACCTTGGCGGTCTCGAGATACTCAGGAGGCTCCAGCAGCAACTCGTGGATGGGCTGGCGCCCTGCCTTGAGGTCGCGCTTCAACTTCGCCCGGCGGCTGCGAACATCGTTTGCACGAGCAAGCGCGTCCATGCGTTGAACGAGCGAGCGTTCGGGCGCAGCCATGGGTTTAGGGAGCGTTTCGCTGACCGTCGGCATGGGCGGCGACTATACATCTTGCGGCCAGACGATCAAGCTAAAACCCGGTAATTCGGCTCGACCTCAAGCTGAGGTGGAGCATTGTCGAGGAAGGTTGGGGGAATCCACGATGTTTGCAGGCGCTTTTAGCGCTCAAGGCTCAGGGGCACCCGGGCTCACGGGGAGCGCCCCTGCGCGCGGCCGGAAAGTCGCTACCTGCGAGAAGCTCCCGGGTCTCGATCGCGATGCGGCGCCCCGCCACGGGATCGCGAAAGGACTCGGTCCCAACCGCCACGACGCTCGCCCCGGCCCTGATCAGGTCGAGCGCGTCCACGCCACGTGCTACCCCGCCCATGCCAACTATGGGAATCTCAACCGCCTGGGCGACAGCGTGAACCTGTGCGAGCGCCACGGCGCGGATCGCCGGACCTGAAACCCCCCCTGTCAGCGCCCCGAGCCAGGGCCGACCGGTCTGGGGGTCAAGCGCCATTCCCCGCAGAGTGTTGACCAGGGAGACCGCGCTGGCACCAGACTCCTGCGCGGCATACGCGACGCCCGGCACGTCTGCGGCGTTCGGAGTCAGCTTGACGATCAGCGGCTTGTCCGTCAGCGGACGCACTCGCCTAAGCAGCGACGACAGCTCGGCCGGGTCAGCGCCGATCTCGAGGCCTGTCCGAACGTTCGGACAGGAGACGTTGAGCTCGAGCGCCGCGACCTCATCGCGCTCTGCGACGAGGCTCACGAGCTTGACGAACTCCTCACGGCTGAACCCCATCACGTTGACGATCAGCGGCACCGGCAGCCTGGCGAGCTGTGGTAGGTCCTCGGCCAGGTAGCCATCAAGTCCCTTGTTTGGGAGCCCGATCGAGTTGATCAGGCCGCCCGGCACCTCCCACAGCCGCGGCGGCGGATTCCCTTCCCGCGGCGCGAGCGTGACGGTCTTCGACACGAACGCCGAGAACGGGAATCGCTCGATCAGCTCGGCGCCGAAGACACGCTCGGCGGCGATCGCATCGAACGTGCCCGACGCGTTGATGATCGGGCCCGCGAGCTCGATCCCGCAGAGCTCGAAGGTCAATGGCCTGCCCCCACCCCCGCCGCGCTCTCGAGCGACTGGGCGTCGAGCACAGGACCGTCCACGCACAGCCGCACGTAGCCTCCGCGGGTCCGAACGACACACCCGAAGCAGGCGCCGAACCCGCACGCCATCCCGGATTCGAGCGCGAGCTGGGCAGCGACGCCGCGGGCTCGACACAGCGATCTGACCGCCTCAAGCATCGCCGGAGGCCCGCACGCGAAGACCTCGAGGCCGGGGCCCGCCTCGAGCCCGGCCGCGAGCAGATCGGTCACCAGTCCGTGGTAGCCGACGCTGCCATCGTCCGTGGCCACCCGTGGCTGGCGCATCAGGCTGGCAGCGCGCGCACGCCCGGCATCGCGGAAGCCGAGCAGCGCCGGGGGGTGGCCAAGCTCGTCCTGGAGGATCGCCAGCGGCGCGATCCCCACCCCACCGCCCACGAGCAGCGCTGGCTGACCGGACGGCGGTGGCCTGAAGCCGTTGCCGAGTGGGCCGACGAGTGCGAGCTCATCGCCTGGGCCGAGCTCACAGAGACGGAGTGTCCCCGGACCGACGTCCTCGATCAGGAAGTGAAGCTCGGCGCTGCCGCGGGGAGCTCGTAACACCGAGAATGCGCGCGGCAAGAACGGACGCTCTGCCTCCCCTCCCCCCCACCGCGCCGCCGCGGCGAGCATGTAGAACTGCCCTGCCTGCGGCCTCGGTCCCTCTCGATCCGAGCAGGCCAGGACCACATAGGGCCCGTGCTCCTCGCGTGAGACCACCGGCGCGCTCCGACGCCCGAAGGGCGCCGTGACGCGTCCGTCGCTGTTCACGCGTGAAGCTCCTGAAGGGAGAGCACCGGCGCTTCGCCACGTCGCGCGGCGGCAATCGCGCGGGCCGCCGCGATCGCTCCCGCCATCGTGGTGACACACGGGATCCCACGCGTCACCGCGGCGGTGCGGATCTCGTAGCCGTCGGTGCGAGCTCCCGTCCCGACCGGAGTGTTGATGACCAGGTCGACCTCGCCGCGCTCGATCCAGTCGACGACGTGCGGTGAGCCCTCGCCGATCTTGTTGATGGGAACGGCGGGGATTCCCATTCTGCGGATCGCCCGGGCGGTTCCCGCGGTGGCGATGATTCGGAAGCCAAGGTCCTGGAGCACCGTCGCGACCCCGGTGGCAGCCGGTTTGTCGCGGTCCGCGACGGTGATGAACGCCGTACCGCCGTCCGGTAGGCCCGCCCCCGCGGCCGCTTGAGCCTTGGCAAACGCAGTCGGGAAGTCGTGGGCGATGCCCATCACCTCGCCGGTCGATCGCATCTCGGGCCCAAGCAGCGAGTCGGACCCGCTGAAGCGGTCGAACGGAAGCACCGCTTCCTTGACGCACACGTGCCCGTTGGTGGGGTTCGCGGGAAGGGCCAGGTCGGAGAGCCGCTCACCCAGCATGAGCCGGCAGGCGAGCTTGGCGACCGGCAGCCCGATCGCCTTCGAGACGAACGGCACCGTCCGCGACGCCCGTGGGTTGGCCTCGATCACGTACAGCTCCTCGCCATAGATCGCGAACTGCACGTTCAACAGCCCGACCACGTGCAGCGCCCGGGCGATTCCGGTCGTCTGAGTGCGGATCTGCTCGAGGATCTCCTCCCCCAGGGTGTGCGGAGGCAGCACGCAGGCGGAGTCCCCGGAATGGATCCCTGCCTCCTCGACGTGCTGCATGATGCCCGCTATCCACACGTCCTCGCCATCACACAGCGCGTCGACGTCGACCTCGATCGAGTCCTCGAGGAAGCGGTCGAGATAGATGCTGCTGCCCGGCTCGCGCTCGACGCGCTCGAGATAAGCGCGCAGGTCATCGATCCCATAGACGATCTCCATCGCCCGGCCGCCGAGGACGTAGCTCGGGCGGACCAGCAGTGGAAAGCCCACCTCGGGAGCTTTCGCGAGCGCCTGCGCCGGCGTACTCGCACTCGCGTATGGCGGCCCCTTATAGGAGAGTCTGTCGAGCAGCTCGGCGAACCTCGAGCGGTCCTCCGCGAGATCAATCGCGTCGATGCTCGTGCCGAGGATCTTCAAGCCGGCATCGTGGAGCCCCGCCGCGAGCTTCAGCGGTGTCTGGCCCCCGAACTGAACCACCACCCCCTCGGGGTGCTCGAGCTCGCAGACACCGAGAACGTGGTCGAGCGTGAGCGGCTCGAAATACAGCCGGTCCGAGGTGTCGTAGTCAGTTGAGACGGTTTCGGGATTGCAATTGATCATCACAGCGTCGAGACCGCGTTCGCGGACTGTCTGCGCGGCGTGCACGCAGCAGTAGTCGAACTCGATTCCCTGCCCGATGCGGTTCGGTCCCGACCCCAGGATCACCACACTGGGGCGGTCCCCGCGCCGAACCTCGTGCGCCGGGCCATCCCGTCCGGGGCGCTCCCAGCCCGAGTAGTAGTAGGGGGTCTCGGCGGCGAACTCGGCGGCGCACGTGTCCACCGACTTGAACGTCCGCTCGCCGGAGAGCGGTGCGTCGGGATCGCGGGCCAGCTCGGCGAGCTCGTGCAGAAACCACGGGGCGATGCTGGTCCGGCGGTGAAGCTCCTCCACCGGCTCGCCGCGGGCCATGGCTTCGAGCAGGTGGTCAAAGCGCTCGGGCCCGGGAGCCCCAAGCAGCTCGAGCAGCTTCTCGGGGCTCTCGGGAGAGCGCGGCCTCGAGTCGAGCTCGCGGGACCGCAGCGCCTTGGCGAACGCCTGCTTGAACGTGCGGCCGATCGCCATCACCTCGCCGACCGATTTCATGTGGGTGGTGAGCCCCGCCTCGGCGCCGGGAAACTTTTCGAATGCGAACCGCGGCCACTTGACCACGCAGTAGTCAATCGCCGGCTCGAAGCTCGCCGGCGTGGCCAACGTGATGTCGTTCGGGATCTCTTGAAGGGTGTAGCCAACGGCCAGCCGAGCGGCAATCTTGGCGATCGGAAAGCCCGTTGCCTTGCTGGCCAGGGCGCTCGACCGCGACACCCGGGGGTTCATCTCGATCACCACGATCTCGTCGGTGGCCGAATTGACCGCGAACTGCACGTTGGACCCGCCGGTCTGGACGCCGACAGCGCGGATCACGGTGATCGCCTGATCTCTCAGCGCCTGGTACTGCTTGTCGCTCAGCGTCTGCTGCGGCGCTACACAGACGCTGTCGCCGGTGTGAACGCCCATCGGGTCGAGGTTCTCGATCGAGCACACGATCACCACGTTGTCGGCGCCGTCGCGCATCACCTCCAGCTCGAACTCTCCCCAGCCGAGTACCGACTCCTCGAGCAGCACCTGCCCGATCGGCGAGGTGTCGATGCCGTGTCCGACAACCCGCTCGAGCTCTCCCTCGCTCCGCACGACGCCGCCCCCACTGCCTCCGAGGGTGAAGGCGGGACGGACGATCAACGGCAGGCCGAGCTCTACGACAGCCGACCGCGCCTCCGCGAGGCTGTGCGCGATCGCGCTTCGCGGCGTCCGCAGGCCGGCGTCGCTCATGGTCTCGCGAAAGCGCTCGCGATCCTCGGCGCGATCGATCGCCTGGTAGTCCGCGCCGATCAGCTCGACCCCGTGGCGCTCGAGCGTTCCGTCCTCGTGCAGTGCCTTGGCGAGATTCAGTGCCGTCTGGCCGCCGAGTGTCGGCAGCAGAGCGTCAGGCTTCTCCTTGGCGATCACTTGGGCGACCGGGCCGGGTAGCAGCGGCTCGATGTAGGTGGCGGTCGCGATCTCAGGGTCGGTCATGATCGTGGCCGGGTTCGAGTTGACCAGCACCACCTCGTAGCCCTCCTGCACGAGCACCCGGCAGGCCTGCGTGCCGGAGTAGTCGAACTCGGCGGCCTGTCCGATCACGATCGGCCCCGAGCCAATCAGCATGATCTTCCTCAGGTCGTCGCGCCGGGGCATCAGTGGTGGCTCGGAGACACTAGGCGAGCACGTTCCGGGGGTCTGGGCGCAACCCGCTCGACCGGATCCCCTCGCCGATCTCCGCGATGAACCTGTCGAACAGGTAAAGCGAATCGTGCGGTCCGGGGCCGGCCTCGGGGTGGTACTGCACGGTCGCGCCGCGCACGTCGCGCAGCGCGAGCCCCTCGACAGTGCGGTCGTACAGGTTGATGTGCGTCAGCTCGGCGGCGCCGAAGCTCGTCTCCCACCGGACCGGGACATCCTCGTCGATCGTTCGCGATCCGCTCGGCCCGAGCACGGCGAAGCCATGGTTCTGGCTCGTTATCTCCGTCCGCCCCGTCGTCAGGTCCTTGACCGGGTGGTTGGCGCCGTGATGGCCGAATGAGAGCTTGTAGGTCTCGAGGCCAATTGCCCGGCAGAGCAGCTGATGTCCGAGGCAGATCCCATAGACGGGTCGCTTGCCGACGAGCTCGCGGACCGTGTCCACCACGTACCGAAGGGCGGCCGGATCGCCGGGGCCGTTGGCGAGGAAGATTGCGTCGGGGTCGCCCCGCAACAGCTCCTGCGGACTCGCGGCGCACGGATGCAGCTCCACGGTCGCCCCGCGGGCGACGAGGTTCCTGACGATCGATCGCTTGACGCCGGTGTCGATCAGCGCGATCCGCGGGCCGCCGTCTCCCTCCACCACCGTCAACTGCGTGGGGGTGACCTCGCGCGCGAGGTCGCGCCCGTTCATCGACGGCTCGGCGCAGACTAGCTCCCGCGCCTCGCTCTCGGACACGCGCGCGGGAAACAGCCCCCCGCGCATCGCTCCCCGGTCGCGAATGTGGCGGACCAACGCGCGGGTGTCGAGGTCACTGATCGCCGGAACTGAGCTGTCGCGCAGCCAGTCGAGCCAGCCGCGCTCCGCGCCCGGGGCGTCGTCGCGGTTCACGGCCGCGCGCATGATCGCGGCCCGCGCGTGAATACGGCTTGACTCCATCGCCTGCTCGGAAACGCCGTAGTTGCCAATCATCGGGTAGGTGAATGCGATCAGCTGGCCGGCATAGCTGGGGTCGCTCATCGCCTCCTGATAGCCAGTCATGGAGGTCGTGAACACAACCTCTCCGACCGCGTGGAGATCGGCGCCACAGGCAAGCCCGTCGAAGCGGGTCTCGTCCTCGAGCAGGACGTAGGCGGTGGACTGAGTCACACCAACGCCGGAGCTTGGGCGAGCACTCGCGCCCGGTGCGCGACCCCACCAGCGGCGACGGTCAGCAGCACGCGTCCATACAGCGTCCGTCCGTGGTAGCAGCAATTCGCGGAGCGGCTGAGGTAGCCGGCGGCCCCGACCTCGAAGCTCGCGTCCAGATCGACCAGGCACACGTTCGCAGGCTGCCCGAGGGCGATCCGCGGAACGGGAAGCTCATAGACGCCGGCGCCCGCACTCAATCGCTCGACGATCACCGCGAGATCCAGCTCACCGGTCAGCACAAGCTCCGTATAGAGCGCGGCAAACGCAGTCTCGAGACCGGTCGTCCCCATCGGGGCCTCCTCGAATGGGACCTCCTTCTCGTGCCGGGCGTGAGGCGCATGGTCAGTCGCGACGCAGTCGATAACTCCGTCCGCAAGCGCTTTCACCAGTGCGCGCCGGTCGCTCTCTGCACGCAGCGGCGGATTCATCTTGAAGCGGCTATCGAGTGTCCGCACGATGTCGTCGGTGAGGGTCAAGTGATGGGGACAGGCCTCGGCGGACACTAGGGCGCCCGCCTCCTTGGCCTGGCGCACCGCCTCGACGGATTCGACGCACGAGAGATGCTGGAAGTGCACGCGGGCAGCCTCGTAGCGAGCGAGCGCCGCGTCGCGCATCACCATCGTCGACTCCGACAGCGACGGAATCCCCGCCAGGCCGAGTCGCGCGGAGACGGCGCCCTCGTGCATCGCTCCGTCGCGCGAGAGCGACGGGTCCTCCTCGTGCAGCGCCAGCAACCCGCCGGCGAGGCGCTGGTACTGAAGTGCCTTGCGCAGGATCCCCGCCGAGGTCACCGGTTTGCCATCGTCGGTGAAGCCGAGCGCGCCGGCGTCGCGGAGCTCGGCCATCTCGGTCAGCTCCTCTCCCCCGAGCCCGCGGGTTATCGCCGCCAGGAATCCAACCGGGATATGCGCCTCGCGCCGCGCCATATCGGTCAGCGAACGCAGGACCGCGGCCTCGTCGACCACCGGGTCGGTGTTGGGCATCGCGATCACCGCGCAGAAGCCGCCGGCGGCGGCTGCTCGGGTTCCGGTCTCGAGGTCCTCCTTGTACTCCTGTCCGGGCGTGCGCAGGTGGACATGCGGGTCGACGAAGGCGGGAAAGGCGTGCTTGCCCGCCGCCGGCATGACGTCGCCGTTGGGGGGCGGCTGGAGCACTCCCGGTGCGCCCAACTCGGCAATCTGCCCCGCGCGGATCAGGATGTCGTGCGGCTCATCGAGGCCACTACGGGGGTCGAGCACGTGCGCCCCGCGGATCAGAAGCTCGGCGGGCTCGGCCGGCCGCTGAAAAAGCCGCTCAGCCGACATCACGCCACCGCCGCCAGCGTCGGCGCCGGCACGAGCAGCTCATACAGAACGGCCATCCTCACGGCGACTCCAGCCTTGACCTGATCGCCGATCAATGCCTGCTCGGAGTCGATCACCTCACCCGAGAGCTCGACTCCGCGGTTCACCGGCCCGGGATGCATGACGAGCTGACCGGGCCGCAGGCGCTTGGCTGAGATCTGGTAGCGCTCGGCGTACTCGCGTAGCGAGGGCACGAACGAGTCGCGCATCCGCTCGCGCTGCATCCGAAGCACGTACACGACGTCTGCTTCCTGAAGCCGGTCGAGCGTGGTGGCCGACTCGCAGCCGAGCGCCTCGACATGCCGGGGGATCAGTGTCGGCGGCCCGCATACGGTCACCCGCGCGCCCATGCGCGTGAACGCGAGGATGTTCGAGCGCGCCACCCGCGAGTGGAGGACGTCGCCCACGATCCAGATGCGCGCCTTTTCGAGCGAACCGAGCTTGCGCCGGAGCGTGAACACGTCCAGCAGCGCCTGGGTGGGATGCTCGTGCTTGCCGTCCCCGGCGTTAATTACCGCCGCGGGCGTCCAGCCGGCGACCAGCTGTGCCGCACCGACGTGCGGGGAGCGGATCACGATCGCGGCTGGATCGTAGGCCGACAGCGTCTGCACGGTGTCCTTCAGCGACTCCCCCTTCTCGACGCTAGATCCGGTCGAGCGGATCGACACGACATCGGCCGACAGTCTCTTCGCGGCGAGCTCGAACGACGAGCTGGTCCGCGTGCTCGCCTCATAGAACAGGTTCACGACGGTACGTCCGCGGAGTGCCGGAACCTTCTTGATCTCGCGTCCCTGCACCTCGTCGAAGGACTCGGCGCGGTCGAGGATCCGCTCGATCGCATCACGATCTAGGTCCTCGATCGAGATCAGGTGGCGATGGACACGGTGCGATGGGCCGGTCATGCGGCGGCTCTCCTGGGCTCGGGGGCAGCCGGATGACTCATGCGGGCCTCGCCACCTGCGAGCCCGGACGGCGAGCGGGGGCCGCATGAGCGATCGTCACCTCGTCGTGTCCGTCGACCTCCTCCACTCGCACGTTGACTCGCTGCTGTTGGGAGGTCGGGATGTTCTTGCCGACGTAGTCGGGTCGGAGCGGCAGCTCGCGGTGGCCGCGGTCGACCAACACTGCCAGCTGCACCCTTGCCGGGCGACCGAAGTCGAACACCTCGTCGATCGCGGCTCTCACGGTTCGCCCGGTGTACAGCACGTCGTCGACGATCACGATCGTGCGACTGTCGACCGAGAAGTCGAGCTGGGTCGCGTGCACGATCGGGGCCGCGGGCCGGATCGCAAGGTCGTCCCGATAGAAGGAGATGTCGACGTAGCCGAGCGGAACCGGCTGCTCTAGGAGCTCTGAGACGAGCGTGTGAAGCCGCTGCGCGAG
>JALYZY010000216.1 GCA_030948665.1 Actinomycetota bacterium | reverse complement strand
GACGGGATCGAGCGGGGGTCGAACTCGGCTCCGGGCACGCCGGCGATCACCTCGGCGGCGACTTTGCCCTCGTGGGATGCCTTGTGGGCGAGCATCGGGCCGCCGACGACGTCGCCGATCGCGTAGATGTGGCTCACGTTCGTCCGCATCTGCCGATCAACCGGGATCAACCCGTTCGATTCCACGGTGACGCCGGCCGCGCCGGCCTCGATTGCGTTGCCGTTGGCCCGGCGCCCGACCGCCACTAGGACGCAGTCGTAGGTCGAGCTCTCGCCGCTTGACAACGTGACCTTCAGCCCGCTCTTCTGCGCCTCCACCGACTCCACCTTGGTCGAGGTATGGATCGCCGCGTACCGCCCCGAAATTCGCTTCTGCAGGACCTTGACGAGGTCCGCATCGCACTCGGGAATCAGCTGATCCATCATTTCGACCACGGTCACCTGAGAACCGAGCGCGTCGTAGACGGTCGCCATCTCGAGACCGATGATCCCTCCGCCGATCACCAGCATCCGCTTGGGGAACTCCGACGGCGTCAGCGCCCCGGTCGAGTCGATGATCCGTGGGTCCTCGGGGATCCCCGGAACGGATGCGGCCTCTGAACCTGCCGCGATGATGCAGTTATCGAAGGAGATCGTTCGATCCCCGACGCTCACCGCATTGGGCCCCGAGAAGTGCGCCACGCCGCGAACGACCTCTACGTCGCGCCGCTTGGCCAGGCCGGCAAGGCCACCAGTGAGCTTGCCGACCACCGATTCCTTCCAGGCCAGCAGCTCGCCGACATCCACGTTCGGCTTGCCGAAGCTGATCCCGTGTGCCGCCATCTCTTCGGCTTCAGCGACGACCCGCGCTGCGTGAAGCAGTGCCTTCGAGGGGATGCAGCCGACGTTCAGGCACACGCCGCCGAGCCGCTCGTAGCGCTCGATCAGGATCGTCCGCAGACCGAGATCGGCGGCGCGGAACGCCGCGGTGTAGCCGCCCGGCCCTGAGCCGATCACGACGACCTGGGCATCACGGTCGGAGTCCGCCCGGGGAGAGGCTGGCGGGTCGGGCTCGGCCTCGCGCTCGACGGCGACATCCGCCTCAGCCTCGGCGGCTGCCTCGCTGGGACCTGCTCCGTTGGCCTCGAGGGTCAGCAGGACGCTCCCCTCGGACACGCGGTCGCCGATCTTGACGCTGAGCTGCTTGACGATCCCCGCCGCGGGCGCGGGAATATCCATCGTCGCCTTGTCGGACTCGAGCGTGACCAGCGGGTCCTCGGCCGAGACCTCGTCGCCGGGAGACACATGTATCTCAATCACCGGAACGTCGGTGAAGTCCCCGATGTCTGGGACCCGGATCTCCTCGCTCACGCCAGGCATCCGCTCGCCTTCCGGGCTCGCCGTTTGGATGCCGCGTGAGTCGTCCGGCTGCTCACAGGAGCACCCTCCGGAGGTCCGAGAGCACGCGGACCAGGTGCACTATGAACCGCGCCGCCGCGGCCCCGTCGATCACCCGGTGGTCATAGGAGAGCGACAGGGGGAGCATCAGCCGCGCGGCGAACTCGCTGCCGTTCCAGACGGGCTTCATCGAGGAGCGCGTGGCGCCGAGGATCGCGACCTCCGGCGCGTTGATGATCGGGGTGAAGCTTGTGCCCCCGATTCCGCCAAGCGAAGAGATCGTGAACGTGCCGCCAGCCATGTCGCCGGGACCGAGCTTGCCAGCGCGAGCCTTCCCGGAGAGCTCGGTCAGCTCGCGGGCGATGTCGAGCAGACCCGTCTTGTCGGCGTCCTTGATCACGGGCACGACCAATCCGCCCGCCGTGTCCGCGGCAAACCCGATGTTGTAGTAGCGCTTGCGCACCAGCTGTTCGCCATCTAGAGACGAGTTGAAGTCTGGGAACGCCTTCAGCGTCGCTACCGAGGCGACGATCAGGAATGCGACCATCGTCACCTTCGCGACATCCTGCTCCTGGTTGAGCTGCTTGCGCCACGCCTCGAGCTCGGTGATGTCCGCCTCGTCGTTGTGGGTGACGTGTGGGATCATCACCCAGTTCCGAGCCAGGTTCGGGGCTGAGATGCGCTGGATCCGCGAGCGCTCGACTCGCTCCACGGGACCGAACTTCTCGAAGTTGACCGATGGCCACGGCGCGAGGTCGAGGCCCACGCCGCCGTCGGCGGGCCGCGAGGGCGGCTGACCGGCGGGCCGACGCTCGAGGTCCTCCTTGGTGATCCGGCCCTTGCGACCAGTTCCCTTCACGCTCGCCAGATCGAGGCCCATCTCGCGGGCCCTGCGCCGTACGGCCGGGCTGGCATACAGAGGCCCTTCGCCGTTGCCGGACGACGGCGGAGTGGTCTCGGACGGCGGACCGCTCTCGGACGGCGGAGCGCTCTCGGACGGCGGAGCGGTTTCGGACGGCGCCTGCGCACCGGGCGCCTCTTTAGCCTTGGGCGCTTCCTGGGGATCGCCCGGAGCCTGGCCTGTGTCCGACTCCTCGGCCTCGATCGCGCTTCCCACCGCGTCGGGAGCGCCAGCTTCGGTGACCGCGGTGTTCGATGCCGCGGCCGCAGCCTGATCGCCGGCTCCGTTACCCGAGCGCTCGAGCTGGAGCAGCTTGGTGCCCTGCGAGACCTTGTCGCCGACCTTCACGAGCAGCTCGCTCACCTTCCCGGGGAACGGCGCCGGGACGTCCATCGTCGCCTTGTCGGATTCGAGCGTCAGCAGCGGGTCGTCAGCTGCAACGTCATCTCCCGGCGACACAAGGATCTCGATGACCGGAACATCCTCGAAGTCGCCGATGTCCGGCACCTCGACTTCTACGGAGTCGGGGCTCATATGGTGGTTGGCATCGGAGCCTCGGCGTCGATCTCAAATCGATCGATCGCCTCCTTGACGCGCTTGGCCTCGAGCTGCCCGCCGTCGGCGAGCTCCTTCAGCGCGGCGACCGCGACGTAGCGACGGTCTATCTCGAAGAAGCGCCGGAGCGCGCGGCGAGTGTCGCTTCGCCCGAAGCCGTCCGTGCCGAGCACCCGATAGGAGCCCGGAACCCACTGGCGGATCTGATCGGCGAACGCGCGGATGTAATCCGTGGACGCCACTGCCGGGCCATTGCGCCGACCCAGACATTCGGAGACGTACGCCTTTCGCTGCTCGGCCTCAGGGTGGAGCATGTTCCATCGCTCGACCTCGATCCCGTCACGGCGCAGCTCGGTGAAAGAGGTGACGCTCCACACGTCGGCGGCGACTCCGAAGTCCGACTCGAGCAGCTCGGCGGCCGCAAGCACCTCGCGCAAGATCGTGCCGGACCCCAGAAGCTGCACCCGTGGTCCGTCGGCCGAGCTCTCCCGCAACAGGTACATCCCACGCAGGATTCCCTCCTTCGCCCCCTCCGGCATCGCCGGGTGCTGGTAGTTCTCGTTCATCAGCGTCAGGTAATAGAAGCCGTCCTCCTGCTCGATCACCATCCTGCGCAGACCCTCGTGCACGATCACTGCGAGCTCGTAGGAGAAAGCAGGGTCATAGGCCCGGCAGTTGGGCACCACGGAGAAGAGCACGTGGCTGTGGCCGTCCTCGTGCTGGAGGCCCTCCCCGTTCAAAGTGGTGCGCCCCGCCGTGCCGCCGAGCATGAACCCCCGCGTGCGGCTGTCGCCGGCGGCCCACACGAGATCCCCGACCCGCTGGTAGCCGAACATCGAGTAGTAGATGTAGAAAGGCACCATCTGCACGCCGTGGGCGCTGTACGAGGTTCCCGCGGCGATGAACGAGGAGATCGAGCCGGCTTCGGTGATGCCCTCCTCGAGGATCTGCCCGTGCTGGTCCTCGCGGTAGAACATCAGCTGTTCTGAGTCCTGAGGCTGGTAGAGCTGGCCGACGGGCGAGTAGATGCCGACCTGGCGGAACAGCCCTTCCATCCCGAACGTGCGTGACTCGTCGGGGATGATCGGGACGACGTGGGGGCCGAGCTGCTTGTCGCGCAGCAGCGCCGCAAGCACCCGAACAAAGGCCATCGTCGTCGAGATCTCGCGCTCGCCGGTGCCCTCGAGCTGGCTCTTGAAGGTGTCGAGCTCAGGCACCTTCAGCGGCTCTGCCTGGCGCCGGCGGACCGGCAGGCTGCCGCCCAGGGCCTCACGGCATTCCCGCATGTACTCCATCTCCGGGGAGTCGGCCGGCGGCTTGTAGTACTCGGCCGCGCGGACCTGCTCGTCCGACAGCGGCAGCTCGAAGCGATCGCGGAACGC
>JALYZY010000199.1 GCA_030948665.1 Actinomycetota bacterium | reverse complement strand
CGTGATACGGCGGATCCTCCCCCCACCATCCGGTCCAGGTCTGATCCCATGGCCCTTCTCCGCCGCCGAACATCTTGCGCCCCATGATGTATGCGCCGACATCCCTTACGACCTCCTCCACTACGTCGGAATCGGCGTTTCGCTCACCGCCCGCCAGTCCTTGCTGCTCGCGCCAGCTGAATGTGTCAAAGGCCCACTGATGCAGGCGCATCCCGCCTTCGCCAATCGGGTTCTCGAGGCTCTGATTCGGCCCCGCGACAAAGCCATCAAGCGATATTGATATGTGGCAGGTGACCATGCTCACACGAGTATGACCTCCGTTCGACCGCCGGACTCATCGGCGGCGCTGCAGCCCGGCTGGGCTTCGGCTATCCGCGGCGGGTATCTGTCATGGTGCTCCGATGGCCGTCAGATTGCAGCGACACGCCCTCGGCGTCACATGGGCTGAGCAGCACGCGATGGCCCGATCCGGTCATGCGCTGGTCGACGCACGGCGTCGTGTCTGGCTGATTGACCCCTACGAGAACGCGGATGCGATCGCGGCCGCGGTTGAGCTCGGGACCCCCGCAGGGGTCCTGCAGCTCCTCAACCGCCATAACCGCGACTGCAAGACGATCGCAGAGAGGCTTGGCGTGCCGCTGATGCGGCTGCCGATGGATGCAGCGGGGACGCCATTCACGCCGTTTCCGATGATCTCCAACAGAGCCTGGCGCGAAGTCGCGCTGTGGTGGGCCGATGAGCGAGCGCTCGTGGTTGCCGAGGCAGTCGGCACCGCGCCGGCGTTTGCGCTGGGGCGTCGCGCCGGTCTGCATCCAGCGCTGCGGCTGGTCCCGCCGCGCAAGCAGCTCTTGCGATTCAAGCCCGAGCGGCTGTTGGTCGGCCACGGCGGAGCGATCGAGTCCGCCGCCGACGCCGCACTCCGCGATGCGCTCGCCCACGCGCGCAGCGATATACCGCAGCTGCTGCTGAGCGCTCCGAAGCTGCTGCGCAGCGCTTTCGGTTCGTGACGAATGCACGAGCGATCCGCTTTGCGTGAGCCAGGCCGACGAGTAGCCTCGTTCGGGTGGCAGGCGACCTAATCGTCGTCCTCGACAATCGCCATGAGCTCACGTTCTCATTCGAGGACATGCTGAATTACCACGGCGGTGACTCGCCGGGCGGTGTGGCTCATGCGTTCAAAGTGCTGGAGCGCGCGCTGCCGTTGCTCGACGCTGCGGGCCGCGTGGAGCGCCGCGAGATCGTCATCGACACGGCGTTCGGCGGGCCAGGCGCGCGTGACGGCTTCGAGCTGGTCACTCGAGCCGTCACCGAGCACCGATTCAGCCTCGACGCGTCGCTCACGCAGCCCGAATACGGGCGGGCGCGCGAGCGTTTTGTGTTCCGGCTGCGCTATCGCGAACGCGTCGTGATCTTGACCCTGCGGGAGGGGTTCGTGACCGAGCAGTTCATCGACCTGACCAGGCGAGAGAGGCGGACTGAAGAGGAGGAGAACCGGCTGGCCGCGATGAAGGCCGACATGGCCGCGCGGGTAATGTCGGCGGCCGCCGCAGACGTATACGACGCTGCATCAGTCGCTCGACTCCGGTAAGCGCCCGACCGCCTATGGATTTGGTCGCTCCCGCTCGCCGCCCTCAGATCCCTAGCATCGGGTAGGTGGATGTTTCGCTGAATCCCGCCCTGGCTGAGGCTCGCTTCTGCCCAAGGTGCGGTCAGCCCGCGGAGGTGAACTTCCCACGGCGGATCGCCTGCTCGCAGTGCGGCTACTGCGCCTACTACAACCCGAAGCCGGTTGCCGCCGCGATTCCGTTCGACGAGGAGGGGAACGTGATTCTCCTGCGCCGGGGTTTTGATCCCGGGCGCGGGCTGTGGACGTTTCCCGGTGGTTTTGTCGATCTCGGCGAGTCGGTGGAGGACGCTGCTCACCGGGAGACTCAAGAGGAGCTTGGTATGTCCATCCGGCTCGGGCCGCTGGTGGGCGTTTACTCGCGCGCTGACGACCGCGTCACGTTGATTGTCTACCGCGCGGTGGCCATCGGCCAGCCACGAACTACGCCGGAGGCAGTGGAGGTCCGCGCGTTCGCACCCGCTGAGATCCCGTGGGACGAACTCGCATTCTGGTCGACTGGGCTGGCCTTACGCGACGTGTTCCCCGACCTGAGCTGACGCCCGATTCATGAATGCGGGCGGAACCGCTTTCGAGCTTCCGCTTCCGCCGTGTCGTGGGAGCAAACCAGGATTTGTTAGGCGACGCTGACCGCCGGTGCCGCGAAGAGATCCGCGTCGCGGCACGGATCGGGCAGGCGATCGGGCTGAGCAGCGACCCGGCGTCGACGCCGTGGAGCCGCCCGCTCGAGTTCGTCCCCCCGGACAGGTCCTGCCCGCCGTTTCGCCGTCGCAGCTGACGCCTGAGCGTCCAACATAAAGCTGTGCAGGGGTGATTACCGCTGCTGACGTCAGCCCGTAGGCTTGCGATCAGTGCGGATGCTGTGCGGCAGCGGTACCTAGAGAGCGGAGCTCGGCGGGTGAGCCCTCTCAGCGGCAGGCGCCCGCGCTCCTCGGGGGCGCTCCTGATGCGCCGGATGTTCGCCGCACAAGCCGAGTCTGAGCGCCGTGGGATGGTGCTCGAGGAGCTGCTCGGCGCTGCGACACAGCAACACGAAGCGGGGGCCCGCGCCGAAGCCGGGGGGTCGCACGGCCGAACGCGCCGGGAGCTGTTGGCCGGGGGAGCGGGGTTAGCTGCGGGCGTGGCGCTTTCGGTTAGCCCCGCAAGCAGTGTCACTCGGGCGACCGCGTCACGAGGAGCACCGCGGATCGCGGTTGTCGGAGCCGGACTAGCCGGCGTGCGGTGCGCGCACATGCTGTGGACGGCCCGACCGCATCATCCTGTGCGCGCAACTGTCTATGAAGCGAACCGCAGCCGGGCCGGAGGCCGCTGCTGGACCCTGCGTGACTTCTTCGCAGCGGGTCTGATAACCGAGCACGGCGGAGAGTTCATCGACAGCACCCACGGCCCGATCCGGCGCCTGGTCGCACAGCTCGGGCTCAAGCTAGAGGTGGCAAACGGCGGGGATCTTCCGGTCGGTCAGGACATCTACTTCATCGATGGTGCTTACTACACGCCTGCGGAGGCAACCGCCGATTGGAAGTTAGTCGGTTACCACGCTTTCCGTCACGCGTCGAATCAGCTTCAGCGCGCGGCCGGCGCAGCGCGGCTGGACGCGATGTCCGTTCCGGAATGGCTCGAGAGCACGAGCATCGGCACGGGCAGCCGCCTCGGCAAGCTGCTGCTGGCCAACACGGTGACCGAGAACGGCGGCGATCCAGGAGATCAATCCGCCCTTGACCTGGTCCAAATCACCGCTGGCAGCCCGCGCTCGACACTCGAACTGCTGCCCGGCGACGACGAGCGGTATCACGTCGTCGGCGGCAATGACCAGATCGTCGAGCGCATGATCACCAAGCTTCCCCGAGGAACGGCCCGCCTCGGCCACGAGCTCATTGCAGTGCGTGAGAACATCGATCGTTCGATCACGCTCGTCTTTGATACCCCCGGGCGAACGGTGGAAGTGCTCGCCGATTACGTGGTGCTCGCGCTCCCATTCAGCACCCTGCGCGACGTCGATCTCTCGGGGTCCGGGTTGTCAGTGGCCAAACGTCGGGTCATCCGCGGTCTCGGCATGGGCACCAACGCGAAGATCCACGTCGAGCTCAGTCACAAGACATGGCCGGCGCTCGGCTTCGCCGGCGCTGCGTACAGCGAGTGGGACAGCTTCTGCTGCGCCTGGGACGACTCGGTGCCACTGGGCCCCGCTGCGAGTCCGGCTCTCCTGCTCGGCTTCCCTGGCGGGCGCGTCGGCGCCCATCGCCTGACAGGCGCGGCGCATGGTCCCGCTCCGGCCCGCGACCTCGGGTGGTTCCTCGATCAGATCGAGCCTGTCTACCCGGGCACGTCGAGCGCTGCCACCGGCCGCGCGTACGAGGATCACTGGGCGCGCGATCGATGGGTCCACGGGGCGTACTCATACTTCCGCGTCGGTCAGGCGAACACGTTCGGGGAGATCGGCGCCGCCCCCGAGGGCCGCTTCCACTTCGCCGGAGAGCACACCTCGATCGACTACCAGGGCTTTCTCAACGGCGCCGTCGAAACTGGTGAGCGCGCGGCGCGCGCGCTGCTCAGACTCATCTAGCTCGGGCCGTCAGTCCGCCGGGCGCTTCACCGCCAGGCGGAGTCTGCACCTCTGGACCGAGCGTCACACCTGCGGGACTACTCGATGCGGTCGAGGAACGCGAGAACCCGTTCGGTCAGGAGCGTCGCGGCGCCCTCGTTGAAGTCGGCCAGGCTGCTGTCGACGAAGAGATGCCGATTGCCGGGGTAGAGGAACAGCTGCGCGCTCTCAATCGTCTCGTCGAGCTCGCGTGCGACATCGAGATCGCCGTCGGCCACGAGCAGCTCATCGGACTCCATGGCGTGGATCTGCAGCGGGACTCCGCCGGCAACGACTAGTCTCGATGCGGTGCCGCTTCAGAACCGCGTGACACCGCCAGGTGAGCTTGTGGCAACGCCCGAACGGGGCCTGGTCTGCGGTAATCGCGGCTGCCGGCATGACCCGTCCGGCCAGATCCGCCGGCGGTACGACGGCAAGCGCTGGATCGCCTGCCAGCTGCAGTTCGGTGGAAGGCGACGCGCCGACAGTTCATGACGCACCGCCCCTGGCGCCGCCAGACCGCGCAGACAAGAAATGCCCCGTCAACTCAGTAGAGCTCACGTTTCATATGCCATGCGTCCCGGCTCCTGGAGGCACGTGGCGCGGCGAGCTCGCCTGCTCGCGCGGGACGGCGGTGGCGATCCCTCACCCCCGCTGTCATGGCCGGTGTCCCCGGAGACGAAAGCAAAGCTGCTTGTTCGCTGGCCGCAGCGATATGGATGGCCGAATGCGACAGTGTGGATCGATCCGATCAAGCGTGGAATCGCTTCGCATGTGCGGGTCGAGCCAGCCGACATCCCGCAACCCGTCGGCAACGCTGTGCTGTTCGAGGCCCTGCTGGACGGTGCCGGCCGGCGAGTGGTGATCGACTACTCCGACCTCGGCGATCTGCATGAATGCTCCAGCCAGGCGGATCTCTACTTCAAGCTGCAGTTCAGCCGGGAGGGATACGGAAGCGACACGATCGTTCCCGGCGGATATGTGTCCAACAAGCTGACCCTTTACAAGCACGGGCGCGCTCTGCGGGATCTGTCCAGGCAGCGTCTCCCGGTACATGATGTGGTGGGAAGATTCGGGGTGCGATCTGGGGGCGAGATACGGCGTCGCGCAATTGCGCTTCTCGAATCTCAGGACCGTTTCAAGTACACCGGTGGTGGCCAGCCTGTGTGGTGGGGGGAGTACATCGACGAGCTGAGCGATGCCGGGGTGTGTATTGATCTCCCAGGTAAGGGTGAGCTCTGCTACCGCCTGATCGACTGCCTCGCGCTCGGGGCCTGCGTGGTCGGCCCCGACCTCGAAGCTCGGCTACACGTGCCGCTGGAGTCTGGGGTGCACCTGATCAGGATCCCGCGAACGCTGGAAGGACTGGTCGAGTGGTGCGAGCGGCTGCTCGCCGATGACGAGCTTCGGGGAACGATTGCCCGCGGCGCAGCCGACTACTTCGACCGGTACCTGGCCCTGGAGCAGCTGGGCGCTTACTATGTCGACGTGCTCTGGCGGCTGCGCGATCGCTAAGATTCGCGAGCCTCACCCGGGACGGTAGCCGAGGCGCAGTGCAGGCTCACGGGACACGCGATAGCCAGGGATGGTCCACTACGGGCCACAAAATGAGCGCTGGTGGTGACGCGCGCAGCCGCAAGGGGCAAGAAGTGAAATCGAACCGCGCCGACGGCCCGGACCGGATGGCCTCTTCACACCTTACGAGGGGCCAGTTTCTGAGTGCCGCCGCGGGGGCCGCGGGGCTGCTCGCGCTCCCCAGCAACGCGTACGGGTACACCCACCCGGCGGCTGGCCGAGGTAGCCGCTCGGGGCTCGAAGCGTTCACCGCCAACCGCCAGCGAGCCCGGTCGTTTCGCTCCCGCCCCGATCTCAAGCCACCGCACGTAACCCGCGGCAACACGCCGGCCGGCCAGGCAGGATTGGCGGAGGGCTACTCGTTTCTTGGTCCGACCGCTGGTGGTGGAGCTCAGGCTGGGGTGCTGATCGTTGACGGCGCCGGGGAGCCTGTGTGGTTCAGCCCGGTGGCCTCCGGAAAGTGGGTGGCCAACTTCAGGGCCCAGCAGTACAACGGCCAGCCGGTACTCACGTGGTGGGAGGGCAAAGTGCTGCCGCCTGGCTATGGCCAGGGCGCTGGCGTGATCATGGACAGCTCTTACCGCGAGATCGCGCGAGTCCGGGCGGCTAACGGCCGACACGCCGACCTACACGAATTCCTGCTGACACCGCAAGGAACGGCACTAATCACGTGCTATCCGCGGACGGTGCGTGCCAACCTCTCACGGGTCGGAGGTGCGAGTAACGGGCAAGTACTTGAATCGATCATCCAGGAGATCGATGTCAGCACGGGCCGCCTGCTGCTCGAGTGGCGAAGCCTTGAGCACATCCCGGTATCGGATTCCTACGTCCCGCCTGGCGGTGTTTACGACTACATCCACGCCAACTCGATCGACCTGACGCCGGACGGGCAGCTGCTCGTATCGGGGCGTAGCACGTTCGCGCTCTACAAGCTCGCGCGCCGGTCCGGGCGTGTGATCTGGCGACTGGGGGGTAAGCGCAGTAACTTCACGATGGGCTGGGCCGCGAGGTTCGCCTGGCAACACGACGCGCGGCAGCTCGCCGACAGCGTCATCACTCTGTTCGACGACGGGGCAGGCCTGCTCAGGACCCACTCGCACTCCCGAGGAGTAGTGCTCGAATTAGATACCGCGCACCGGACAGTGCGGCTGGCGCGCGCCTATCGTCACCCCAGCCCACTGCTCACGTACGCGATGGGCAACATGCAGACGCTCCCTGACGGGAATGTGATCATCGGCTGGGGGAACGTGTCGCTCCTCAGCGAGTTCTCGCCGGAGGGGAGCCTGGCCGGGGACCTGTGGCTCCAGGCGGGACATGATTCCTACCGGGGATACCGCTTCCCGTGGAGCGCGACGCCCGCTGAGCTGCCCGCGATCGAATCGAGTCTCAATACGGCGACGGGCAACGTCACGCTGTTCGCGAGCTGGAACGGCGCTACCGGTGTGAGCGCATGGCAGGTGAGCCTCGGGCCGAGTGCCGGGGCGCTCAGTCCGATGGGGACTGCACCGCGTAGCGGGTTCGAGACGGCGATCCCACTCGGTACTGCCAGCGGCTATGCGGCTGTGACCGCGCTCGACGCCTCGCTTCGCCCGCTCGCGAGCAGCGCACCGCTCCGGATTTGACGGACGACACCCACTCGCACCGCTCTGGATTGACGGACGACACCGACTCGCACCCGGAGCACCAGCCAGCCTCAAGCACAGGGGAGTTATGATCGCGGCGATGGCGCTCGTGCCTGGCACGCACCAGATCGGCCCCGGAGGCGGCACGCTCCGCGTGCATACCTACCGCGAGGGCCTGGCCCAGAAGGTTGGCCACGACCTGATCATCGAGGTCGGGGACTGGCGGGCGACGCTCGAGGTGAGCGAGCAGGGCGAGCCTGTCGCGATTGCGCTCGAGGCGGATCCGTCCTCTCTGAAGGTGCTCGAGGGCCGACGTGGGGTCAAGCCGCTGACCGACAAGGACCGAGCTGAGATCCGCTCGAACATCGACCAGAAGATTCTGTTGCGCCGGCCGATCTCGTTTACGTCGAGCAGCGCAGAGCTAAGCCAGGGCAACGTCACCGTCAGTGGGGAGATGACGATCGCTGGCGCCACTCGGCCGGCCAGCTTTGCCCTGATGCTGAGCTCAGACGACCGGCTGCACGGAACGCTGTCAGTGGCGCAGAGCGAGTGGGGCATCAAGCCATACCGCGCGCTGATGGGCGCGCTCAAGGTTCAGGACACCGTCGAGATCGTGCTCGATGTGAAGCTCCCAGCCTCGGAGTAGGCTGGCCAGCCTGACTCGGCCCACGGGGAGCTTTCCAGTTCGGATACCGTATGGCCGGTGCTGGGGCAGGCCGGTGATGGGAACACGGCGAAGGAAGCGTTCGACAGAGACGGCATCCTGGTTTTCGACCCAGAGATTCCGGACAAGACGATCGACCGGGCGATCACGGAGGTCGAGCTGGGACCCCGCAGCGGGTGGGCGAAGCGCCGCCGCAGACCGACGGCCGACGTGGGGCGTGTCACCGATGCCTGGGCGAGTTCTCAGCGCCAAGCAGATCGCGCTGGCGCCGGCGGTGCTCGAGCTCCTGCGTGCGTTGTACGGTCGTGAACCGCACCCCTTCCAGACGCTGAACTTCAAGTACGGCACTGAGCAGCGACCGCATGCAGATGCTGTGCACTTGAACACTGACCCCCCGGTTTCATGTGCGGTGTATCGGTGGCGATGGAGGACATCGAGGCGGATTGTGGGCCGCTTGTTTACTACCCGGGGTCGCACAGGCTTACGTTTGCGTCCCCGAGTGAGGTAGGGATTGACGTCGATCCCGGTCGGCAGGCGGTGTCACACGAGGAGTACGCGGCGCACTACGAGCCCTACATAGAGCAACTGATCGAGCGTGAAGGCCTCCAGCCGAAATACGGCACCCTCACCAAGGGTCAGGCCGTGGTGTGGGCCGCGAACCTGCTGCATGGTGGCTCGCCCGTGCTCACCCCCGGCCGTACGCGACGCAGCCAGGTCACTCACTACTACTTTGAGGGCTCTCGGCTGTGGACGCCACTGCTCTCGAGCGGGTCAGGTATCGCGTGGCGAGAAGCGCCACTGATCGTCTAGCGCAGACACCTCGTGGTCGCCCACCTCCCCCACCAGATCGGCCGACGCGACCACGATCTACCGGGCTCTTGACGGGACGGCCGCGCGAGATCGTGACCCCCGCGAGGCACGCCAAGCCACCCGGCAATGCGAGCAGCGGCGGAACCTCCCCCAGCAGCACCCAGCCGAGCAGCACCGCAAGTGGCGGCACGAGATACGTGGTCGAGCCCATCCGCCCGGCCGTGGTTCTCGAAAGGGCATACGCCCAGCAGACAAATCCGATCGCGGTTGGTGCCGCGCCGAGGTAGACCACCCAACCGAGCGTTGTCCCTCGGGCGTGGGCAAGCTGGTGAACGAGCTCCGGCGCGTACGGCAGGCAGCTGACGGCGCCGACGGTGCAGGCCAGCCATGTAACCGTCAGAGCTGAGGCGGATCGCAGGGTCGGCTTCTGCGCGATGACGCCGCCGGCGTATGCCGCTGCAGCGATGATGCAGAGGACCGCGCCCCAGCCTCCTTGAGGGCTCTTCCCCGAGACGGCGGCTCCGATCAGTGCCGCCCCGGCGAAGGAAACGAGACATCCCAGTAGGAGCCGCCGGGGTAAGCCTTCGCCGAGCAGAACTCCGGCCAGGATCGCGATCATGATCGGGCCTGTGTTCACGAGTATCGCCGCGGTGCCGGCGTCGACGCGGAGCTCGGCCTCGTTCAGCACCACGTTGTAGATCCCGAACCAGAGAAGGCCGCATAGGGCGATCCGGCCTATCACGCGAATGGGCGGCAGCGGCTCGCGACGGATCAGGACGAAGATCCCCAGCCCGAAGCTCCCGACTACCAGCCGTCCAAGCGCCAGCGCACCAGGCGCGAGCTGCCGGTCGACAAATCGAATCGCGACGAACGCAGAGGCCCACAGCAGCAGCGCCACAAGCGCCGCGCCGATCGCGATCGCGTCCTCACTGCGCGCTCCGTCTCTGATCGGAGGAGATGCGCTCATAGTGATTCAACGCCGACCGGCGGTGGAGCGTGAGATCCCCCGCGGCGCCCCGAAGTCCCGGTTCTCATCATAAGCTCCTGGTGATGCGCCCAGAGACAATCCTCGCCAGGGGCCAGCTACCTCCGCTCGACAGGGCGACGATCCACCCGTACGACAATGGCACCCCAGGGCCGGTGTACTACCAGCGCCGCGCCCACCCAGTCTCGTTGCAGGCCGAGGAGGTGCTCGGCCAGCTCGACGGGGGTCATTCGCTGCTGTATCCGTCGGGTGCCGGCGCCACCGCGGGGCTCGTGCTCGGGCTGCTCGGGTCCGGAAGACGCGTTGCCGTCGCCGACGACGCCTACTACGGCACGGTCGGGCTTCTCCGCGGCGAGCTCAGCCGATGGGGGCTCGAGGTGGTCACGTTCGACCAGACGGGCTCGCCTCCGGCGGCGGACCTGGTCTGGATCGAGCCCTGCTCGAACCCACTCCTGACGTTCCCGGATCTCGACACGTCGATCGCGGACGCGCACGCGGCGGGGGCTCGAGTCGTGGTCGACAACACGGTTCTGAGCCCGGTGCTGCTGCGGCCGCTCGAGCACGGCGCCGACTTCGTGCTCCACAGCGCAACCAAGATCCTCGGGGGCCACCACGACGCGCTCCTCGGGGTTGTCACCTGCGCACGTCAGGAGGACGCCGAGCGGCTGAGGGCATTTCGCACCGATGCCGGGATCGTCGCTGCGCCTGATCCCGCGTGGCTGTTACTACGAGGGCTGAAGACGCTCTACCTGCGGGTGGAGCGAGTCTCTGAAACCGCCCTGGAGCTGGCGCGCCGGCTCGCGGCCCATAGGGCCGTGACGCGGGTCAGGTATCCCGGCCTCGGCGACCGGGTAGCGGCTCGCTACGTCGATGCGTTCGGCCCGCTGCTGTCCTTCGATGTCGCGGATGGAGAACACGCTCTGCGCGTCGAGCGTTCGCTGCGCCTGATCGAGAACGCGACAAGTCTCGGCGGCGTCACCTCCACGCTCGAATCGCGCACGCGATGGGAGCCCGAGCGGGTCCCGGCCGGGCTTCTGCGGCTGAGTGTCGGGCTCGAGCACGTCGAAGACCTGTGGGAGGACCTGCAAGCGGCGCTCGAGGCGACGTGAGCAGCCCGCTGAAGGGCGAGGTCACAGTTCGTGAGCCGACCCCCGTGCAGCGCGCCATCGCGAGGCGGGCAGCCGAGGCGAAGGCGACGATCCCCGAGATAACGCTCGACGCAGAGGTCGAGATCGATGCGGTGGTGGCGCTGTGTCGCGAGTCAATGGGCGGGGCGGATAGGCCACGACTGAGTGACTTCATCATCAAGGCCTGCGGCGTCGCACTGCGGGAGTTTCCGACCGTCAATGCCTCCTATCGCGACGGGCGCTTCGAGCTCTACTCCCGCATCAACATCGGGATCACGGTTCCCGGTGAAGGCTTCATCGCCGTGCCGACGATCCTCGACGCCGATCGCAAGAGCCTGATGGATATCGCTGCGCAGACGCGCGTGCTCGCCGACCGCGTACGCGAGGGAGGCCTCTCCGCGGGCGACCTTGCGGGCGCCACCTTCACCGTTTCGGATATCGGCGTCGAAGGGATCGCGCGGTTCCAAGCCGTGATCAGTCCGCCCCAAGCGGCGAGCGTCGCCATCGCCAGTCCGCGGTCGGCAGCAGTGATTGAGGCCGGGCAGGTTCGCGAGCGCCAGGTTGTGACGCTGTCGATGTCCTGCGATCACCGCATCCTCTACGGCGCCGACGCGGGCACGTTCCTGAGCCGCCTGCGAGCGCTGCTGGCCCGACCGCAGGCCTGGTGCAGCGAGTAGCACCGGCCACGCCCAGAGCCCAGAGAGAGGCACTCGGCGCTTTTCTTACCGGTCGCTTCCGAAGGTATTACGGATCGATGTCATTGCCTCGATCTGCGTTGTGCAATCGCATGCGCTCTGCTCCAATGCTGTGACTCTCCGAGCCGGAGCCTGAACAACCCCAGCGCTCGGCGGAGAGCGGCAGGAACTACCTCAGACTGAAGGGAGACTTGAATGCGCCTGCGCTTGCGCACGCCGCTGCATGCGACGTTGCTTGCTGTTGTGTTCGCCGCTTTTCTTGTAGGAGCGGGGGCCGCGTCCGCCTCGGATGTGGTCGGGCACGTATATGCAAACGACAACACATCCGGGACCAACACCATTGCCGGGTACGCTCGTCACGCTGACGGATCGCTGACGCCACTGCCTGGCTCTCCATTCTCAGCCGGCGGCGCCGGCACCGGCGCACCCATCGGCTCTCAGGGGGCGTTGCAGCAGAGCTCCGATGGCCGCTACCTGGTGGCTGTCGATGCCGGCAGTAATCAGGTCTCGGTCCTCCGAATCAAGCGGGACGGCGGCCTCGAGCTGGTGGACGTCGTTTCCTCGAACGGTGCTCAGCCTGTAAGCGTCGCGATACACGGTCATCTCGTGTATGTCGCCAACGCAGGCGCGGCGGCAACCAACTACACGGCGTTCCGACTCGGGCGCCGGGGTCATCTGCACCCGATTGCCGACTCCACGGTGGGGCTACCTGACAACTCGAGTCCGGGTGACCTCCTGTTCAACTCCACCGGCACCACCCTTGTTGGGGCTCGCGTGGGCACCTCGCTGATCGACAGCTTCATCGTTGGTGGCGATGGACGACTGACGCCTGCTCCAGGGTCGCCGTTCGCGGCGCAGGCGGCAGGTCCGTTCGGCAGCGAGTTCAGCCCGACGAATCCGGCTGATCTGTATGTCTCAAACGCGCACGGCGGTAAGAACAACGGCAGCGTGTCGGCATACAGGGTGTCGGACAACGGCACGCTGAACCCGATTGGCTCTTCCCCGTTCGCCGATAACCAGACCGCACCGTGCTGGGTCGAGATCAGCCACGACGGCAGGTTCCTGTTCACGGTGAACACCGCCTCCGGAACGATCTCCCGGTATGCGATCAACGGTGACGGATCGCTCAGGCTCATCGGCAGCACGCCGCTGAGTCACTTCGGCAAGCCGTTCGACGCGCGTCTGAGCCCCGACGGCTCGACGCTGTATGTCGTCGACGCCTCGGGCCAGATCAACGGGTTCGCGGTGCACAACAGTGACCTCTCGGAGCTGCCGTCGTCGCCGACGTCGGCCCCGGGAGCGCCGTTCGGTCTCGTCATCAACTAGAGGCGCGGACACCAACATACGGAGGGCCGGGAGCGTGACGCTTCCGGCCCTCCGCTTTGTCTGTTAAGTTCGCCACCAGGCATGATCGAACTGCTCGTGCTGCAGCACATCGCCTGCGAGCCTCCCGGCGTCTACGAGGACGAGCTCGTCGCGTGGCGGGCGGGGCTCCACCGCGTCGAGGTCGACGAAGGTGAGCCGATCCCCGATTGGCGCCGGTTCGGCGGCATCATCGTGATGGGTGGTCCGATGGGGGCCTACCAGGAGGAGGAGCTCCCCTGGCTGGCCGGCGAGAAGCAGCTCCTGGCCGATGCCGTGGCCTCGGAGACGCCCGTTTGGGGGGTGTGCTTGGGAGCCCAGCTTCTGGCGGCGAGCCTTGGCGCCCGCGTTGCACCGGGAGGCGAGCCGGAGGTGGGGGTGCTCACCGTCAGCTGCACTGAGGCGGCCCGCACGGACCCTGTGTTCTCAGAGCTGCCGGCGGAGTTCAAGGCGCTCCAGTGGCACGGCGACACGTACGATCTTCCCCGAGGCGCGGTGCAGCTTGCCCGCTCTGACGCCTACGAGCAGCAAGCGTTTGTCGCTGGCCGCGCCTATGCACTCCAGTTCCACCTGGAGGTGACGAGCGAGCTCGCCATCCGGTGGGGGGAAGTTCCTGCCTACGCTCGGAGCCTCGAGTCGATCATGGGCGAAGGAGCGCTCCATCGCCTGATCGCCGACGTGCACGACGGCGAGCATGAGATGACGAGTCTCGCTCGCGGGCTGTTCGCCAGATGGCTCGAGCACGTGGTGGGCTTCGAGCGCCCCGTCGCCGCGCCGGCATAGCCTAAAGTCGGCCGATCGGCGCGGGTGACGTTCAAGCTCTGAGCTCGAGAGCGCCCCTCTTGGGATGGGGCGCTGTCGGCCTGGCCGGATCGCTGGTCGTGACCCTGACGAGCCCCTCGCTCGCGGGCGCGGGAGTCAACTGGTGGTACCGGATCTCCATTGGCCATGGCGCCGCGGAAGTACTTCTGTACGCCGGCATCGCGCTGCTCGCCGGGGCCTGGCTCGGCCTGGGGCGGACCATCTGGGGGGCCCCTGACCTGTCCCTGAACCAGCTGCGGCTCGTCGGCGCCGTGTGGTGCGCGCCGCTGATCGCGAGCGCGCCGCTGTTCAGTCACGATGTGTACAGCTACCTGGCCCAGGGAACGATCCTGCACCTCGGGTTAAACCCCTACCACACCGTCCCCGAGGCGCTGGCCGGCCTGGGGCAGCAGCATCTCCTGGCCGGGGTGTCCCCGTTTTGGCGACACACCACCGCCCCCTACGGCCCGCTGTTCCTCGGACTTGCGAGCACGGTCGTGTCCGTTACCGGCTCGCACACGACCGCCGGGGTGCTGCTGCTGCGCGGTCTCGAGCTCGGCGGAGCGATCCTGCTCGCGATCTTCGTCCCGAGGCTGGCGCGCTCCTGCGGAGGCGACCCGCGCCGGGCCCTGTGGCTGGCAGTGCTCTCACCGCTTGTGCTGCTGCAGCTGATCGGGGCAGGGCACAACGACGCGCTGATGGCGGGCATCACCGTGGCTGGGGTCAGCCTTGCAATCCAGGGGAGGCCCCTGCCGGGGATCGCACTTTGCACCCTCGCCGCGACGGTCAAGCTCCCGGCGGCGGTCGCGGTCGTCTTTATCGCCGTGACCTGGGCACGATCGATGCCGGATGGCGCGCAGGCGCGGGCGGCGCTGATCCGCTCGGCGGCCCTGGCCGCAGGGGTGCTGTTGCTCGTCAGTCTGGTCATCGGGGTGGGCGCCGATTGGATCTCGACCACCGTGTTCTCGACCCCGGAGCGAGTGCGTCTCGCGATCACGCCTGCGACGGCGGTTGGTCGCACGCTCGCCGGGCTGATGCACGGCGTGGGCGTCGCGGTGAACGCGCGCTCGCTGGAGGCAGCGCTTGCCACCGGAGCGTTCGCCGCGACCGTTGTCGCCGGGGTGATCGTGCTGTGGCGCACACGCACTGAGACCATGGTCCGCAATCTCGGCCTGCTGCTGCTTGCGGCGGCAATTGCCGGTCCGGCCGCCTGGCCGTGGTACTTGAGCTGGGGGTTCGTGCTGGTCGCCGCGTGGCCGGGTCTTCAGCGATCCCCTGTGCTGGTGCTGAGCACCGTCGTCTCGGTGTTCTTGGTCAAGCCGGATGGCATCCTCGCTCTGCCGCTGTCCTCAGCGCCAGTGGTTCTGGCGGTGTATGCGCTGGTCGGCTGGGGGGTGTGGTACCGGTGGAGGCGTCGTTCGGTGCAAAGGCGCAGTGGCGAGCTGGGCACCGGTTCCTCCGTGCTCGCGGAGACTTGAGATGAGCTCCGGACACGCCGCCACGGTGCGGAGCCACCCGCCGGCGGCACCGATCGAGCCGCCGCTGGCCCCGCCCAGCGCAAGTCGCAAGCGCGAGGTCCTCGTTTACGCCGTCCCCACGATCCTCGCGGGGCTCCTGTGCTCGTACGGGTTGACCTCTCGCAGCCTCGGGTTCGACGAGGCCGCGAGCGTCACGATCGCAGCTCAACATGGCTCAGCGCTCGGCGCGGCGTTCGCGCACGACGGCGGCAACATGTCGGGCTACTACCTGCTGCTGCACGTGCTGACCGGGCTGTTCGGCAACGGCCTGCTCGTCGTCCGCATGCCCTCGGTCCTGTGCGCCGCCGCGACCGCGGGAGTGGCCGCGCGGCTGGCGCGGACGCTGTTCGATAGCCGCGTCGGGCTGATCTCGGGGAGCCTCGTGGCAGTCAGCCTGCCGCTGGTGTTCTGGGGCCAGAGCGCCCGTGGCTACGCGCCGATGGTGGCCCTGACCGCCACGTCATATCTTGCCTTCGTCTCGCTTGTGCGAAGACGCGAGCAGGAGCGGCCCGCGCTCGGACCCGCGATTGTTTATGCGCTCGCGACCTCGCTCGCGGTCTACGCAAGCTTCGTCGCCGTCCTGGTGATCCCCGCTCAGCTGCTGATGTTGCTGCACCGTCGCCGAGCCCGTGCACCGGTGCTGTCCGCCCTCGGTGTCTGTGTGCTCTCGTGGATCCCGCTGTTCGTGCTCGCACTCTCGCGCGGATCGGGCCAGCTGTTCTGGGTTCCCAGACCGACGCTCAAGGTCGAGAAGCAGGTGCTCGAGTCGCTGAGCGCCGCGGGGCTCGAGCCCAGCTTTCACGCCACTGCGACCACGGTCTTGCTGCTCGTCCTGACCGCAGTGACGCTGCTGGGCGTCGCGGCCCTGGTCATGCTGCGATCGGCGCGGGGGGAGAGGCTATGGGGGCACTGGCTCGCCCTCGGCTGGCTGGCTGTGCCCGTCGCCCTCGCATGGCTCGAGTCGCTGGTGGGGCAACCGATCTTCCTGCCCCGCAACGTGTTGATGGCGAGCGTGCCGGTGGCGATACTCGTGGCGCTCGCGGTCACCGACCGGCGCCTCCCAGTCCTCGCCGGCGGCGCTCTGCTGGTCGTGCTGATTGGCCTGAGAGCTGTCCAGGTCGGCGCGAGCTATGGAGTCTCTCCGGAGGACTGGAAGGGCGCCACCGCCTACGTGCTGGCGCGGTCGAGCAGCTCGGACTGCGCAGTGTTCTATCCGTCCGACGGGCGCATGGCGTTCCGGTACTACCTCTCCGAACCGGCGCCGCGCGCGGCGCCGCTGCCGATTCTTCCCGCGGCCCCCTGGACTAGGGCCCCGACATATGTCGAGGACTACGCGTCGCTCAATGCGTCCCAGCTGAGCTCCGTTCCGGCACGCTGTCCCCGGCTGTGGCTCATCTCGAGTCACGAGGGGCAGGCAAAGGGGCCGTCTGGCGCGCGGGCGAACTACGCTCGCTACCTGCGCCTGCGCGCGCAGCTCGCGCGCGAGTATCCGCGGCGCGTCACGGCGAAGTTCGGCTACGCGAGCCCGGTGCACATCGAGCTGTTCGCGCCAGGCTCAGGGTCGTAGCGTGACGCCGACGTAGGTCAGCGCACTGAGCCCGGCCAGCAGCAGTGCGCTGCTGGCAATCAAGGCGCCGTAGGGCTTTCCCCGCAGGCGCTGCGCGAACACCAGCACCGCCGGGAACGCGGTGATCAGCAAGCGAGGATTCGGCCACACGTACTCGGAGGTGAGCGCCAGCAGGCCGATGACGATCGTCCACGTCAACGCTTCAGGGGAGATCTGCCGTGGGTTCGCCAGGAGCATCGCGAGGCCGGCGATCAGCACCATCGCGCCAACCACCCCGATCACGAGGTTCAGATTGATCGTGGGATGGTTGAAGTGGTTGAAGTCGATCTTCGAAACCAGGGCCTCGACCAGGTAAAGCAACGCGAGCGGGTCGGTCTTCTCGCTCCAGCCGTAGTGCTGCGTCGTATATGTGGCCAACGGCGTCCCAGTCCAGGCCCATAGGAATCCGGCAAAGGTGACGGCCCCTGCCGGTGCGAGAAGCGGCGCAAGCAGGCTCCGGCGGGCTACGCGATTACGTAACCCGAGCCGGCGAAGCTCGATGATCGCCGACACCGCGCACACGACCACGAGCGCCAGCGCGTCAGGCTCCACCGCGGTCGCAACTGCGGCCAGAGCTCCCGCCAGCAGCCATCGGCGGCGCTCCAGCGCCAGGATGCACCCTGCTGCCAGTGGCAAGAGGAGGCCTTCGCTGTACACCATCGAGAACACGACGGCGCCGGGGAACAGGCAGAACAGCACAACCGCCCGGCGGCCGGCCTCCTCGCCCCACCATCCCGTCGTCAGCCGCTGCACGAGCAGCGCCGTGATGAACCCCCCGATCGCCGACAGGATCACCCCGGCAAGGACCAGCGAGCAGCCGAAGACCTGCGAGACCAGCCACATGCACAGCGGATACAGCGGCATGAACCCCAGACGCGTCTGCATGTGCAGTACGTGGTGCGGATAGCCGGACGCCGCGATCCAGTAGTACCAGCGGCCATCCCAGTTCACCGCTTGGCTGGCGAGCGAGTGATGCCGGAACACGTCGTTGGCTTCGGCGACACAGAGAAGGAGCGCGAGTGCTCCTACGTAAACCAGTGCGCCGACGCGCATCCCACTCGTCGCCGCCGCCAGCCGGGTGCGGCGGCTGGCCGGAGCTGAAGGGATCTCCTTCGCAGCGAGCTCGGCATCCTCCTCGAGCGGGACGTCTTCGATCAGGTCAGTGGGCGGGTTCATTTTCGGGGCGAGTCTAAGCGCGGCCCCGGGCGGGGCTTTCGGAGCACCGTACCCCGTGGCGTATGGAGGATTACGCTCGGTGGGTTAGGGGCGGATTGCGGGTAGCGGAGTTACATGCACTCAGCCCAGCCATACGCCGAGGTCCCACAGCCGGCCGAGCCGGTCACTCCCGCCGTCCCAAGCACCCCCGTCACCCCTGCGGTCCCGGAGCCGGGGACGCCTGCCACTCCCGAGGAGCCCGCCACCGTCCCGGCGCCCGAGGAGCCCGCGACGCCGGCTGTCCCCGAGCCAGGACCTGATGAGGTGCCGGAGCCCGACCCTGATACCGGCTGAGCGGGCTTAACGGCCTAAGTCGCGGCGGGCGGGCTGTCCCGCCACGGCTGATCGACAGCCTGACCGTCGCGGCCCACATACCCGTCCTTGCCGCCGGCGATCACGATCACCGCCGTGTCGTCGCCGACGTTTCGCACTCCCCGATGCGTATGGGCGTCAACCCGGGCGATTCCGCCCGTTTGCAGTACATGCTCCGAGCCGTCGCCGAAGTGCATCGCGACCTGGCCCTGGTGGACGAAGTAGGTTTCCTCCTGCTCGTCGTGGTAGTGAAGGCCGGTGTCGAACCCCGGCGGCAGCACGATCGCGTTGATTCCGAACGCCGTCACGCCGAGCGCCCGCCGGATCTTGCGAAAGCCGAAGCCCTCGCCTAGGTCGTCGAGGCTCGAGACCGCATAACCCTCGCCCGTGTTCGGCTCGCTCATGTGCGGCGCATCCTATGCGAAGACTGCAAGCAGGCGAAGGGGCATACTAAGCCCGTGACATCAGCGCTCGATTTCGAAGCGCTTGCGCCGATCCGCGCTAACCCTAAGCATGCCGCGGTCCTTCTCGACATCGACGGAACGCTCGCGCCGATTGTCGACATGGCTGCGGACGCACAAGTCCCAGAAAGTACGAGGCAGCTCCTGATCAGGGTGGCGCGGCACTACGAGGTCGTGGCGTGCGTGAGCGGACGCAGGGCCTCGGAGGCGCGGGCGATGGTTTCGATTGGCGCGATCTCCTACCTCGGCTCCCACGGCTCGGAGCTCTTGCGAGCCGGATGGACCGAGCCCCGGCTCGACCCGAAGCTCGAGGAGTGGGTCGTCCGCGTCCAGGAGTTCAGTCGGGAGTCGGATACCCCCGACCTGCGCCGCCGCCGGGTGCGGATCGAGAACAAGGGCACGATCGTGGCGTTTCACTGGCGTGGAGCGCCCGATGAGGAGGCGGCGCGGGCGGCAATCGATGCGGTCGCAGCCAAAGCGGAGGCGAGCGGCTTCCGAACGCATTGGGGGCGGAAGGTGCTCGAGGTTCGTCCCCCCGTGCGGATCGACAAGGGCGCCGGAATCAAGGCCTTCCTGAGCGACACCGACGTCGAGGCGGCGATGTACGTCGGCGACGACACCACCGATCTCGATGCCTTCCGGGCACTCACCGAGCTCGTGCAGGAGGGCCAGATCGCACACGCCATCCGGGTTGGGGTGCGCTCGGACGAGGGGCCGTCCGAGATAACCGGCGAAGCCGACATCGTCGTCGAGGGAACCGGTGGGGTCAGGGATCTGCTCGCTGCGCTGATCGCTGAATAGTGGGTCCCACCGAAACATCCCACCCGCGACGTTCCGGCGAGATCCACTAGATGCGCTTCAGCGATTTTCTCCGCACGACGGTTCTGCTGAGCGCCGGCGCCGCAAGTGCACTCGCCGTCCTCACGGTCCTCAGCGCCGCCAACAGCGGCGACGATCTGGTGGTCGTGTTCGGCGCCTGCTGGTGGCTGCTTGCGAGCGGGATCGGACTGTGGCTGGGGCGGCAAGCGGAGACATCGCCCCCGATCGCAACGCTGCTATCGAGCGCGAGAACGCTGCCCTCGCTTCCCGAGGTGAATCCGGCCAGGACGCTCCTGAACCGGCTGTGGCCGCTGCTCGTCTCGACGATCGGCGCCGGCGCTGTCGCGTTTGCAGTGGCCCAGGTGGCCGCGATTGCCACCGGATTCGCGATCATCTGGGCGCTTGCGTGGCGCCGCCAGGCTTCCGCCGTGACAGCGATCGAGGACCGTGATGGCGCTCGCTTCTATGTCGAGCAGACCTCGCCGCTGAAGCCGATCCGCCTGGTCCGCACCCCGGGCTTCCGATCCAATCGATTCGAGCTCAACGGGTCATCCGGTCGCGCCCGGCGCGCCCGGCCACGCGCTTAGCCGGCGATGTCAGGGACGGACGTCCTAGTCGTGTCCGTCGACAGCACGACGGGATGGCGGATTGCGGCGCAGGCACTCACCGACGCGCTCGAGGCCGCGGGAGCGAGCGTCGTGCGCGTGAGCACCGGTCCGCTGCGCAGGGTGCGGACGTTCGCGCTCACCGATTTCCTCGAGGCCCGGGCCGCACGACGTGTGGCTGCCCGCGCGATCGCCGAGCACGATCCGGCGGCGGTCATCTATTGCTCGATCACCGCCTCGCTGCTGTGGCCGGTGCCGGGCGCGGTGTGGGTCGATTCGCTCGCCGCAGAGAACCGGCCCGGGCGTCACGGGGTCTGGCAGCGAGTTGTCGAGCGGCGCCGTCTTGCGCGGGCACCGCTGATCCTGGCGATGAGCGCGGGCGCGCTGCACCCACTCGATGGTGTTGCGGGCGAGGTGGCGGTGGTGCCCTGCCCGGTCGATTCTTCAGGTCCCCCGGCCGCGGTCCGGGACATCTCCGCGGTGATGTACGCCGGCAATCCACACAAGAAGCGCCTCGATCACGTGCTGTCCGCGTGGTCGGCGGCCAGGCGCGGCGACGAACGGCTCGTCGTCGCGGGGCTCGATGGCGTCCAGCCGGCTCCCGGGATCGAGGTCGCCGGGCGCCTGTCGGCGGTCGAGTACCGCGCGCTGCTCCGCCGCGCGCGGGCGTTCATCGCCGCGCCCCGCCGCGAGGACTACGGGATCGCCCCGCTCGAAGCGCTGGCCGACGGGTGCCAGCTGGTCAGCACTCCAGCTCCGGGGGCCTACCCCGCGCTCGAGATCGCGAGGACCATCGACCCGCGCCTGGTGGGCGACGATCTCGTCGGCGCGATTCGCATCGCGCTCGACGATCCGGTCCCGGACTACGCGAGGCAAGCCGCGGAGTTGCTCGAGCCGTTCTCCGCCGAGGCGGTCCGCAGGACGCTCGCCGAGCAGGTGCTCCCTCGCTTACTGACAGGATGACCGTGCCGTGATCTGGACTTCGTCCTACATTTCGAGCCCTTCCCAGAGCGGGTTTCACATCGGGCCGTTGTTCGTGCACGCCTACGGGCTCATGTACGTGCTCGCTGTGCTCGCGGCGATCGTCATCTCCCGGCACCGCTGGCGCAAGGAGGGGGGAGACCCCAACCTTCCGCAGGAGATCGCCGTGTGGGCGTTCCCCGCCGGGCTGATCGGCGGCCGGATCTACTTCTTGATCACAACTCCCAGCGAGATCCCGCCCCACTGGTGGGGGCCGTTCGCCGTCTGGAAGGGTGGCCTGGGTATCTGGGGCGGCGTGGCCGGCGGGGCGCTGGTCGGCATCTGGCTGGCGCGTCGGCGCCTAGGGCCGGTTGACGCGCGGCGCTTCGCCGACGCCGTCGCGCCGTCGCTGCTCGTCGCCCAGTCGATCGGGCGGATCGGCAACTACTTCAACCAGGAGCTGTTCGGCAAGCCGACGACGCTCCCGTGGGGCCTGAAGATCGACCCCGCCCACCGCCCGCCGGGCTACGGTCAGTACGCAACGTTTCACCCCACGTTCCTCTACGAGATCATCTGGAACCTGTCGCTGGCGGCGTTCCTGGTGTGGCTCGGGCACCGTCGCCGGATCCGCCCGCCAGGGTTGTTCGCGCTGTACGTGGCTGGCTACTCGGGCTTCAGGATGTTCGAGGAGACGCTCCGGATCGATTACTCGAACCACGTCCTCGGTCTGCGGCTGAACTTCTTCGTCGCGCTGGTCCTGTTCCTCGGCGCGCTGGCCGCGTTCGTCATGATCCAGCGGCGCCCCGATCCCCCAGAGGCGCCTCGTAAGCCCGCCGCGCCTCGGACGCCGGCGCGCCGGCCCCCCGGCAAGCAGCGGCCTCGCCGACCCGCGGGACGTTAGCCCGCACTGTGGGGGGTTTTATCCCGCGGATCTCGGGCGCATCGCTGCGAGCTCGGACCATGGCCGGGTATTCGCCACCAGGCCGGCAGTCAACCAGGCTCGACGGGCGGTGGCAACTCCGTAGCGCGCCACCTCGAAGCCACCCACGCGATGCGCGTCGCAATTGATGATGACCGCCACCCCCGCCGCGGCAGCCGCGCGGGCATTGACCTCGTTCAGGTCCCGGCGATCGGGGCTGGCGTTGATTTCGAGCATCGTCCCCGTTCTGGCCGCCGCCTCGATCACGCGCTCGACGTCGAACTCGTAAGGCGGTCGGCGCTCGATCTTCCGTCCCGACGGGTGACCGATCGCATCGACCAGCGGGTGCTCGATGGCGTGCACGATTCGCTCGGTCATCTCGCGTCCCGGCATCCGGAACGATGAGTGAACCGAGGCGATCACCCAGTCGAGCTCGGAGAGGATCTCGTCGGGGTAGTCGAGCGTCCCGTCGGGCAGGATGTTCACCTCGGAGCCCGCGAGCACCTCGATCCCCTCGATCGCGACCGAGCGGATGTGCTCGACGTGCTCTTGCAACCTCCGCGGCGAGAGGTCATCGCCGAACCCGAAGCTCGCCGAATGGTCGGTGATCGCCAGGAACTCGTAGCCGGCGTCGCGGGCGGCCAGCGCCATCTGCTCTACCGAGGCGGTG
The DNA here is from genome assembly GCA_030948665.1 of Actinomycetota bacterium. Lineage (GTDB taxonomy): Bacteria > Actinomycetota > Thermoleophilia > Solirubrobacterales > Solirubrobacteraceae > Palsa-465. The sequence continues at coordinate 9,601 of JALYZY010000199.1, read as the reverse complement.
CCATCGGACGCGGTGGTGTGAGAGTGAAGGTCGCCGCGCAGATCGCCGAGCTCGATCAGATCCGGAAGCGTCCCCCGCGCTGCCGCCTCGAGCTCCCCGCGGTTCTCGCGCAGCTCGGACTCGATGTACTCGAGGCCGAGTAACGCGTACACCTCGGCCTCGGTCTCGCACCGGTGGGTCTCGCCGGTCCCGTCGTCGAGCAACCCGTACTCGGATACGTGTAGGCCCTTGCGGACTGCGGCGTCGCGCAGCGCCATGTTGTGCTCCTTGGAGCCGGTGAAATGCTGGAGCAGATTTCCGAATTGGTCAGGCGCGACGATCTTCAGATCGAGCTGGATGCCCGTGTGCGTGCGCAGCCGGACGCCCGCCTCCCCTGGCGTCTGTGCGGACTCCACGAGGTCGAGCTGCGCCGCGGCGGCGGCGAGCGCGGCCGGATCGCTGGCGGTCGCGATCACGTCGAGGTCCTTGACGCTGTCGGTCATCCGGCGCGCCGATCCCGCGAGCTCGACGCGCTCTGACGCTGGGTGCTCACGCAACGCCGCGATCAGCAGCTCGCCGGCCGCAAGGGCCCGATCGAGCACCACCCGCCCCCGTGGCTCGCCGGCGCCCGGCGCGCTCAGCGCCACCAGGATCGCCTCCTCCGCCTTCGGGCCGAAGCCCTTCAGGGCGCGGATCCGCTGCTGCTCGGCTGCCGCCCGGAGCGCCTGCGGCGAGTCGATCCCCAGCTCCTCGAACAGCCTGCGCGCGCGCTTGGGCCCCAGTCCCGGCAGGTGCGTCAGCTCGATCAGCCCAGCGGGGAACTTGGCCCGGAGCTTGACCGCCGCCGGGATCGTTCCCTCGTCGGCGAGCGCGAGCACCTTCTCCTGGATTATCTGCCCGATCCCGGGAAGCTCGGTGGCGCGGCCCTGCCGGGCGAGCGCGGTCACCGATACCGGCGAATCGCGGACTGCCTTGGCGGCGTTCCGATAGGCAACGATCCGGTGGATCACCGCACCGTCGAGCTCATAGAGGTCGCCCAGCTCGTCCAGAGCGCGAGCGATCTCGTTGTTGGTCGGATTGTTCACTCCGACAGCAAGGCTATTCTGCGCGTCCCGCAGAGGGGCGGCTCGGTCGGCCCGAATCAGTCGCTATACTTTATGAAGTACCGATCTACAGCAAGGGAGCGCACATGGCAGGCACCGTCACAGAGGTGACCGATAACAACTTTCAAGCCGAGGTCCTCGAGGCAGAGACCCCGGTGCTTGTCGACTTCTGGGCACCATGGTGCGGACCCTGCCGGATGGTCGGCCCCGTAGTCGAGGAGATCGCCAAGGACCACGCCGAGGACCTTAAGGTCGTCAAGCTCAACATCGACGAGAACCAGGGCACGGCGATTCAGTTCAACGTGATGTCGATCCCGACGCTGATCCTGTTCCGCAACGGACAGGCGGCGAAGACCGTGATCGGCGCGTACCCCAAGAAGAAGCTCGAGGCCGAGTTGGCGCCGGCGCTGGCTGAGTCGCCCGCTTCGTAGGCGGCGACTCGCAGCGTAGAGTTTCGAGCCGGCGGCGAGTCGGTCGCCGGCCTCTAGGTGGCGAGCGCGACACCCAGGCGTAGCGCGCGTCCATCGAGCGGCACAGGCTCGACTCCTGGCAAGGATTCGTAGGCGACGCTCACCGCAAGCGTTTCGCCCGCGATGTAGGGCTGGTGCTGGCGGGCTGCATCGAGCAGCGCCGCGTCGCCGTCCAGCGTCAGCGCGATCCGGTCGCTGATCTCGTGCCCGGCGTCGCGACGAGCCTTCTGGACGGCGTGGACAATTTCCCGCGCCCACCCCTCGGCGAGCAGCTCGTCGTCGAGCTCGAGCTCGAGCGCGACCGCGTGGGAGCCTTCCCGCTCGACCTGATAGCCCTCGAGCGGCTTCATCGAGATGATCACGTCGTCGGCTGAGAGCTCGTGATCATCGCCGGCGATCGTGATCGCGACCGCGTGGCCCGCGCGGAGAGATGCCGCGGCGCGGGCGGCGTCAAGGCCCGCGACCGCGGCGGCGACGACCGGCATTCGCTTGCCGAACCGGGGGCCGAGAGCGCGGTAGTTGGGTTTGAGCTCGACCTCCGCAAGCTCGTCGGCCTGCGAGACGAACCGCAGCTCGTGAACGTTCAGCTCCTCGCGCACGAGCTCGCCAAGCTGCTCGATCGACGTCCGTTCGCGGCCGGTGGCCACGACCACCGCGGCCCGCAGCGGCTGGCGGACCTTGAGCTTTGACTGTGCCCGCGCAGAGAGCCCGAGTCGCACGGTCTCGCGGGCTGTGGCCATCGCCTGCTCTAGCTCGTGATCGCGAGCGCCAGGCTCGGGGAAGTCACACAGGTGGACGCTACCCTCGGCGCCGTCAAGGTTGTCGTAAATCTCATCCGCGACAAACGGGCAGAACGGAGCCAGCAGCTTCGCGATAGTCACCAGGCACTCGCGCAGCGTCGCGAACGCCGACTTCTCGCCGTCCCAGAATCGCGGTCGCGACCGCCGCACGTACCAATTCGAGAGCTCGTCGACGAGCTCCTGGATCGCCCGGCCCGCGAAAGTGGCGTCGAAGTCGTCGAGCCGGTCGCGAACCACCTCGATCGTCCCCTGGAGCCGTGAGAGCGCCCATCGGTCCAGGTCGGTCAGCTCGGTGTCCGCCGCTGAGGCCGGCTCGATCGAATTCGCCTCCGCATAGAGGACGTAGAAGAAGTAGGTGCTCCACAGCTGGAGCAGGAACTGCCTGACTCCCTCTCCGATTGCCTCCATCGAGAAGCGGTAGCCGTCCCATGGCTGCTTGGAGGTGAACAGGTACCACCGGTACGCGTCGGCTCCGTAGCGTTCGATCACCGCCTGCGGCTCGACCGCGTTGCCGAGCGACTTCGACATCTTGCGCCCCTCCTCGTCGAGGATCAGCCCGAGGCAGACCACGTTCCGGTAAGGGGCTTGATCGAACAGCAGCGTCGAGACGCCAAGCAGCGAGTAGAACCAGCCCCGCGTCTGGTCGAGCGCCTCGCAAACGAAATCGGCGGGAAAACGCTCGCGGAAGTGCTCCTGGTGCTCGTGCGGCGCGTGGTACTGGGCGAATGGCATCGACCCGGAGTCGAACCAGACATCGATCACTTCGGGAACGCGTTGCATCGCCTCCCCGCACTGCGCGCAGGCGAAGCTCACCTCATCGACGAACGGCCGGTGCGGATCCTCGAGCGCAACTCCCGAGAGCTGCTCGAGCTCGGCGAGCGAGCCGATCACGTGCTGGTGACCCGCCGGGCAGCACCACACCGGCAGTGGCGTCCCCCAATAGCGCTCGCGCGAGAGTGCCCAGTCGACATTGCCTTCCAGCCACTTGCCGAACCGTCCGTGCTTGACGTGCTCGGGGTACCAGGTGACTGTCTCGTTGGCCGCCAGTAGGCGGTCCTTCACCTGGCTGGTGGCGATGTACCAGGACGGCTTGGCGTAATACAGCAGCGGCGTGTGGCAGCGCCAGCAGTGTGGATAGGAATGCTCGAAGGTCTCGGCCCGAAGCAGCCGCCCACGCGCCCGCAGGTCCTCGATCAGATCCTGATCGGCGTCCTTGACCCACCTGCCGGCGTACTCGCCGATGCGTGCGTCGAATGTCCCGTCGAGGCGGACGGGATTGACTACGTTCAGCCCATACTGCTCGCCGAGCCGGAAGTCATCCTCGCCGAATGCGATTGCCGTGTGGACCAGGCCCGTCCCTTCATGGGCGGTGACAAAGTCGGCCAGCAGAACGGTGTGCCCACGCTCCCCGTATGCGTCCTGGCCGATGAATCCGAACGGCGGCTCGTATCCCACCCCCTCGAGATCGCTCCCGGGAAACGTCGCCAGGACGTCAGCGCCGCCTGGGAGCACACGGTCGATCAGCTCTTCGGCGACGATCAGGATCGCGCCGTCGTCGCTGCGGACCCGGGCGTACACCAACTCCGGGTCGACGGCGACAGCGGCGTTCGAGACGAGCGTCCACGGGGTCGTCGTCCAGATCACCAGCTCGTCCCCGGCCTGCGCTGCACCCTTGGGCTCCGTGACCGGCAGCCGGACGTACACGGACGGATCGAGCACGTCCCGGTAGACGTCGGGCTGGCCCAGCTCGTGGCTCGAGAGCGCGGTTCCGCACCGCGAGCAGTAAGGCACGACCTTCAGCTTCTCGTAGAGCAACCCGCGCTCATGGATCGTCTTGAGCGCCCACCACACTGACTCGACGTACTTCGGGTCGAGCGTCTTATAGGCGTCGTCGAGGTCGATCCAGAACCCGATCCGCTCAGTCAGGCGGTTCCAGTCCTCGACGTGACTGAGCACCGCCGCCCGGCAGCGGGCGTTGAACTCGGCGATCCCATACCGCTCGATGTCCTCCTTGGAGGTGAAGCCGAGCTCGGCCTCGATCGCGAGCTCGACCGGCAGGCCGTGGCAGTCCCAGCCGCCCTTGCGCTCAACGTAGTACCCGCACATCGTCTTGTAGCGCGGGAAGATGTCCTTGAACACCCGGGCCAGGACGTGATGTGTCGCTGGGCGTCCGTTGGCCGTGGGAGGCCCTTCGTAGAAGCCCCAAGCGGGCGATCCGGCGCGCCGGCGAAGCGACTCCGCGAACACGTCTCGCTCGCGCCAGCGCGCTAGTACCTGCTCCTCGAGCTCCGGGAAAGACGGTCGCGAGTCGACGGGGCGAAGTCGTGAGGACATGGGCGCGGGATGATAGGAGCCGCCCGCGCCGAGCCGTGGCGTCTGTCGCGAGGCTCAGATCGGACCGGGGGCAGTCTGCGACCCCACCCGACTTGCGCGCTGCATAGTGCTGGTGCCGGCTGGCTCATCGAGCCGCGCCAGCAGCCGATCGCGAGCATCTACTGGCCCATCGCCGAGCCGGTAGGCGGTCCCGGTCTCGGAGCTCGGGACAGCACCCCGAAAGTCGCAGACGATCACGTCCCGGGCCGTGCTGCGGACCGCGAACACCACACGGCCGATCCCGTCGAGCGTGATGCGCCGTCCGGTGAGGACCACCGCGCGTGGAGCGAGGGCGCGCATGGCCCGGCCCAGGCGCTTTGGGTCGACCGCCGGGCTGATCAGCAGAGTCCGGAGTCCCGTTCGCCGGAGGATGACCTCGAGCGCCTGGGCATGCAGTGCATCGATGTCCAGCGGCGCGGAGGCGTCGAGAATCAGGACCCCGTCTCCGCGCAGCGCCGGAGGCGAAAGCCGCTTCAGCGCGGCGAGCCATCCGGTGGCATGACGCCAGGCGAACTCGTACTCGGCGCCTGAGCTGCGATCCTCGACCCGCAGCTCAACCGCCGGGAGCAGCAGGTCCTCGATCGTCCGCTCGTATGAGCGCAGCACCAGGCTTTCATCGAGCAGACGGTTGACGCCCTCCTCGTCGAAGGACGCGAACGCGCCTGCGAGCCGCGCCGAGGAGGGGGGCCCTTCGCCACGCTGGCGGGCCAGTGCGATTGCGGAAGACACGTTATGGGTCTGCGCGAGCGTCGCTCGGAGCGATTCGAGCTCGGCCAGGCCGTATTGCCGGTGGCCGCCCGGTGAACGCCGCGGGCACGGGAATCCGTAACGGCGCTCCCAGCTCCGGAGAGTGTTGGGACTCACCCCAAGCATCACCGCAGCAGCGTTCGTTCGTATCCCGCTCACAACCGGGTTATCGACCGGTGTCCTCCGAAGGTGAGCGCTCGCCGAAGCGCATCGGCGGAGACCGGCCAGTGACGCTTCGGGCCGTGTGCTGCGGAGACGTTGGCGGGGCTACAGACCGCTACATCGCGTCGCGGTCGAGCGGCCCGCTTTGGCGCCCATGCGCCGTGGATCCGACCGACCTTCCAGCGACCTCAGCTTCGGCGAGCTCGAGCACCATCTGGGACGCGCGGGCGGCGGTGGACGGCAACACGGTGTTACCGCTGGCCCGCTGCCGGGCACGCTCGTCTCCGCGCCGGAAGACCGCAAGCGGCAGCGGTCCCAGCGCGAGGCGAATTCCGTACGCCCATCTCGCGACTGTGTCATCGCCGAGGTAGCGCCCGGCGACTACCACCAGGTTCGGGCGATGGACTGCTACCGCGTCACCGATCCCGGCGATCCCACGCGCGGACAGCGTCAGCACGTGCATCCCTTCGCGCACGCAGAACAGTTCCAGCGCGCGGACCTGGGGAGCGTCGGGGTCGAGTTCGTCGCGGGTGGCATCGCCGATGACCACTGAGACCGGTCGGATGGGCGCGGGCCCTAGGCGCGTCGCCCTACGAAGCCAGTCCCCGGCCCAGTGCGCGGCGAACGCCCACGCTGCGGAATCGACGGTGTGCTTGCGCGCGATCTCCTCCAGGCAGGGAAGGAGGACCTCGTCCACCGAACGGTCAAGCGAACGCAAGGCCAGGGCCGCCTCGATCGCGGCGTCCGCACGCTGCTTCTCGTAGGAAACAAGGGCCCCAACCAGCGAGCTGGTGTCGGCGGTCAGTCCTTCACGCGCGCGTGACACGGCAGAGGAGATCGAAAGCCCCTCCCCCAAGGCATCTTTCAGTGCAACGACCTCCCCGTATGTATAGAGTCGATGCCGGCCCGGGGAACGCTGCGGTTTTGGGAATCCGAAACGGCGCTCCCACGCCCGAAGGGTGTTCGGGCTTACGTTCAGCAGCGTCGCCGCTTCACTCGTCTTGAGATAGCGCATGTATAGGAATTAGCGTCGGAACGTTGCTATTTCGACCGAATGGTTGAATCGCTAAGCGCCTCTGCATAGAATTGCACAGGTTTTATCGGTAAGAGTCCAGAAAACCTTATCGTAAATCTTTGCACCGAAAACTCGTAGGTCGCAAATCGTCCTTTCTCGGCCGGCGCGCGTCCGCGAGGTGGCCGCGTGGGGCCTGCCTCTGAGTTGGTTCCCTGCGGCTGTTCGTATTCATTCGAACCACCGGAAGGGAGGGAACCTCATGTATTACCGCGGAGGCTGAACCCAACCCAACACTTGCGCTTGCCGTCTTACGCGCTAACTTGAAGCGATGACCGGCGAGGCCGGCTCCTCCAGGACGCAACCGCGCTCGGTGAGCCGGGCTCTACCGTACGCGTTCGTCGCGTTCCTGCTGCTTGCCGGCGGGGCAGCCCTTGCGGCCGCTCACCTGGATCGGGTCAACTCGCTGACCCTAATCCTGATGCTGGCGGCCGTCGTGGCCGGCTTGATGACTGCGGGGCCGCGGGGAGGTGTCAACGTCTCGGCTGCCTTCATCGTAGGTCTCCTAGCCGCGGCGTTCCTTGGTCCGCTATCCGCTGGAGCCGCGGCGATTCTGTCTGAGCTGGGGGCGGCTGGCCGGCGCAAGACGGCCATACGTACGGTAGCTCTCGTCAATCTGCCGGCCAGCGTGGTGCCGGGGGTCGCAGCTGCGTTCATCGTCCGTGTTCTGCAACCACAGGCCAACGACACCGCAATCTTCTATCTCGTGATGTCGGCCGCAGGGCTAGCGATGTTGGCACTCAGCTTCCTGATCTACGGGCTTGTGTCGCGGGCCCTGTCTGGTCAGCCGTTGCCGATCCGCCATTTCCTTGACACGCTGCCCAGCGCCGCCCTCAACGTAGCGCTTGCGGTCGCCGGGGCAAGCATCTATCTGCTGGTCGGCCTACGCGGAATCGTGTTCGCGCTGACCGCCGTGTTTGTTTTCTCGTATATGGCGATGCTCCTCGAGCGCTCTCGCCAGCGCGCCGAGCAGTACGTCTCGCTCTCCTGGGGCGTGCTCGCCGGCCTGATGCGATCGCTCGACATCCGGGACCGGCGCGCCGCCCGCCACGCCGCCGCAGTCGCCCGCTTCGCCCGCGACATGGCGGCGAAGGTCGGAATGGACCAGCAGGAGCAGGAACTCGCCCATACCGCAGGCCTCCTACATGACATCGGCCACTTCGCCCTCTCAGACCGCGTCGCCGAACGCGGGCGCACGCTGACCGAAGAGGACTGGGAAGCGATCCAGCAGCACCCCGAGCTGGGGGCCGACATGCTCAGGGACCTCGGCATCTACGGGCCGGTCGCCGAGATCGTGCTCTCCCATCATGAGCGAATCGACGGCCGCGGTTACCCGCGCGGTCTGACCGCCGACGAGATACCCGAGATCGCGAAGATCATCTCGGTCGCTGAGATTTACGACACGCTCACTGCCAACGACACGTATAGGACGAAGATGAGTTCGTTCGAGGCGCTCCGGGAGCTGCGACGAGTGGCGGACAGCCAACTCGATGGTCGCTACGTCGAGGTGCTCGCTGGGCTATTGACCGGCGAAGGAGTCGACTACCGCCATGCCGACGCCGCCGACTTCGACACCGAGCTCGACATGGAGCGGCGGATCAGAGAGGCTGGGGCGGGTTAGCCCGAGCCGTGGCGGCAGATTTAGCTCGCGAGCCGATCTGCTGAAGAACTCGGTCGCCGATCTGCTGCAGGACTCGGTCCGCGCTGGAGGCGCGCCAAGAAGTGCTCGATCTGCTCGGCGCTGAAGCGCCGCTGCCCACCGGGGGTACGGTAGGACTCGAGGTAGCCCAGGTCCGACCAACGCCGGATCGTCCCCAGCGACACGCCGAGCGCCTTGGCGGCTTGCGATGTCGACAATCCGAGGGGGCTCTGATTGAGTGGTTCCATAGTGACATTCCACCCTTGTTTTGGAGGGTTCGCGAAGGTCGTGGAGGATTTGCACAACCTAGACAGGGGCAGGAGAAGCCAATCGCCTGTTTCCCGTCAAGTGTTGGTTCTCCTGCACGCCTGCAATCGAACAGATGTTGAGCGCACTCGACGATGCGATTGAGGCTATACCACCATCGAGACGGTGCCCGAGTCGCGTATCGGGAGACCGGCGCCGGCCCCGCGCTCGTGCTCCTTCACTCATTGGGCCTCTCCCACCGGGAATGGGAGCCGGTCGTGGGACCGCTTTCCCGTCGCTTCCGTGTGGTGTTGCCCGATCTCCCCCTGCACGGCGACTCCGAGGACCGCCCGCGTCATCCCTACACCCCCGAGTGGCTGGCTGAGGTAGTGGCGGGGTTCTGTGCGGAGGCGGCCGGCCCGCGGCCGCTGGTCGCCGGCCATGAGTTTGGCGCTGAGCTGGCGCTCAGGGCACTCAACGCCGGAGAGCTCGAACCGTCGAAGCTGGTCCTCAGCTCGACGCGGCTTCACCGCCGGGACGAGCACTCGGCGCTTCGCGCCAGCTGGCGGGTTGCGTGCCAGGCGGCTGCGGTCCCGGGGCTGGACCGGCTGCTCGCCCACGGCGCCGCGCTGGTTTTTCGCCCGGGGCTCGGAGAGCACCTCTCCGCACAGCGCAATCCGGCGGCACGAGATCTCGTGCGTCACGCGTTCGCCGACGTTGGCGGTAACGGGAACCGGGCGCGCTCATGGGCGAAGTTCGCGCGAGCCTGGCCGGTCGGCGCTCAGCACCAGCTGCTCGACGGTTATGCACAGATCGCGGTCCCCGTGCTGCTGCTCTGGGCTGAGCAGGATTCCGCCCATCCACTCCTGGGCGCCCAAGAGGCGCTCGACCTGATCCCTGACGCGCAGCTGCGCACGCTTCCCGGCACAGGATTCTTGATCGCCTATGACGACCCCGTCGGGGTCGCGCGCGAGCTGATTGCGTTCTGCGGCTGAGCGAACCAGTCCTAG
>JALYZY010000190.1 GCA_030948665.1 Actinomycetota bacterium | reverse complement strand
GAACACATCCTCGAGCTGGGTGCCCAGGAAGATCGAGATGATCGCCGGGGGCGCCTCGTTCGCGCCCAAGCGGTGGTCCTGACCCGGCGAGGCGATCGATGCGCGCAGCAGCCCCTGGTGCTTGTTGACCGCCTGGATGACCGCGGCGCAGAAGAACAGGAACTGCATGTTCTCGTGCGGGGTGTCGCCTGGTTCGAGCAGGTTCTCGCCCGTGTCGGTCCCCATCGACCAGTTGTTGTGCTTGCCCGAGCCGTTGACGCCCGCGAACGGCTTCTCGTGCAGTAGGCACACCAGCCGGTAGCGGCGAGCGACATTCTGCATCACCTGCATCGTCAGCTGCTGGTGGTCGGAGCCGACGTTCGAGTTCTCGAAGATCGGCGCCACCTCGTACTGGTTGGGCGCGACCTCGTTATGGCGTGTCTTGACGGGCACTCCGAGCTTGGCCAGCTCGCGCTCGGTCTCGAGCATGCACGCGAGTATCCGCTCGGGGATTGAGCCGAAGTAGTGATCGTCAAGCTCATGCCCCTTCGGCGGCTTGGCGCCGAACAGCGTCCGCCCCGTGGTGATCAGGTCGGGACGCTCGAAGTAGTACTGCTCGTCGATCAGGAAGTACTCCTGTTCAGGCCCGACGGTCGTGAACACCCGCTGCGCGCTCTGGTTGCCGAACAGCTCGAGCGCGCGGACAGCGGATTTCGAGAGGGCCTCCATCGAGCGCAGCAGAGGGATCTTGTGGTCGAGCGCCTCGCCGGTCCAGGAGGCGAACGCGGTCGGAATGCACAGCAGGGCGCCGTTCGGGTTCTCGAGAATGAATGCAGGCGAGGTCGGGTCCCACGCGGTGTAGCCGCGCGCTTCGAATGTCGCGCGGATGCCGCCGGTCGGGAAGCTCGATGCGTCAGGCTCCCCCTGAATCAGCTCTTTGCCCGAGAACTCCGCCAGCGCGGTGCCCTCGTCGGTTGGCGCGTAGAAGCTGTCGTGCTTCTCCGCGGTCGATCCGGTCAGGGGCTGGAACCAGTGCGTGTAGTGGGTCGCGCCGCGCTCGAGCGCCCACTCTTTCATGGCCAGCGCGACGGCGTCAGCAAGTGAAGTGTCGAGAGCCTCACCGCGCGCGAGCGTATGCTGCAGACGCCGGAAGATGTCCCGGGGGAGCCGCTGGCGTTGCACCGCGGGGCTGAACACGTTGGCGCCGAAGATCTGGTTGTCCGGGGCGGTGAGGTCGGGGGCGCCGAGGGCGCCACCGTTGGGGGTCCAGCGTGCGGCAAGGACGTTCTGCTGGCGGATCTGAGGCATGCGGTTCGCTTGTTCCTTCCTATGGCGCGGGCAACCGGACAGGGCGGTACGTCCCGCTCGCAGTCTGCTTACGAGAGCCGGCCCCGATGACCGAGGCCCCGAAACGAAATGTAGGCGATCGCGCCGGCGTTGGACATTGTCCAACTGGCCAAACCGTCGCAAATACCGTTCGCCGCCCGGCGAACACAAGCGGATCGCGGCGATACTCCACCGGTTATGCCGTTCGATCCCGCGTCGGGGCCTGTGCCGTTCGTGGCCTCCGAGGACCGCTACGCACGTCTCGCGTACCGGCGCTGCGGTCGCAGCGGGCTGAAGCTGCCGCTGATCTCGCTCGGGCTGTGGCAGAACTTCGGCGACGATCGGCCGATCGCGGACAGCCGGGCGATGCTGCGCCGCGCGTTCGATCTCGGGATCACGCACTTCGACCTGGCGAACAACTACGGCCAGCCCTACGGCAGCGCTGAGATCAACTTCGGGCGCATCTTCGCTGAGGACTTCCGAGGCCTCCGGGATGAGCTGATCATCTCGAGGAAGGCCGGCTACGACATGTGGGCCGGTCCCTACGGCGAATGGGGCTCGCGCAAGTACCTGCTGGCGAGCCTCGAGCAGAGCCTGGCGCGGATGCGGCTCGACACGGTGGACATCTTCTACTCCCATAGGCCCGATCCGGACACCCCACTCGAGGAGACGATGGGCGCGCTCGACACGGCGGTGCGCGCTGGCAAGGCCCGCTACGCCGGCATCTCCTCATACGGCCCGGATGAGACAGAGCGCGCTGCCGCGATCCTGCGAGGGCGGGGGACGCCGCTGCTGATCCACCAGCCCTCCTACTCGATGTTCGACCGCTGGATCGAGGCGGGGCTGCTCGATGTCGCGGGGCGCGAGGGAGTTGGGGTGATCGCGTTCTCGCCGCTTGCCCAGGGCCTCTTGAGCGATCGCTATCTGAACGGCGTGCCGGCCGACTCGAGAGTCCGCCGTGGAATCGAGCTTCCGGAGCGCAGGATCACCGACGAGTACGTCGAGCGCGCCCGGGCACTGAATGCGATTGCCGAGCGTCGGGGCCAGACCCTCGCGCAGCTGGCGCTCGCTTGGGTGTTGCGCGACCCGCGGGTCACCTCCGCGCTCGTCGGCGCGAGCAGCACCTCCCAACTCGAGCAGAACCTCGCCGCCCTGGAGCACCTCGAGTTCGATCAGGCGGAACTCGAGGAGATCGAGCGAGATGCGGTGAAGCCCGGGACCGACATCGGGGCGGAGCCGGGCGCGTTTAGCGACTCGTGAGGGTCTGACGCGAGTCGGCGGCCCACCCGGCCCCTACTGACTCGTGACGATCTGGCCGGAGTTCGACACGTAGGACTGGGCCGGTTTCGAGTGAACGTCGACCGTGAACGTGCCCCTCGCGGCCGCGCCGTCCATCAGCACGGCGCGGGCGCTCCCGCTGAGCGCCCCCGCAAGCATCCAGGCGACGACGTGCCTACCTGGGCCTACCGCGGTCACCGCCCAGTCGAACACCTTCGTCTGCCCCGGAGCGAGCGCTCCAAGCGCCCAAGTGTTGGAGGACGCGGTCACTCCCGATCCGGGCCCGCCTGAATGACAGCTCGACTCACACGGTCCGGGCGCGCTGTCGACGACCCAGGTTGGCCTCGATGGATTGCCCGCGTTGGGGTCGGTGATGTTCGCGGCGAACGCAGCGGCGCTGGTGCCCTGGCCTGGTGGCGCCGGGTACGTGCAGGTGACATTGCAGACAGTCGCCGCGATGTTCGGGATCGTCCGCGCCCCGGCGTTGCGTACGGCGATCAACATATGAGTGTGCTCGGAGAGCCTTTGTGAGGCGGGGAAGCTCGCCAGCGTGACAGTTACCTCGAACGTCCCGCTGGCATCGGCGGAAGCCCGCGGAGCCGTACTCCCGCAGCTCGCCAGGGTGAGGCCGGCGGCAAGCACGGCAATGCCGGCGCAGTGCCGGCGGGCATACCCGAGATGGGACGCCCGCGTCCGGGTCCTCATCCCTCCGCTCACGGGGCGGTGAACATAGCATCTGCGTTGGCGCTGCAGGTGGGTTGCTGTTGGCCTTCGCGGGCCTGCTGGCGTAGGCTTCCGGCCAGCAGCGACCACGCCGGAGGACGAGAGGACGATTGAACCGGGCTGTAGCTGATCGGACGTTCCTGCCGGTCAAGAACGTTCTCGAAGAGGTCGGGAACATGATGATCCTGACCGGCAAGACGATCGTCTCCGCGATCAGGCCGCCATACCCGTATGGCAGCGAGTTCGTCGGTCAGTTCCTATTCGCGCTGAAGCTGTGCTGGTTGCCGCTGCTCGTCTCGACCGTCGCGTTCGGTTACGGCGCGCCCGGACTTCAAGCCGCGAACTTCCTGGTGCTGTTCGGCGCCCTCGACAGGCTCGGTGGATTCTTCGTGCTGGCCTCGATTCGCGAGTTCGCTCCATTCGTCGACGCGATCGTCCTTGCGGGCGTGGCCGGAACCGCGATCACCGCCGATCTCGGCGCTCGCAAGGTCCGCGAGGAGCTCGATGCGCTTCAGGTGCTCGGCGTCGATCCCGTGAAGAACCTCGTCGTCCCCCGGTTCCTCGCGCTGATGCTGGTGACCGGGTTGTTCGACATCTACGCGCTGATCTTCGGGGTGTTCGGTGGGGTACTCGCGACGCTCGTCAACCACGCTCCGCTCGGCCCGTTCTGGTCGACGTTCTTCAACAACGCGTCGACCACCGATCTGTGGGGCTCGGTGGTCAAGACGACGATCTTCGGGGCGATCATCGCGATCGTCTGCTGCTACAAGGGGATGACCGCCTCGGGAGGGGCCGAGGGGGTGGGGCGTGCCGTCAACCAGGCGGTCGTGATCGCGTTCCTCGGCATCTTCGCGTTCAACTACGCGTTCACGCAGACGCTGCTCGCGACGCATCCCGAGATCACGACGATCATCAAGTAGGCATGGACGCGATCCTCGACATCCCGCGCGGCTGGATCGAGTCCTTCGGTGAGATCGTCAAGTTCACCGCCCGCGTCGTAGGCGAGATCGCGCGGCTGCGGGTGTTCAAGTTCTTCGGCGAGGCGCTCCGGCAATCCGGGATCCTGATCATCTCCTCGACGCTGGTGATCTGGGGCCTGGTGTTCATCATCGGCCTGGAGTGCGGCGTCGAGGGTGCCTACTCAACGCAGGCCAACGGCGTGCCGGCTTATGCGGGAGTGTTCGCCGCGTGGTGTGACCTGCGCGAGCTCGTGCCTTACGCCTTCGGGTACATGATGGCCGCCAAGGTGGGCACCGGAATCGTCGCCGAGCTCGGCTCAATGCGGATCTCCGACGAGATCGACGCGCTCGAGGTTATGGGGATCAACGGGATCACTTTCCTGTGCGCGACACGCCTGCTCGCGGCGTGGCTGGTGCTCCCGTTCGTGTACATCGTCTCGATCGGTGCCGGGTTCTTCGCCAGCTACGTGGTGGTCGTCCAGCAGATCGGAGATGTGTCCTCGGGCGGATTCTTCCTGATCTTCTGGCAGTTCCAGAACCCGCCGGATCTCGTATATAGCCTGATCAAGGCAATGGCGATGGCCACCGTGATAGTGCTGGTCGGCTGCTACTACGGCTACACCGCCAGCGGCGGTCCGGTCGGGGTCGGTAGAGCCACCGCGAAGTCGATGGTTTTGAACATCGTGTCGGTACACCTGATTGGGATGTTGGGCACTCAGCTGTTCTGGGGCGCCAATCCACGAGCTCCGATCGGAGGCTGAGAGATGGACGATCGCCCAGACGGCCCGACGCCACCGGAACCCGAGTCGCCGGCGCCGAGCGAGAGTGGGACCTCGCCGCGCGAGCCGGAGGCGACCTCTCCGCACGAGCCGCTGGCGGCTGCTGTGCATGAGCCCTCTCCGCATGAGCCGCTGGCGGCTGCTGCGCATGAGCCCTCTCCGCACGGGCCGCAGGTGGCTGCCGCGCATGAGCCCCTCGCCGGCGCTCCCACGCCGTCGTCCTCGCGGGTCTCCGTGGTCGCCGAGCAGCCTCCACGGCCCGAGCCGCCGGCTGGAGCCTCCGACCAGGAATACAAGTTCCACACCTACCGCGTGTATCCATCGGGCCGTCCGGATGCGATCGAATTCGTCGACGTCTACAAGTCCTTCGGCAGGGCGAACATCCTGCGCGGACTGAACATGGCGCTCCCCGAGGGGATGGTCTCGATGATCATCGGGCCGTCGGGGACGGGGAAGTCGGTCTGCATCAAGCACATGGTCGGGCTCCTGTACCCCGATCGCGGCGACATCCTCGTGCACGGCCGCTCGGTGCCGAACATGCCCGACGACCAGCTGTTCGAGATGCGCAAGAGGTTCGGGCTGCTGTTCCAGGACGGCGCCCTGTTCGGATCGATGAACCTGTACGACAACGTGGCCTTCCCGCTGCGACAGCACACCGAGAAGGGCGAGGACGAGATCGAGGACATCGTCATGCGCCGCCTGACAGAGGTGGGGCTCGGGAATGCGCGCGAGAAGATGCCCAACGAGCTGTCCGGCGGCATGCGCAAGCGCGCTGGGTTCGCTCGCGCGCTGGTGCTGGAGCCCGACATCGTCTTGTTCGACGAGCCCGACTCAGGCCTTGATCCGGTTAGGACCGCGCTGCTCGGCGAGCTGATCATCGAGATCCACCGAGACATGATGGACGAGGCCAAGGCCAAGGGCAAAGAGCACCTGCCCACGTTCGCCGTGGTCACCCACGACATCATGAGCGCGCGGCGAGTCGCGGACTACATCAACGTCCTATGGATGGGACGGATCGTCGAAGCGGGGCCGGCGGAAGACATGCTCAACTCCGAGAACCCGTTCATTCGGCAGTTCCTGGCGGGGGAGTCGCAGGGTCCGCTCGCAATGGACTGAGGGCGC
>JALYZY010000159.1 GCA_030948665.1 Actinomycetota bacterium | reverse complement strand
GTGCCGTTCCTGCGTAACTCGATCGACTTCGTATTCGACTCGGAGATGATCATGCAGGCCGTGCACTTCGGCTTCCGGATCGCCGAGGTTCCCGCGAACACGCGCTATCACCCTGATGCATCGTCAGCATCAGCTGGACAATCGGTGGTCTATGGGCTGAAGACTGTCGGCGCCGCCGCCCGGTTGATCATGCACCGCACTGGGGTGCTGCACTCCCGAAAGTTCGTGCCGTGATGTTTCGCCGGCGCGGCGAGAAGGCGGGCAACACCGGCACCGTGGCTCGGCCGGAGCCGCCGGTGCAGCCGCTCCTGGAGGAGATCGACTCGTTGCAGTCCCGGCTCGACCGCTCGAGTGACGCTCAAGCGCTTCGGGAGCTGCGCGACCTCCGCCACCGGGCCGGGATCGGCCTGCTCGAATCGCCTCCGGCGCTCCGCGACTATCCAACGCCGTCCGGCTCGCTGCCCGATCCGGCTCCAGGGGCGATCCCGGAGCTGTCGCCCGGGGAGATCTCACCTGGCTTTCTCCGCGCCGCCATCCTTCGCGACGGCTGCGCGATAGTTCGCGGACTGGTGCCAGAGGATCGGGCGCGGGCGCTGGCCGAGGACCTCGACCACATCTTCCGGCGGCGAGCCTCAGATCTCTCAGGTAGCGAGTCCGGCGAGGGTGAGGATCTCCTCTACGAGGAGTTCGTCCCCCAGCCGCCGTACGTCCTCATCGAGCGCCCCTGGGTCTATCAGGCGGGGGGCATCTGGCTGTCTGATTCCCCGCGGATGATGGCTGAGGTGTTCCATCTCTACGAACGCGTCGGATTGCGGCAGCTGGTCAGTGATTTCCTGGGGGGGCGACCGGTCCTGTCGGTCAACAAGTCGACCCTGCGCCGGGCTCACGCCAGCTACTCGAGGATCGACTGGCACCAGGATGGAGCTTTCATGGGGGACGTCCGGACACTCAACGTGTGGCTGTCGCTCTCGGACTGCGGCGACCGCGCCCCTGGCCTGGTGATGGTTCCCCGGCGGATCGATCGGATCGTGCAGACGGGCACGCCGGGCGCGCGATTCGACTGGTCGGTGTCGCCGGTAGTGGCCGAGGACGAAGCCGGGTCCGCGGGCATCATCCATCCGGTCTTCGCACCGGGCGATGCCGTTCTGTTCGACAACTTCTTCCTGCACGCCACCTGGGTTCACGACGGCATGCCGGACCCGCGCTACGCGCTGGAGTCGTGGTTCTTCAACCCGGCAGCGTTCCCGAGCGAGTACGTTCCGCTGGCCTTCTGAAGTGAGCCGGGGCATGGCCGACTCGCGCGGGCGGGTTGTTCAGCGCAGGTCCAGCCGGGTCACCAGCTCGGTGCCCTCGGGGTCCGAGTAGGCGGGGTGGTCGAACGAGTGGGCGAGGTACATCGCCTCCGGCCAGCGCTGCTCGCGTTCGCTCCCGGGCAGGATGTACTTCAGGCCATACAGTTGGGCCACCTTGCGATCGAGTGCGGCCGCGTTGAACTCGTTGATAGCCAGGCGCGCACCGTTGAAGTCGCCCCATGGGTAACCGTGGGTGTCGTCGAAGTAGCACATGATGCGTGGCATCAGGGCTCGCCAGTCGCCGGTCAGCAACGCGAGCGCGTCGCGAGTCGAGGAGTAGTAATCGAGGTCGAAGGACACGAACCCCACCGGTGCCGGCGTCGAGCGCATGAACGCCGGGACCGTCTTTGCCACATCCCCGAGGACCAGCTCGGCTCGATGTAAGCGCGCCCGCAGTCGCTCCTCGTCCATCGGAAAGTAGCCCGGCTGCGCCACGAAAGGAACGTCACGAGGATCGACGGGCGCCGGCAGGCCCGAGCCGGTGTCGAAGCCATAGACGTCGATCCCTACGCCGAGCCGCGATTCGATGGCGGTCGCCGCCCGCTCCATGGCCACCAGTCCGGAGCCGCCGGCCACCCCGAGCTCGAGGACGCTGATGCGCGGCCGTGAAGTGCGGGCTGCGATTGCCGCGGCGTGCAGGATCGGCCAGGTGTAGTTGGCGCGGGTCTGCGGATCGGCAGCCGCGATCTCCACCAGCAGGCGGTTTATTAGCGCCCAGTGGTTGGGGCTGGGCTCGGGCGCCATCGTTAGGTCCTATCGCAGATGGCGATCAGGTCGATGGCCCCCGCGAGCCGCTCGGGCGACAGCGAGAAGTCCTCCTGGCCGATCTCCAGCGCGCCGGGCCGCGGCGCGGCCCGATCGGAGCCGAGCCGCCAGTCATAAAGGCGCTGGCGCACGCGCCGGGGTAGGAACCGGCGAAGCCGGAGCGGATCACGGGCCAGCAGCCGGTCGAGCTCGCGCCGTTCAGCGTCATGGATGGCCCCGTAGCGCGCGGAAACCTCCAAGCCCAGAACCTCGACTGTGCCGAAGAACCGCGCACACAGGTCGCGCAGCTGTTGGGCGTCGTACTCGATGTAGTGGTACGGGTCGATGATCTCATCGGGACGCCCGAAGGTCAGTCGGTTCGGTGTGGCGAAAATTGCCCTTCCGCCCGGACCCAGAACTCGGACGACCTCGGCGAGAACGCGGTCGGGCTCGGGCACGTGCTCGATCGAGTGGATCGCGATCACTGAGGCGAAGGACCCATTCTCGAACGGCAGCGTGCGCATGTCCGCCACATGGATCTCGCGGTGCTGTCCAGCCAGGGCGTCGGCGCTGACATCCAATCCCACGGTCTCGCGCGGGGCCAGCTCCTCATAGGAGTGGCCGGTGCCGCACCCTAGGTCCAGCACTCGCCCGGGGCCGAGCAGCGGAGCGCACAGCCGGTACTCCGCGCGATGGCGCTGGAAGCTCGGATTGAACCCCCCTTGGGCGGTGAAAACCCGCTCTCCGGTGACGGCCGGCACGGCGCGAGAGACTAGATGATGGGCGCCGCTCAGCCGGCGATCTGAGCCGGATGGCCTCCCGCGCGAGCCCCTCTGAAGGGGCGCGCCGGGATCGCCTCCTCGATCGGCACGCGAGCCTTAGCGCGCAGCGCACGCCGCGCCCGCCATGCCCCGGGCAGAAGTGGCGCGGCGGCGGCCAGCCCACGCAGATGGGTTCCGAGCCGCCCCTCCCGCAGTGCATGCCAGAGCCAAGCGAGCTGGCGGTAGCAAACCAGCGGAAGCCAGCGAGCCGGGAACGCCTTGGCCACCAGCACCAGCGTGTTGCGCGCCACGAAGAAGCGGTGCCCGCCGGCGAGCTGGCCTGAGGAACCCTCGCCGGCGTGTAGCGCGACCGCCGGCTCATACCGGCAGCGCCACCCGGCCAGTCGCAGGCGCAGGGCCAGATCGACGTCCTCCAAGTAGGCGAAGTAGCGCTCGTCAAAGCCGCCCACCCCTAGAACCAACTCGCGGCGGTACAGGGCGGCCCCCGCGCAGGCGCCGAAAACCTCGCCCGGGCCATCCCAGCGACCGTCGTCTCGAGCGAAGCGGCCGCGCTGCTCGCAAACGCCGTCGCGCCTTAGTACGTCGCCGGCGTCGTAGACCCGGGTCGGATCGGACAGCGAGAGCATCTTGCACGCGACCGAGGCAGCCTGGAGGTCGCCCGCAGCCGCGCCCGCCATCCTGCCAAGCCAATCCTCCCGCAGCACCACGTCGGTGTTGACGAGCGCCACCAGCTCACCGGAGGCCAAGGCGATGCCGCGGTTAGCGGCGTGCGCGAAGCCGCTGTTGCGTCCAAGCTCGAGCACCCGTACCCCCGGATGCTCCCGACGCAGATACTCCAGGGACCCGTCCTCCGAGCCGTTGTCGACCACGATGACCTCGCCCGCGGGCTGCCGCTGGCCCGCGATCGCCATCAGGCAGTCAGGCAGCCATCGGCGCCCGTTCCAGTTCGGGACCACAACCGAGACGCCAGAGCCGGCCAAGGGCACAGCGGCGCCACCGGGTTCGGACGTCACGCGATCAGATCGGCCATCATCTGCGCATGGCCATCCGCGCAGGGGCTTTGATCGTGGCGCTGCTTGCTTGCGCCTGGTTCGCCCTCGGCATCCACCAGGCGCACGACACCCATCAGGCCAGCGCGATCGTCTCCTCGGCAGCCCGGCTGAGCCCCCGCCAAGAAGCGCACGTCGATGCGCTGCTGCGCTCCGCGGCGACGCTCAACCCGGACGACACGCTGGCCCTGCTGCGCGGCCGCGCTGAACTGCTGGCCGGCCAGCCCGGGCGCGCGATCACCACGCTGAAGAACCTGGCCCGCCAAGAGCCGCTCAATATTGAGGCCTGGATCTGGCTGGCTGAGGCCGCCGGCGGCAAGGGCCCGCTCTACCAACAGGCGATCAGGCACGTCGAGCGGCTCGACAGCCAGGAGTTCAAGCGCTCCCGCTGACTTCGGTCGCCGGCCGCTCACGCCCGGGCCACGGCGTTGCCGGCCAGCGCCCCGATCACGCGGTCGAGCAGCTGGTCATCGAACGACTGCTCCCAGGCGGTGCTCCACGCGACCGAGGCACCGGCGAGCCGCCGGCCGTAGTCGCCGGATCCCGCTGAGGCTTCGCACAAGGCCGCGCCCAGCGCCTCGACGCGCGGCGCAGCGGTGATCAGGTTGGCCGAGATCGCCGCCAGCGCCTCCGGCGTCTTCTGCTCGAAAGTGTTGGTGACGGTAAGCATCCCGGCCGAGGCCATCTCGATCGGCACCAGGCTTGGATGGGGGGTGTACATGAGCGCCATGCCCACGTCGTGCTCGCGCAGCGTGCGCGCGTAGGCGGACTGATCTGAGCGTGGGAGGAGCTCGAGGCTGCGCCCGCCCCCCAGGGAGATGCGCCCGCCGGAGGCCACTGTCCCGATCCCATGCAGCTCCCACCCGGAGAACGCCCCTTCGGCCAGCGCACGCGAGAGCGCAAGCGCCCCCAGCTCGAACATGTTCCGCGCGGCATGCGCCTCCGGCCGCGCATAGAACAAAAGCCGCCGCTGGCTGCGCGAGGCGAGCTCGGTCATGTTGGGGGGGTCCACGGCAGTGATGGCGTTCTGAAACGACGCGCTCGCGCCATCCCCGGTTCGCGGGTCGGTCGCGTAGACACCGATCTGGTGGGCGCGGAAATAGTCGCGGAGCGTCTCGCTGGAGAACAGCGCGAAGTGGGCGAATTGATAGGACTCGGCAGCCAGCGCCGCGTAGCTGCCCATCGGGAAGGTGAACGGCTCGTACTCCTGGATCAGGTAGAGGAAGCGCTCAGCATCGACCAACTCGAGTGCGGCGCGGGCGATATGC
This sequence comes from Actinomycetota bacterium, assembly GCA_030948665.1. Taxonomy (GTDB): domain Bacteria; phylum Actinomycetota; class Thermoleophilia; order Solirubrobacterales; family Solirubrobacteraceae; genus Palsa-465. The sequence goes on along the minus strand of JALYZY010000159.1, from coordinate 12,248 downwards.
GCGGTCCACCATGTGGTCGCGATGAAGCTGTCCGCGGCGCTCATCTCGAGCTCGCTGGCCTCCCGGCCGAAGGCCACCTCCACGTCCTCGAACAGACCGTGGAGACCGCTGTAGGACTCGATCGTCTGGCGCCAACCTGGTGGCAGCGGACCCACCGGGTCGACGGTCACGATCCGTACCCGCATCCCTCGCGCCAGCAGCCGGCGCGCCAGGTTCAGCTTGGCGATGTAGCCCCCGAAGAAGTGTCGGAGATCGATCGTGGGGATCAGCAGGTTGACGCGGATGGGAGCGTCGTCGGCCAGCGTCCATCGGAGCGGCGCGACCTTGTCGGCAACGACGCGGACGCTCTCGTCCAGCCCTGCTCGGCCCGGTTGCTGGTGAAGCGTGGGCGGCGGCAGGGCATCCAGCCGGAACCGGCCCTGGGGTAGGCCGCGGGCGCTGGCGGCGAGCAGCCGCCGCCAGGCCAGGGCGTGAAACAGCATCCACTCGGCGCCCAGCGTCTCAGTGTGCCCGAGCAGCTCGCGCGCCCCTCGCAGCCCCAGGCGCGCGAGCAGCGACAGCGACTCGTCGCCGGCCAGGAAGCGCTCGAGCGTCCGGCGCTTGCCGGGGCTCATGGCTGGGCCGCAGCGCATTTCCAGCACCGCCGCCAGCTGCATCAGCCGGCAGAGGTCAACGAAATAGTGAAGTCGCCACATCCGGACCCGTTCCCTCACCGCGCGCTGATGCCGGATCCGCTCGCGCATCGAGGGCATCTGGTTGGCAGCGGCGTGGCCGAGCGACGCGCCGCCGTGCTGGACGTAGTCGTAGAGGGGCTCATCGACGTAGGCGATCGCCCCGCGCGCCAGGGCTACCAGGGCCACCCAGTGGTCGTGGAAATGAGCGAACTGCGCGGGTGGGAACGGAAGCGCATCCTCGAGCAGGTCGGCTCGCATCAGCGACGCCGCGCCAGTGACGCTGTTGGCGACCAGGAGCGAGAGCAGGTCGGAATGGTTGTTACGACGGCGAGTCCACCACGTCTCGGACACCAGCTTGCCGTCGCGCAGCACCACCCGCGCGTCGCTGTACACAAGCTGGGCGTCGCCGATTGCGCGCAGCAGGACCTCGAGCTTCTCGCGGCGCCAGTGGTCATCCTGATCGGCCATGGCCACAAACTCGGCGTCGCCCGGCGCCAGCGCAAGGGCCCGTTCGAAGTTGCGATAGAAGCCCAGGCGCCGCGGAGACCGCGAGACGATGAAGCGCTCGTCGCCGGCGACGGCGCGCTGGATCGCGTGCAGGCCCGCCTCACTGGAGCAGTCGTCGCTGATCACGCACACCCAGTTACGGTGGTTCTGCTCGATGATCGAGTTGATCTGACGCTCGAGCAGGTCCACCGGAGGGTTGTGGGTGGCCATGCAGATCGCGACCTTGCCCCCCTCGGTCCCCGCCGGCCAGCGCCCCGTCAGCCGCGCGGGCGAATCCTCGACAGCGATGCGAGCCAGGCCGACCCTGACCTCGCCGCCACCCTCGAGGGCTGCGCTCAACGCGACCTCCACATCGGCCCCACCCGGCCGTGGCCCGATCCGAACGATCCCCCAGAAGCCGCTTCGGTAGCTGTGCAGCAGGGGATCCGCGGCAGAGTCAGAGTCCGGGCCGCCGGGTAGGGCGAACGGATCGAGCTTCGGGTGAAGCGCCCTGAAGGGGTCGAGACGGGGCATCGAGTGCGCCATCGCGGGCTGGGACTCGCCGTCGATGAGGAAGTCGAGTGAGGCGATTCGAGCCTCCGCGCAGAAGCACCAGCCGCATATGAACAGCGCGGTGCCTTTGCCCACCTGCAGCTGATCCGGGAACTCGCACTCCAGCTGTAACTCCAGGGTCGCCTCAGCCACCCGCCGAAGCGTATTGATCCGGCGGTTGACGGGAATCAGCCGGCGGCCCGGAGCGCTCGGCTACGCTAGCCGCCCTGTGAGTACGGAAGCCCATAGCGTGGCTGACCAAAAGGCTTTCTGGAAGGCGCTGCGCGCACGCCATCCAAAGCTGTCCGAGGCGCTGATCGAGGACGCCCGGATGACCGCGCTGCACCGGGGTGAGCGATACGAGTTCCGGGGGCGGCTCGACGCCAGCACCCAGATCATCCGCCTCGCTTGGGTCAGCGACGCCTTCCTGGCCCAGTCCCTCTACCGCGTAAAGGCTCGCCTGCAGGCGCTGGGAGTGCCCGTGCTCCCCCGCCTGGCCCACCGGGCGGCCATGGTGCTCTCCCAGATCAGCATCGGCGACCCGGTGGTGGTGGAGCCCGGCGTGTACATCATCCACGGCCAGTTCGTCGCCGACGGCCTGGTGCAGATCGGTCGCGGCGCAGTCATTGGCCCGTTCGTGACGATCGGTCTGCGCGCCGGCAACGTGCAGGGCGCCATCGTCGAGCCGGACGTGAGCATCGGCACAGGGGCCAAGCTGATCGGCCCGGTGCGCGTGGGGGCCGGCGCGCGGATCGGCGCGAACGCCGTTGTGGTCGACGATGTGCCCGCCGGAGCGAGCGCGGTGGGTGCTCCGGCACGGCCCGTTCAGAGGTCGGAGAACCCTTCCGCCGCCCACTGACGAATTGCTATGTTGCGGCCCATGCGGCGGTTCAGGCGAAAGAGCGACAAGGGAGAGCGCGGCGGCGTGGCGGTGGCTGAGCCGCCGGCGACCCAGCACGGCGACTACGACGGCGGCGACGAGGAGTTGTTTGCGGAGATCAACCGCCTCGTCGAAGCCAACCGACTTAACCGCAGCCGTGAGACCGAAGGGCGGCTGGTCGATCTGCGCCATGCGGCCGGGATCCGCCTGATGGACCGTGCGCCGGCGCACCCGCCGCATCCGGAGCCCGATTTCGCGCGCCTCCCCGAGGGCCCCCGACTGCCGGAGTTCACGCCTGTCGACGTCACTCCCGAGCTCTTGCGAGCGGGCATCCTCCGGCACGGATGCCTGCTGGTCCGCGGTCTCGTCAACCGCGATGATGCGCTTGCCTTCGCACAGCAGATCGACCGCGCGTTCGCAGAGCGCGAGCGCCATGACCAGGGCGAGCCCATGACCAAGGGCTATTACGACGAGTTCGGGCCGCACTCGCGGTTCAACTCGGATGTGGGGCGTCCGTGGGTCAAGGAGGGTGGCGGTGTGCTGGCCTCGGACTCGCCGATGCTTTCGTTCGAGATGGTCGACCTGTTCAACCAGGCCGGCATCGCAGGGCTGGCCTCGGCCTACCTGGGCGAGCCGGCGCTGATGTCGTTGCAGAAGACCACGCTGCGCAAGGCCGAGCCGCATGTCGGAGGGGCCTGGCATCAGGACGGGGCTTTCATGGGGCCAGTGCGGGCGCTGAACCTGTGGCTGTCGCTTTCGCGCTGCGGCGACGAAGCGCCCGGACTCGACATCGTCCCCCGGCGCTTCGATTATCTGGTCAAGCGGGGTGGCGACGAAGCGGTCTTCGACATGCAGGTCTCACAGCGCCAAGCGCGGGAGGCGGCCGGCGAGGTAGGCATCATCCGCCCGATCTTCGAGCCAGGCGACGCGCTGCTGTTCGACGAGTTGTTCCTGCACCAGACGGGCTCCGACCCCGCGATGCCCCGACCTCGGTTCGCGATCGAGTGTTGGTTCTTCGGTGGCTCGGCGTTTCCCAGCGACTACGCTCCGATCGCCATCTGAGCGCGTCCTCTGACCGGCCCCGGTCATGAGCTGGGGCGATCCGCCGCCCACTGAGCTTGAGCCCCAGGACAGCCCCCAGCACCCGCTGGCGCCGTGGTTTGCCACCTGGCGAGGAGACCGGCAGCGCGGGGGTGCGGCTGGGGGACGCGGGACTCCGCCCCGCCGAGCGCTCATCACGATCGTCCATAACGAGCCGGTGTTCTTCCCGCTGTGGCTGCGCTACTACTCCCGGTGGTTCGCACCCGAGGACATCTACGTACTGGACCACGAGACAACGGACGGCTCGACGGCCGGCGGAGGCTTCGTTCGTATCCCGGTCGAGCATCCGACGGTTGACCACCCGTGGATGGTCGAGACGATCACCGATCTCCAGCACGACCTGCTGAGTCGCTACGAGTTGACCGTGGTCACCGACGTGGACGAGATCGTCGCTCCGGCTCCTGCGCTGGGCGACCTCGGCGCCTACCTCGACCACTTCGACGAGGACTGGGTGAACTGCCTGGGCTACGAGATCCTGCACCTGCGCGACAGCGAGCCGCCGCTGGTATTCGACCGCCTGATCCTCGACCAGCGGCGGTGGTGGTTCTGGAACGACGGCTATGACAAGGCGGCGGTGGCCACAGTCCCGATGCGATGGCGTCCGGGCTTCCACGGACGCGAGGACTTCCAGTTCGCGCCCGACCCAGACCTGCGGCTCATTCACCTCCATCGCGTGGACTACGACACTTGCCGCGCTCGGCACCTGCTTCGTTCACAGCGGCCCTGGGCTGAGCTCGACGCCCGGGAGGGCTGGGCCGCACACAACATGATCTCCGAGGAGCGCGCCTTCGACCGCTGGTTCTATGAGGACAGTAACCTCGCCGGGGTGCCGATCCGCCCTGAGGCCATCCCGGCGCAGTGGCAGGGCGTGTTTTGAGCGGGGCGCTGGCCGGGCGAGCGCGCGAGGCCGAGCGGCGCTGGCGGCGCCGGCGAGACGACCTCCTATACCCCGAGGCCACCTCGGGTCGTGATCAGTGGCAGCGCATCCCGCTCAACCGGGCGGTCGACGCGCACATTGGTTCATTGGGCCCGGGGCGGTTGAGCGCCGTCGAGATAAGTGGAGATGGTCAGGGCCACCATCCCTGGAAGGCCTTCACCAGCCTCAACTATCCCCAGTTCGATCTGTGCGCGCCCTTGCGCGGCCAAGGTCCCTTCGACGTGGTCATCTGCGAGCAGGTCATCGAGCACGTCGAGGACCCGTGGACAGCGGCGGCCAACCTGCGCGGCCTGTGCGCTTCAGGCGGCCACGTGATCGTCTCCACTCCGTTCCTGATCCGGGTACACGAACTGTGGGGGATGAAGGACTACTGGCGCTTTACTCCCCGCGGCCTTCGGAGGCTGCTCGAGGGAGCCGAGCTGACGGTCGATCACGTCGGCGCTTGGGGGAACCGCGCTTGCGTGCGCGGGAACCTTGACCGCTGGCCTGCCTATCGAGCCTGGCATTCGCTGCGTAACGAGCCGGATCTACCGGTGCAGGTATGGGCATTCGCCCGCCGCGCTTAGAATCGGCCTTCGCTGCGGCAGCAACTCAGGGAGAAGTCGCCGATGTGGAACGGTAAGTCAGTATCGGTAGTGCTGATGACGTACGCCGAGCGCGACTCGATCCGTGCCGTCATCGAGGGCTTCTTTGCCACCGGGCTGGTCGACGAGGTGCTCGTGGTCAATAACAACGCGCAGCCGGGGACCGATGAAGAGGTCAACCAGACAGCCGCTCGGATCGTCTACGAACCTCGGCAGGGTTACGGCCGTGCCACCCGGCGAGGCCTGCTCGAAGCTCGCGGCGACCTGATCGTGCTAGCCGAGCCCGACGGCACTTTCCTCCCCCGCGACATCCATAAGCTGCTCGTCTACAGCGACGAGTGCGACGTGGTGTTCGGCACCCGGACCACCCAGGAGCTGATCTGGGAGGACGCCAACATGGACAGGTTCCTCAGATGGGGCAACTGGGCCGTGGCGAAGCTAACTGAGGCGATCTTCAACACAAGTCATCTCAGTGATGTTGGCTGCACGTACAGGCTGTTGAAAGCGGAAGTCGCCCGTGAGGTGGCCGATCGGATGACGGTTGGGGGCTCTCATGCCGGGATCGAAGTGATGCTGTTGTCGATTCTCGGCGGGGCGCGGTTCGTCGAAGTGCCGGTCAACTACCTGCCCCGCGTGGGCACCTCGTCGGTGACCGGCAGCCGCTTGAAGGCGCTCGCGGTCGGGCTGCGCATGATCGAGATGGTGCTTCGTGCGCGGCGCTCGAGTCCAGTTCCTCGGGTGCGGCCGCCTGCCTTGACGCTCGAGCGCAAAGACATCCGACTGGAGGCTCGTGAGCGTCTCCCACTTTGACGCGATCGCCGGCGAATACGACGAGACGCTCCCGGCTCACATCGTCGAGCACTACCTGACCAAGCGAACGCGCTACATAGTCGCCCATTGCCCTAGGGGATCCGGACTCGACGTTGGCTGCGGCACGGGCACGCTGGCCGCGCGGCTGGTCGCCGCGGGGCTCAAGATGACCGGCGCCGACCCATCACCGGGGATGCTCGAGGTCATGCGGCGCCGGGCACCTGAGGTGGCCGCCGTGGAGGCGTCGGGTACCGCGCTGCCCTTCACCGATGACTCGTTCGATCTCGTGCTCACGGTCGCCGCTCTGCACCACATCGCCGAGGCCGGCGCCGTGCGCCAGACGCTGCGTGAAATGACCCGGGTGGCAACGCCCGGCGGGCGGATCATCGTGTGGGACCACAACCCGCGCAACCCCTACTGGCGTCACCTGATGGCGCGAGTCCCGCAGGACACCGGCGATGAACGCCTGGTTCCCGAGGCGGAGGTGCTAGCGGGCCTACGGGCCGCGGGGGCGAGGATCTTGCGCAGCGATCAGCTGGGCGTCGTCCCGGACTTCACGCCCCCGCGCGCCCTTTACGCTGCGGCACAGCTCGAGCGCGTCTTCGAGCGTGTGCCGGTTCTGCACCGGCTTGCCGCCCACAACGTGATCTTGGCCACCAAGTAAGGATCGACTCAGCGCCGCGCGAGGACCTGAAGGACGACGTACCCGGCCGAGTCCGAGTAGAGCGGCCGCAGCACATACCTTCGCTCGATCTGCTGCAGCGTCCACACGAGCTCCGGGGCGTTATAGACGGCGCTCGGAAGCGCGCTGCCCGTCTCGTGCGCGAGCGGGTTGAAGGGCGGCTGCCCTTGAACCGAGGCCAGGAGAGCGAGTGCGTCGGTGTTCGTCAGCAGCCGCGTGCCGGGGCGCAGAGCGGCGATCTCGGCGCCGATCCTGGGCACCCAAATCTGAGGAATGAAGTCATCCATGATCGGGTCACCGATGAACAGACGGTTGGCCTTGCCACCGCGCATCAGGATCTCGATGCCCAGATCCTGCGCCGTCGGCAGTACGACGATCGCGCGCCGCCTCGGGAAGTAGCTGGTGAGGATGCGCTGGCCGTCGGGCGCGCGCGGATCGATGACCGGCGAATGCCAGAGCCGCGAAACGGCCGCACGTAGCCCCCCACCGGGATACGCCCGGGCCAGGGCTGACTGCGAGAAATTGTGGCCGATCGTGGGCCAGGCCGCGGCGAGCATGACCACAGCTATCGCACCCGCTAAGGCCCGTACTCCGCCCCGAAACAGACCGGAAGCCCGCGGCGCGAGACGACCCAGCAGCACCAGCCATAGCGCTGCCGCGAGCAGCAGCGGCAATGCGACGTAGGGGAGCAGGTAGGTGGAGGCGCGGCTGTCGGTGTAGCTGAAGACGGCGATCTCGTACATGGTCATGCCCGCGAGCGCGACGACTGTGACCCGATGCTCGAGAGCGAACTCACGGGCACGGCTGATCAGTAGCACGGTCGCCGCCGCCGAGCCGGCCGCGGCCACCCCCATAGCCAATCCGGGAGACCAAGGTTCGAACCCGTACGTGATCGAGCCCTCCTTGCCGCCGAACAGCAAAGAGTGGATGTAGGCCAGGTAGTCGCGCCAAGCTGGCAGGTGCCCACTCCCCGCAAGCGTGGCCAGCGCGAAGACCAGATGGGCGAGAACGATCGCGCCAAACCCGAGTGCCAGATCGTGCACCAAGCGAGCTCGGCGATGGCCGGTCGGCTCGAGTGCAGCCTCCGCGGTGCCGATGACGAGGTAGGTCAGGGCGGTGTATGCGAACGCCTCGAGGGCCCAAACCGCGGCGACGGCAAGGACGAGCAACGCGAGCGCTCGGGCTGCGCGGGCGCCACCGGGCCACCGGAGTGCCAGCACGCGCGCGAGCAGCAAAGCCATCGGCATCCCGAAGCGCAACGGCCCCTGCTCGGGAAGCGTCCCCACCGGATAGATCAAGTGATATGCAAAGACGAGCACGGCAAGCGCAAGCGTGCTGGCCGCGAGCCACCGCCGCGCGCCGGCCAGACGCAGGACGGCGTATCCGGCGCAGTAGACGAGCGCCGTGAGCATTCCGTCGAGCAGTCCGAAGGTCCCGTAGCCGATCGGCGCGAGGTGGAACCAGCCAGCCAGGAAGTAGAGCATGCCCACGCCGTACTGGGAGACGGGATCGTTGACCATCACCGCTCCTCCAGCCGTGAGTTGGTTGGCCGGACCGATGATCCAGTCCTGCTGGAACTGGTAGACGCCTGGCGGAAAGAACGCGTTCGGACGCGTGCCCGCGGAGTGATAGATCACCACGTTGACGACGGCCAGCACGATCACAACGACGACCGCGAGATCCGCCACGCCGAGCAGAAGCCGCGGCATCCGCGGGAGCCCACGGACGCGCCCACCCAGAGCCAGCGCAGCGCACAGCAACGCCGTGCCGAGCACCAAAGCTGTGTCGCTCACTGAGCCGAGCCGAGTCACGCACAGGACGGCGGCGAAGGCGAGGGCCGCAGCCACGACCGCAAGGGTGCGCTCGTGGCCAGCGAGCGCTTCCGCGAACCGCCAACTTCGTGGCCGTGCCGCCTGGCCGGCGAGAAGGACGGCCACCCCCAGGCCTGGAACGAACAGCGCCAGGATCACACCGATGCCGTCTCCCCACGGCAAGCGGCTCGAGATCCGTGCGATCACGAGCAGCAGGCAGATTCCGCCAGCCAGGGCGTAGGACAGCGGCGCGAGCGCGTCTGCGCTGGGGCCGGCAGCAATGCGATCAGCCAGACGAGGCACCAGGATGACCGCGCCAGGAAGCAGGATCAGGAAGGCGACAACGTAGAGGACCGTCTTTGCGTTCTGGTTCTGCTGGTTTGCCACCGTGGCGGCGGCGCCTAGCCCGGCAGTTTGCGGGTGCGCGACCAGCAAGAGCAGGGCCATGACCACGAGAAAGCCAGACAGAGCCAGGCTCACCGTGAGGACCAGCGCCGGGGCAAACGTCGCCGACGGACCCGACGCTCGGGGCTCGAGCGTCACCTCCCCCGCGACCCGCGGGGAGCGAAGATGTCGACCTCGAGGGGGACGAACTCCGGGTAGAGGCGGCTCCGCACAAGGCTGTAACGCCGGCTGAGTATCTGGATGACTGGTGCGCTCTGGCTCGCGAAAGCCACGACGAACATCCGTCCGCCGCGGGATTGCGCGACCGCGCGCGAAACCCCCTGCTGGAGTGACGTCACGGGGTCGGCGAGTCCGAACGGGTGAGTGTGCTCGGTGCGACTGCCTGCCCGTACGACGCGGAAGCGGCCCGCCGGGAGCGCTACGTCGAGCCCGCTTAGCGGACCGGGGCTCAACGACGCCGTCGTGTCGATCACGATCGCTCCGGGAGGAACACGGCGCTCCAAGAACGCTGCGGCGTCGCGAAAATCAGGCCGGGCGTAGTGAACGGTCAGCATCTTAAACGCGCCCAACGCGAATGCGCCAATCGAGAGCGCCGCCACGCTGTAGCGCAAGCGGGGACCGGATGCCATCCCCATCCACGCGGCGGCCAGCGCCAGCGCGGGCCATGAGGCCGCGAGGTTACGCACGCCGAACAGCTGGGTGCTGAACGTGCTGACCAGGGCCTCGCCGAACGGCACCGACAGCGCAAGACCGACGACCAGCACGACTCGCCTGTCGAGGCCGAGCGATCGGTCCCACTCAAACCGCCTCGCCGCGCCAGCGAGCGCCAGCAGCGCCGCGACGGCCAGCAGGACCAGCGCGGGCCTTCCCGGGAGGGCTGTGACTCCGCCCGCTTCCACGTAGGGGAATCCAATCGCCCAGTGCGCGAGCGAGTGGACCACCGTGCTCGGCGTGAAGGGAGACAAGAACGAGAGGATATTGGCGGTGGGCGAGCGCAGATCGTTGATCAGGCCATGTGCCCACGGCAGTAGCCCAACGACCGCGCCGCAGTTGGCGGTGGTCGCCGGGAGCCACGCTTCTCGGCAGGCCCAGAGGAGCCAGACGAACTGGCCGATGAGGTAGAACACCGAGGTGTAGTGGGCGTAGAACGCTCCGCAAGAGCACGCCCCGTATGCCGCCCACCAGCGTGCTCGGCGGGTTTCGAGCGCCTTCAGCATGGATACAGTGGATGCGGCTGTGAGTAGCATCATCACGCCGTAGCTCCGAGCCTCCGCCGAGTAATAGATCATGAACGGCGAGAGGGTCGTCAGCGCGGTGCCGAGGGTGGCGGCCGGGCGGCCCACGGTGCGGACGCCGAGCCTGTAGACCACCGGAATGGTCAGGATGCCGGCCACGAGCGACGGCATCCGCAGCAGTATCGGTGCGTGTCCAAGTTGGCTCGAAAACCATGACAGAACGAAGAACAGGGGCGGGGTGATCTCTGCGTGGCTGATACCCGGGTAGGTGCCGTTCAGAAGGGCCAGTACCCCACCAAGACCGTGGGTGGCCACGATCCAATAGGTCGACAGCTCGTCGGCGAACAGCGATTGGCGAGCAACCAGGATGCGAATCGCCGCACCGAGGACGATCAGCGCCACCACCGTAACGGCCGAGGTAGTGAAGGCGCGCAGGACCGGCCGGCGGCCCGCCCAAGGACCGTTGACACCCGGCTTCGGGGGCGCCTCTCCCAGCTCCCGGACCGTCATGGGGAGCGCACTCTAGCGGTCAGCGTTTCGTCGCAAGCTGGCTGTTAGCCTGATCGAACCTCTGCGGGAGTCGCGAGCAGGCGAGGACATTTGACATGGCAGCAACGACCACAGACGCCCAGCCGGCGGGGATCTCGGGAATGGGCCGGGCCACCCGGCCCGGAGCAGCCTCGGGGCCAGTCGTGATCGAGGTCCGCGATGTCGCCAAGACGTTTCGCATTCCAGACCAGCGCCGTGACACGATCAAGGAGCGGGTCACTCACCCGTTTGCCCGAGTGCCTCATCGGGATCTGCGGGCGCTGAGCGACGTTTCGTTCGAGGTACACCAAGGCGAGTTCTTTGGGATTGTCGGACGCAACGGCTCGGGCAAGAGCACGCTGCTGAAGATCCTCGCCAGCATCTACCGGCCAGACTCGGGCCGCGTGCGCGTGGCGGGGCGCATGGCGCCGTTCATCGAGCTAGGAGTCGGGTTCAACCCGGAGCTGACCGCGCGCGAGAACATCGTGCTGAACGGGGTCTTGTTCGGACTGACGCGCCAGGAGGCGCGGCGCAGGATTGACGCCGTCCTTGACTTCGCCGAGCTGCGCGATTTTTACGATCTCAAGATCAAGAACTACTCGTCGGGAATGATGGTTCGCCTGGCATTCGCGGTGATGGTCCAGGCGGATGCCGACATCATGCTGATCGACGAGGTGCTGGCGGTGGGCGACGCGGCGTTCGCGCAGAAATGCATGGACGTCTTCCATCGACGCCGCGATGCCGGTAAGACGGTCGTGCTCGTCACGCATGACATGGCCACGGTCCAGTCGCTCTGCCATCGCGCGATGGTGCTGCACGAAGGAGAGTTGAAGTTTGTCGGCGCCCCCGAGGATGGAGCGCTTCTCTATTACCGCCTGAATTTCGCCCACGAGACGGTCGATCACGGAGAGGCCGTCAAGGCGCCGTTCGACGACTCCGCTGTGGTCGAGATAAACGGGCGGGTGGTGGAGGCCCGACTACTGAGCGAAGGGCGGCAGCCGATCGTCAACGTCGAGCACGGTGCGCCGCTGATCGTCGACATCCTGCTCGAGGCGGCACGCGAGCTGGCCGAGCCGAGATTCTTAGTGCACATCGTCAACGAGGATCACGTCGTCGTGTTCGGCCTGACGCGTACGCTCGAGGAGGCCGTCCGGCCCGGCCAGCGGATACGCCTGCGCGGGCCGATCGAAAATCGGCTCGTGCCTGGGCGCTACGCGATCGACTGCTGGATTCGGCGCGACCGGGGCCATGGGGACATGGGCGTGCAGGCGATGAGAGTGCTCCAGTTTGTCGTCTACGGAACTGCGCCGCGGCACGGCCTCGTTTCGCTCAGCGCCGACATCGAGCCCGTGCTCGAGCTGGAGCCCGGAACGTGAGTGCGGTCTCCGAAGATCTCGTGCTCCGCGACGTACCGGGACCATCGGTGCTCGGCGGCGGCTGGCGGCGGTCGATCGAACTGCTCTACCTGATCGCCGCGAACGAGTTCAAGCGCACCTACTTCGACACCGTGCTCGGCTACCTGTGGTCGCTGGCGCGGCCGCTGATGCTGTTCGCGGTGCTCGT
>JALYZY010000128.1 GCA_030948665.1 Actinomycetota bacterium | reverse complement strand
ATCCCGGTGTCCCCTCCGCCGACCACGAGCACGTTCTTGCCGGTGGTGGTGATCTCCTTGCCCGGCTCGGTCGGTCGGGACGGCCTTCCCTCCTGGGCCGCCACCCAGCGGTTGCGCTGGTAGAGGTAGTCCATCGCGAAATGGATGTTCGCCAGCTCGCGGCCGGGCGCGTCGATGTCCCGAGACACGCGCGACCCGATGCTGAGGACCACCGCGTCGTATCGCTCGCGCAGCTCCGCGGCCGATGTGCCCTGGCCCCCGACATCGTCGTCGTACTTGAACTCGATTCCCTCCTGCTCGAGGATCGCCGCGCGCCGATCGATGATCCGCTTCTCCAGCTTGGCGTCCGGCACGCCGAAGCGCATCAGGCCGCCGGGGCCCTCGTCGCGCTCGTAGACGGTGACCTTGTGACCGCAGCGGTTGAGCTCGTCGGCCACGGCCATTCCCGCCGGGCCCGCGCCGACCACACCGACGGTCTTGCCCGACCGCCGAGCCGGCGGTTCGGGAACCACCCATCCCTCCGCGAAGGCCCGCTCGGCGATCGCCAACTCGATCTGCTCGATCGTCACCGGATCGTCGTTGATCGCTAGCACGCAGGCGGATTCGCACGGTGCGGGACAGATGCGGCCGGTGAACTCAGGGAAATTGTTGGTCGCGTGCAGCTGGTCGATCGCCTCGCGCCACTTGTCGCGGTAGACGAGATCGTTCCAGTCCGGGATCAAGTTCCCCAGCGGGCAGCCCTCGTGGCAGAACGGGATCCCGCAGTCCATGCACCGGGCCCCCTGTCGCCGCAGCTCCTCGTCCGGCTGGATCTCGAAGTACTGCTTGTAGTCGTGCACACGCTCATCGGGGTCGCGCTTTTCGAACCCGACCCGATGGATCTTCAAGAATGCCCCGAGTTCGCCATGGACCGCAAAAGGCTAGTGCATCGTCGGAGCAGACCTTTGCGCTGGACCCACGCCGCGCGGGATCGATCCGGGGTGGGTCGTACATTCTGCGCGTGCGCGCGTGGGAGAAATGGAGCACCGTCGCATTGGGGCTCGTTCTGGTCCTCCTGTCCTGGACCGCGACGCCGGCGGCCGGGCATTCCCGCCGGTCCGCGGCGACCGGCGGCGGAGCCCCGACGATCACGTTGGCCGCGTCGCGGCGGAACATCACCTCCGGCCATGCGCTCCGACTCTCCGGCCGGGCCACGGGCGTGGCGGCCGGCACCCAGGTTCGGCTCTATCAGACCCCGTTCCCGTTCCGGGCCGCGAAGCTCGTGCAGACCACGGTCACGGCAACGAATTCGACGTTCTCCTTCTCCGTGTCCCCGGATCGCGACAGCCGCTACACCGTCCAGCTGGCCGGCACCGCGGCCCGCGCGCAGATCGGCGTCGGCGTTGGGGGCAGGACGGTCACCAAGGTCACGGCGCTCTCGCTCGGCCGAGCTCAGGTCACGATTCTCGTCCACCACCCAGGTGGCCTGCGCTGGGCTCATGCCCGGGTCCAGTGGTCTTACGGAAGCGGCGCGCGCGGCCGGTTCGCCACCGCGCCGCCCACCCGCTCGAGCCGGCTCAGCCGGTACGTGACGATGCTGCGCAGCACGGTGACGCTGCCCGCCGGACCGTTCCGCTGGCGGACCTGCCTCCACGTGCCGCAGGCACAGGCGCTGCTGAACCCGCGCCGCCCGCCGGGCTGCCGGGGCCGGGGCTACTACGGCGGCGGCCGGCTCCCGTTCGGGTACCCGGCTCCCAGCGCCGTTGCCCGCGCCGCCGCGTACCTGGGCGGGCGGATCGGCCGTACGGCGTTCGCCGTCGTGGACAGCGAAGGCCGGCTGTCGGGCATTCAAATCCACCGGACGTTCGTGTCGGCGAGCGCGGTCAAGGCGATGTTGCTGGTCGCCTACCTGCGCCGGCTGGATGCCCGCGGCCAGCACACCGTCGACCCCGCCAGCAACTCGTTTCTGTACCCGATGATCAATGTGTCGGACAACAACGCGGCCACGCATACCTGGTCGATCGTCGGCAACTCCGGGCTCTACGCCATGGCCCACACGGCCGGCATGACCGACTATTCGGTCAGCACGGACTGGGCCAGCTCGCAGATCAGCGCCGCCGACCAGGCGCGGTTCTTCTTCGCGATGGACTCCCTGATCCCCCGGGAATTCGTCGGCTACGCCCGGCGCCTGCTCTCGACGATCGCCGGATTTGAGAGCTGGGGCATCCCCGCCGTGGCCCGTCCGCTCGGCTACACGGTGTTCTTCAAGGGCGGATGGCGAGGCACCGGGCTCGGCCAGCTGGTTCACCAGATCGGCCGGCTCGAGGGTCACTCGCGCACCTTCTCGATCGCCGTGATGACCGACGGCGACCCCTCGATGGGCTACGGGATATCCACCATTCAGGGGGTCACCGGCGCGCTGCTGTGACGGCGGTAGTGTCGGCGCCGATGGGTGACACCGCGCAGATCGTTCCCCGAGGGCCGTTCTCGCTGCCGGCCGCGGCCGGATTCGGATTCGGGCCCAACGAGGGGCGGCCGCCACCGTTCGACGGCGCGATGCGGCTGGCCTTCCCGATCGACGGCGGGACCGGCTACGCCGGCGCGATCCTGCGCCAACCCGAGCCGGATGGCCCGGTGCAGGTCGAGCTTGAGCTGCGCGAGACCGGCGACGCCGAGTCCGCGGTCGCCCAGATCGCCCGGGTGATCTCGCTTGACCACGACGGCGAGGAGTTCCTGGAGGTCGGCTCCCGGGATCCGGCGATCGGCGTGCTCCAGCGCGCGCATCCCGGCCAGCGCCCGGTCCTGTTCCACTCCCCCTATGAGGGGGCCGCCTGGGCGATCATCTCCGCCCGCCGGCCGGCCGCCCAGGGCGCCAGTGTGCGGAACGAGCTGGGCGAGCGCCTCGGCGCGAGCTTCGAGCTGGCCGGGCGGACGCTCCAGGCGTTCCCGCAACCCGAGGCGCTGGCCGGGCTGGAGAACTTCCCAGGGCTGGGCGCCGACAAGGTCGAGCGACTGAGGGGCGTCGCGCAGGCGGCCAGCGAAGGAGCGCTCGATCTCGCTCATCTGCACAAGCTCGGCCCCGAGCGAGCGTACGACGAGGTGCAGCAGTTGAAGGGGATCGGGCCGTTCTACGCGGGGCTCGTGGTGCTCCGGGCCTGCGGCTTCGCCGACGCGATGCTGGCCACCCCCGAGCCGAAGGTGCTGCGCAACGCGGCGCGCCTCTACGGACTCGACGCCCCACCGACGCTCGCAGAGCTAGCCGAGCGCGCGGAGTCATGGCGCCCGTTTAGGACCTGGGTGACCGTGCTGATCCGGCTGGCGGGCGACCGGGGCACCTTCTGAGAATGCGTCGGTAGATAAGCCGTCATGGTGACGCCTTATCTACCACGGCCCCCGGCTCAGGCTTCGACGGCGGCTTCCCGTTCGGCGCGCTCGGCCAGCGCTCGCTTGTAGTCGCGGGGCATCACCTTGATGAAGCGCTGACGCGCGCCCCGCTCCCAGTCCGCCAGCACGTTGCGGGCGACCAGCGAGCCGGTGCGCTGGGCGTGCTCCTTGATCAGCGACTTGACCTCCTCGGCGTCCTCGTCGGTCAGCTCCTCCTGATCCACCAGCTCGGTGTTGCAGCGGCCGGCGAACCGCCTCGCGACGTCGTAGACGTAGGCGATGCCGCCGCTCATCCCGGCGGCGAAGTTGCGTCCGGTCGGCCCCAGCACCACCACGCGACCGCCGGTCATGTACTCGCAGCCGTGGTCGCCCACCCCCTCGACGACCGCCCACACGCCCGAGTTGCGCACCGCGAAGCGCTCGCCCGCCAGTCCGCGGAAGAACGCCCGGCCGGAGGTGGCGCCGTAGAGCACGGTGTTCCCGACGATCATGTTCTCCTCGGCCCGGAACAACGCGGTCTCCGGGGGCCGCACGGATATCACCCCGCCGGACATGCCCTTGCCGGTGTAGTCGTTGGTCTCCCCGCGCAGCGAGAAGGTGACGCCGGGGGCCAGCCACGCCCCGAAGCTCTGTCCGGCGGACCCGGAGAAGGAGATCTCGATCTTGCCCTCGGGCAGGCCGTCTGGCCCGTGCTTGCGGGCGATCTCGCCGGACAGGATCCCGCCGACGGTGCGGTTGACGTTGCGGACCAGGACCGGCCCGATCCGCACGGACTCCGCGCGCTCGATCGCCGGGGCGCACTTGCGCACCAGCTCCCAGTCGAGCGCGTCCTCGAGCACCGGCATCTGCGAGCGGGTCCGGTGGCGGGGGGTGCCGGGCGGCAGCTCCGGACTCTGCAGCACCATCGAGAGGTCGACGTGCTTGCTCTTCCAGTGGTCGAGCGCCTCGTCCATGTCGAGCAGCTCGGTCCGGCCGATCATGTCCTGCACCCGGCGGATCCCGAGGCTGGCCATGATCTCGCGAACCTCCTCGGCCACGAGGATCATGTAGTTGATCACGTGCTCGGGGGTGCCGCGGAAGCGCTCCCGCAGCTCGGGATCCTGGGTGGCGATCCCGACCGGGCACGTGTTGAGGTGACAGACGCGCATCATGATGCAGCCCATCGCGATCAGCGGAGCCGTCGAGAAGCCGAACTGGTCGGCGCCGAGCAGCGCGCCGACCACCACATCCCGGCCGGTCTTCAGCTGTCCGTCGACCTCGACGGAGATTCGCGAGCGCAGGTCGTTGAGGAGCAACGTCTGCTGAGTCTCGGCGAGGCCGATCTCCCAGGGGACGCCCGCCGCCTGGATCGACGACTGCGGGGACGCGCCTGTCCCGCCGTCGTGGCCCGAGATGGTGACGTGGTCGGCGTTCGCTTTGGCGACGCCCGCGGCAACGGTTCCGACGCCGACCTCGGAGACGAGCTTGACGGACACTGACACGCTCGGATTTGCGCAGCGCAGGTCATAGATCAACTGCTTCAGGTCTTCGATCGAGTAGATGTCGTGGTGGGGCGGCGGCGAGATCAAGCCCACGCCTGGGGTCGAGTGGCGGATCTTCGCGATGTACTCGTCGACCTTGTGGCCCGGGAGCTGACCGCCCTCGCCAGGTTTGGCGCCCTGGGCCATCTTGATCTGGAGCTGGTCGGCGTTGACGAGGTAGTGGACGTTGACGCCGAAGCGCCCCGAGGCGACCTGCTTGATCGCCGAGCGCCGCGAGTCGCCACCCGGCTCGGCCTCGTAGCGCGCAGGGTCCTCGCCTCCCTCCCCGGTGTTCGACCGCCCACCAAGCCTGTTAAGCGCGATCGCGATCGTCTCATGTGCCTCTCGGCTCAGCGACCCAAGGCTCATCGCCCCGGTGTTGAAGCGCTTGACGATCTCGGTCGCGGCTTCCACCTGTTCGAGCGGGACCGCCTCACCGGCGGCCCGCAGCTGCATCAGTCCGCGTAACGCCGCGTGGCGAGTGGCCTCGTCGTTGGCAAGACGAGCGAACTCCGTGTAGCTGTCCCGACCGTCTCCGTTCTGACCGCGGACTGCGTGCTGGAGCTTCGAGATCGTGTCCGGGTTCCACATGTGAAGCTCGCCGTCGCGACGCCACTGCAGCACGCCGCCGACCGGCAGCACGTCGCGGTCAGTTCGCGGGTAGGCGCGGAAATGGCGCTCGATCGCCTCGGTCGAGAGCTGCGCGAGGCCGACACCGCCGATCCTCGACGCAGTCCCCGAGAAGTACTTGTCGACCAGCTCGCGCTCGAGCCCGACTGCCTCGAAGATCTGCGCGCCGCAATAGGACTGGATCGTCGAGATCCCCATCTTCGAGATCGTCTTCAGCAGGCCCTTGCCGATCGCCTTGACGATCCGCTTCTCGGCCTCGTCGCGATCGAGATCGACTGGCAACAGGGAGCGATCCGCGAGCTCGTCGAGCGACTCGAACATCACATACGGGTTGATCGCGGCAGCGCCGTAGCCGATCAAGGTCGCCATGTGATGGATGTCGCGCGGCTCACCGGACTCGATCACAAGCCCCGTACGAAGCCGGGTTCCACGCCTGACCAGATGGTGATGCACCGCTGCGACGGCCAGCAGCGACGGGATCGCGACCCGCTCCGGACCCAGATTGCGGTCCGAGAGGATCAGGATGTTGGCGCCATGATCCACATAGCGAGCGGACTCCTCGCACAGCTCGCTTAGTCGCGGCTCCATCCCGTCGGCTCCCTGCTCGACCGGCCAGGTGATATCGAGCGTGGCGGCGTCGAACACCTCGTGGGAGACCTGGCGGAGCTTCTCGAGCTCCTGGTTTCGCAGGATCGGCTGATCCATCACCAGCTGATGGGCCTGCTCCGGGGTCTCGGTCAGCAGATTCATCTCGGCGCCGACGCAGGTCTGAAGGCTCATCACGATCGACTCCCGGAGGGGGTCGATCGGCGGGTTCGTGACCTGCGCGAACAGCTGCTTGAAGTAGTCGAACAGCACGGGCTGGCGATCGGACAGCACCGCCAGCGCAGAATCGTTGCCCATGCTGGCAACCGGCTCCTCGCCGTTGGTCGCCATCGGCGCAATGATCATCCGCAGGTCCTCCTGCGAGTACCCGAACGCGAGCTGCTTCGAGCGAAGCGGCTCGATCCGCGGCGTCCGAGGCTCGCGCTGCGGCAGATCGTCAATGTGCACAACTGAGCGCTCGTACCACTCGGCATACGGCTTGCGGCGGGCGACGCGCCGCTTGACTGCCTCGTCTTCGACGATTTGCCCTTCGTCGAGATCGACGAGGAACAGCTTGCCGGGAGCAAGCCGCCCCTTTCGCTGGATGTGCTCCGGGGCGACGGTCAGCACGCCGGCCTCGGAGGCGAGCACCACGAATCCTTCCGTGTCCTGGATCCAGCGGCCGGGCCGCAGCCCGTTACGGTCAAGCACCGCGCCGGCAACGCGTCCGTCGGTGAAGACGACCGCGGCCGGGCCATCCCAAGGCTCCATCAGGCAGGAGTGAAAGTCGTAGAAGCCCTTGACGTCAGGATCAATGTCCTTCCGCGTCCGGTAGGCCTCGGGAATCATCATCATCACCGCGTGTTCGATCGAGCGCCCGCTCAGCACCAGCAGCTCGAGCACGTTGTCGAGGATCGCCGAGTCCGAGCCTCGGTCGCGAACGACCGGCACCACCTTCTCCAGGTCCTCGCCGAACAGCTCAGTGGCCAACGTCGACTCGCGCGCCCGCATCCAGTTGACGTTCCCGCGCAGCGTGTTGACCTCTCCGTTATGGGCGATCATCCGGTAGGGATGAGCCAGCTCCCAGCTTGGGAAGGTGTTGGTCGAGAAGCGTGAGTGCACCAGCGCCATCCGCGAGGCGAGCCGTGGGTCGCGGAGATCAGGGAAGTACCGCGGCAGCTGGGGAGCGGTCAGCATCCCCTTATAGACGAGCGTCCGGCTGGAGAAGCTTGGAAGCGCGAGCGGCACGTCCCCGGCGCTTCGCTCGATCACTCGTCGAATGACGTAGAGCTTGCGCTCGAACGCGTCCTGATCGGAGAGCTCAGGTGAGGACTCGATCAGGACCTGACGGATCACCGGCGCGGACAGGCGGGCAGTGTCGCCGACGTGCGAGTCGTCGACCGGTACGTCGCGCCACCACAGCACCTTCTGTCCCTCGGCTTGGATCGTGTCCTCGATCAGGCGCTCAAGCAGCGCGCGCCGCTCGGGATCCCGAGGCAGGAAGCACATTCCCACCCCGTAGGAGCCGGCTGGCGGCAGCTCTACACTGGCGGCTGCGGCCCGGAGAAAGCCGTCGGGTATCTGCAGCATGATTCCCGCCCCGTCGCCGGTGTTCGGGTCGGCCCCCTGGGCGCCTCGGTGCTCGAGGTTCCCGAGCGCGTCGAGCCCCTTCTCGACCACTGCATGGCTTGCGTCGCCCCACAGCTTTGCGACGAGCGCGATGCCGCATGCGTCGTGCTCGTTGGCAGGGTCGTAGAGGCCATTGGCCCCTGGGGGGAGGCGGTGCGGATTCATAGGGGAGTGGTCCAGCCCGCGGCGGCGCCCTCAGGCAGAAGCGGACCGCGAAGGGTACCAATGTGTGTTAGCGGTTTGTTAGCGGGCGGGCAACCGTTGGCGCCCTGCTACACCAGGTCTCGATGAGGCGCATCACCGTGCTCGCGGCAGCCGCCGTGCTTGCCGGCTGTGGGTCTGCAGCCAAGTCCTCGACGACCTCGTCGGTCGCCAACCGGACGGGCACCGCCGCAGGCTCGACGACGGGTGCTGCGGGCGCCCGTACGGCCACGACTCCCGCGCATCATCGCCACTCATCCCATCACCATCCCCCGACGCCATTCAACCTCGCGCCAGGCCCACCCTCAGGCGCCGTTCAGAGCCATAAGCCAAAGCGCCGGCGCCGTCATGTGACCGCGCCGCCAAGCGGGGGCGCCCCGCTGTCAGGGTCCGGCTAGCCAGCGCTCAGCGCTTGGCTGCGGCGGGGCGCTTGCGCTTCGGCGCGGCAGCCCCATCGCCGTCGCCGTTGCGCGCGGCAGTTCGCTTGCGCGCAGGCTGCTCGGACGGCGCCTCTTCATCGGACGTCACCGCCGCGAGGCTCGCCTCGAGCGCCGCCATCAGATCGGGTGCGGCGCTCGGCTCCTCGAGCTGCGGAGCTACGGCGATCTCCTCCCCTGCGGCTTTGCGCTCGATCAGCTCGAGCACGCGCTCGCGATACTCATCGCGGTACTTCTCCGGCTCGAAATCCGCCGACAGCGTGTCGATTAGTTGTTGAGCCATCGCCAGCTCGCGATCTGTTGCCTCGGCTTCTCCGATCGCATCGAGCTCGTCGAGCCGGTCAGGTGCCAGCACCTCGTCGCCGAACAGCATCGTCGTCAGCGTCAGCACCCCGTCCGTGGGGCGCAGGGCGCACAGCTGCTGCTTGGAGCGCAGCACGACCTTGCCGATGCCGACTTTCCCGGCCTCGCGCATCGCATCGAGCAGCAGGCGGTATGCCTTGGCGCCACCAGCCGTAGGAGCCAGGTAGTAGGAGTGGTCGAAGTAGATCGGATCGATGTCCGGGAGGTCGACGAACTCCTCGATGTCGATCGTCCGCGTTGCCTTCGGATCGAGCGCCTCGAGCTCCTCGGGTCCGATCGTCACGTAGCGGTCAGGGGTGATCTCATAGCCCTTGACGATGTCCTCGTAGGGGACTTCCTCATCGGTGGTGGGGTCGACGCGCTTCTGGCGGATCCGAGCCCCGGTCTTGCTCGAGAGCTGATGGAAGCGAACCGACTTGGGCGAGGTAGCGCTGTACAGCTTGATCGGCACGTTGACGAGCCCGAAGCTGATCGCTCCTGACCAGATTGCGCGAGCCATAGTTGGTTTGTATAGCGCAACGACGCTTCGATCAAGCTGTGAGCGCAGTCTTTCAAGGACCTTGTCTCACAGTTCGGCGTAGTCGTACGTTTGTTCTGCAGTGACGCTTCCCCCGTTTCAACAGCTGCTCGACGCGCACGGCCGCGACGTACACCGCTTCCTAATCGCCATCGTCGGCCGGGTCGACGCCGATGACTGCTACCAGGAGACATGGCTTTCGGCGCTGCGGGCGTACCCGGGGCTGCGGGACAGCTCGAACCTCAGGGGCTGGGTTTTTACGATCGCGCACCGGAAAGCGATCGACTCAGTGCGCGCGAGGCGCCGGGTCGCGCCCGTCGGCGCAGAGCTGCCTGAGACGCCCGTCTTCGACTGCGTCCAGCGGCCCGACTCTGATCTCTGGGCCTCCGTCCGGGAACTGCCCGCCAAGCAGCGGGCAGCCGTGGGGATGCGATTCGTGGCCGACGCCGCCTACTCCGAGATCTCCGCGGCGATGGGAACCAGCGAGGAGGCGGCGCGCCGGAACGTCCACGAGGGCCTCACGCGACTGCGAAAGGAATACCGAAAATGAGTGCAGAAGATCAGCTCGAGCGTATGCTCGCGCAGAGCGCACCGCCGCCCGTGGGGCCGGTGCCGGATGTCGGCGAGGCCGCGGCCGCGGCGGGGCTGCTCGATGTCGCCTACGCGACGCTCGACTCGCCCGCTGGACCGCTGCTGCTGGCGTCGACTCCGCGCGGGCTGGTCCGCCTGGCGTACATCGATGATGGTGAGCAGGCAGTGCTCGAAGAGCTCTCCCGCCGGGTCTCGCCGCGGGTGCTCCGCTCGGCGCGAAAGCTCGATCAGCCCCGGCGTGAGCTCGATCAATACTTCGCGGGAGCGCGCCACGCGTTCGAGATGTCGCTCGACTGGCAGCTGATCAGCAACTTCGGCCGACAGATCCTGTCCGCCACGGCGAGAGTCCCCTACGGCTCGGTCTCCACCTATAAGCAGATGGCCACGGAGGCCGGAAGCCCGAAAGGCGCCCGAGCCGCAGGCAACGCGCTTGGCGCGAATCCGCTTCCGATCGTCCTTCCGTGCCACCGGATCCTCCATGCCGACGGTGGGCTTGGTGGGTATACCGGCGGGCTTGATCGAAAGCGGCTGTTGCTCTCGATCGAGAGCGGGCAACGTGCGCTCGCTATCGGCTGAGAGCGGGCAGGGCGCTCCCAACATCGGCCGGGAGCGGGCAGCGCACGCTTAAGATCGGCTGAGATAGTAACTTAAGACCTCTTGCGCAAGAACTCTTGCGAATGGGTAAGCTGTCCACATGCTCAACCCCCCGAGTGTTCGCCAGGTCACCGATTCTCGAGTGCTGGCGGCGATGGCGCACCCTCTGCGCCGGCGCCTCATGGATGTGCTCAAGGTCCACGGACCGTCGACCGCCACAGCGCTCGCACGTCGCACCGACCAAGCCGTAGCCAACGTCAGTCACCACCTTCGGGTGCTCGCCGCAGCTGAGCTGGTCGAGCAGGCGCCCGAGCTTGCGCGCGATCGCCGGGAGCGGTGGTGGCGCTTGGTGTCCGCGAACCTGCTGTGGTCGACAACCGACTTCCAGGAGGACGCAGCGTCGGCCGCCGTGGCAGAGGCGGCCCAACGCCTCACTCTCGAGCATCACGTGGAGATCGCCCGACAGTGGTTCGCCGCAAGCGAGTCCGAGCGCGAAGCCTGGAACGAAGGGGCCTTTACGACAAGCCATTGGCTGCGGCTGACACCCGCCGAGCTCGGGGAGCTCGGGGATCAGATGAACGAGCTCCTCGATCGCTGGGTGAGCCGCGCGGCCCCCGACGACGGTCAGCGCAGGGAGCCTGTGTTCGTGTTCGCGATCGGAGTGCCCGGACAGCCGTGAGCGTCCCCGAGCTGACCTCGAGCGAGCTGGCCCGGTCGCGACGGTGGCCTGGCGCGCTGCGCAGCCGAGACCTTCGCCTGTTCTGGGCCGGTGAGACGATCAGCAAGCTCGGCAACAGCGTCTCGACCGTGGCCCTTCCGTTGGTCGCGGTGGTGACGGTTCACGCCGGCGCGTTCGTCGTCAGCTCGCTGGTCGCAGCCGAGTGGCTCCCGTGGCTGCTGATCGGCTTGCCGGTTGGGGCCTGGGTGGACAGACTCCCGCCCAGGCGCGTGATGGTGACCGCAGACGCGCTGTCGCTGGTGCTGTTTGCCAGCGTTCCGATCGCCGCCTGGCTGGGGGCGCTGACCGTTGTGCAGCTGGTCGCGGTCGCACTCCTGGCCGGGGCCGCTGGCGTCTTCTTTCAGACCGCCTACCAGGTGTACCTCCCCTCGCTGGTCGACGAGCGGGAGCTCGAGCGAGCGAACGCGCTCATGCAGGGAAGCGAAGCGGCCTCACAGGTGGTCGGTCCGGGCGTTGCGGGGGCGCTTGCGGCAGCCGTCGGGGCCGTGAGCGGGATGATGCTCGACGCCGTTAGCTTCCTCGTCTCGGCGGTGTGCCTGCTGTCGATCCGAGCCAGGGAGCCGCGCGCAGACGGAGCGCGGGTCCGCTCGAGCCTACGTTATGACATCGCCGAGGGCCTGCGCTTCGTGACCCGCGACCCGTATCTCAGGCCCCTCACGATCGCCGGGGCGATCAGCAATCTCGGCATGGTCGGCTACCAGGCGATATTGATCGTGTTCCTGGTGCGAATCGTCGGCGTCAGCCCGGGCGGCGTCGGTGTCCTGATCGCGTTGTGCAGCCTTGGGGGAGTGGTCGGCGCCGCCTGCGCCACGCGCATCGCTCGCCGTTTCGGCTCGGCCCGCGGCTACCTGATCTGCGAGCTCGTCGCGCCAGCGGCGGCGCTGCTGATTCCGCTCACGGCGGCCGGGCCCCGGGTGGCTCTGTTCGTCGTGGGCGGCCTGGCTGTCGTCGCCGGCGTCGTGGCGGGGAACGTGATCAAGGGGAGCTGGCGTCAGCTCTATTGCCCCCGCGAGCTCCTCGGGCGCGTGATCACAAGCTCACAGCTCCTCAACTATGGGGTGATACCTGTGGGGGCGCTGCTCGCGGGAATCCTGGCCAGCGCCCTGGGGGTGCGTGCGAGCCTGTGGATCATGACCGGAACGATGGCGATATCGCCGATCGTTCTGCTCTCCTCGCATATCCGCACGCGCACGGACTTTCCAGCGTCGCCGACTGAGTGACACATCTCACACACCCGCCCCCCAAAGGGAGTAAGACGTGGGCGCCGATGCGTATCCGAGCTATCGAGAACCACAAGCTTCGGGCGGAGCTTCCTCCGGGCCCTCGGGCACCCAGCGCATTCCAGCTCCTGGGAGTGTGGAAGCGGCCGAGCGCGACACTGCTGCGGGCCCGGGCCCGGTACGGCAAGCGGTTCACGGCACAGCTCCCGTTCCAGCCACCGTTTGTCCTGCTCTCCGACCCCGATGACATCAAGGAGGTGTTCACCGCCCCGCCGGACGTGCTGCATCCCGGCGAGGGAGCGCGGGTCCTCGAGCCGCTGGTCGGTCGCAACTCGGTGATCCTGCTCGATGAGGCACCCCACCTCGAGCAACGCAAGCTGATGCTTCCGGCCTTCCACGGCGAGCGCATGCAAGCGCTGGCGGGGGCGATGGTCGACCTGACTCGTCGCGAGGTGGAGTCTTGGCCGCGCAACGAGCCTGTCCGGCTTCACCCGAAGCTTCAGCGCCTGACGCTCGAGATCATCCTGCGGACCGTGTTCGGGCTCGATCAGGGGCCCCGGCTGAATGACCTGCGAGACCTCGTCACGAAGCTCCTCGTGTTCGGCGAGAGTCCGCTGTCGGTGCTGCCGGCACTCGCGCGCTACGCCGGCTGGCTGCGCCCGCTGCGCCAATTCGATGACCTCGTGCGCCGGACTGACGCGATGATCTTCGAGCTGGTGCAGGAGCGCCGCGCGGCGGATGCGACAGGGCGCAGCGACATCCTCGCGATGCTGCTTCAGGCCCGGCACGCGGATGGATCGGAGATGTCCTATCAGGAGATCCGCGATGAGCTGATGACCTCGCTCGTGGCGGGGCACGAGACGACCGCCTCGCAACTGGGCTGGGGATTCGAACGGCTCGCTCGCGAGCCTTCGGTTGTCTTGCGAGTCGCCGAGGAGCTGGATCGCGACGAGGGCGACGAGTACCTGACCGCGACGATCCACGAGATCCTGCGACTGCGCCCGGTGCTGCCCAATGCTGAGCCTCGCCTGACCATGCGCCCGGTCACGATCGGTGGCGTGCACTACCCGGCGGGGGTCGCCTTGCTCGCGAGCGCCTACCTCGTCCATCACGATCCCGAGATCTACCCCGAGCCGTGGGCAATGCGGCCCGAGCGGTTCTTGGACGCTCCGCCCGGAACCTACACCTGGCTTCCCTTCGGCGGAGGCCGCCGGAGATGCCTTGGGGCGAGCTTCGCGCTGCTCGAGATGAAGATCGTGATGCGTAGCGTGCTCAGCCGGTTCGCCCTAGAGCCAGTGGATGCGCGCTCTGAACCGGCCGCGCGGCGCAGCATCACCTTCAGCCCAGGCCGCGGTGCCCATGTGATCCTCCGGGATCGGATCCGGGCACACGAGGCCGAACATGACGCGGTTCCAAGCGCAGCAGTCGCCTGACCCGCGCTCAGGACGCCGGGTCTACGGGTAGCTTTCGGCCGTGGACATCCTGCGGCCGGTGCGCGTCTTCGACGAGTTCCAGCAGCGTCACCGCGCCCTCGCGATCCCGATGGCCGTGCTGAAGAAGTTCGGCGACGACCAGGCGGGCAGCCTCGCCGCGCTGGTCGCGTACTACGCGTTCTTCTCGGTCCTCCCGCTCCTCCTCGTATTCGTCACGATCCTTGGGTTCGTGCTGCAGGGCGACCACACCCTGCAGCAATCGATCGAGCATTCCGTGACCAATCAGTTTCAGGGCGCCAAGAGCTTCCTGAACGTCTCCGCCCTGAGAGGAAATGTGGCAGTTCTCGTGCTTGGTCTCCTGACATCGCTCTGGTCGGGCTTGGGCGTGACGCAGGCGGCGCAGAACGCGTTTGACAGGGTGTGGGCTGTTCCGTTCAAGGACCGCCCCGATTTCTTGCACAGACGGCTTCGCGGCTTGGGGTTGCTGGCGTCGCTGGGAACGCTCTTCATTGTCGCCACCGTCGCCTCGGGCGTGGTCACAGCTGGCCTCGGGAAGAGCGCGCTACTGACGATCGCCGGAATCGCTTTCTCGTTGCTGACCAACATCGTCCTGTTCTTCGCCGCCTTCCGCTTCATGACGGCTCGCACGATCAAGACAAGCTGCATGTGGATCGGCGTCATAACCGCAGCGATCTTCTGGGAGATCCTTCAGGTCGCGGGTGGCTACTACATCGGTCATGCGATTAAGCACTCCCATGCCTATGGGGCCTTCGGAATCGTCATCGGACTGCTCGTGTTCATGCACCTCGGCGCCCAGCTGACCCTGTACGCGGCCGAGATCAACGTGGTGTTGAACCGCAAGCTTTATCCCCGCAGCCTGTTCAGTCCCCGGGTTCCTGCGGACGAGAAGACCCTGAGGGCGCTCGCCGAGGTCGAGCAGCGCCATGAGAGCGAGCACATCGACGTGACCTTCCGCCGTTGAGGCTTGAGCACTAGGCCGAGACGGTGTGCGCGTGAGTCCGATGGACAGGGGTCACGACCGCGAGCCGCTGGCCCGTCGGGCAGAGGCCCGAAGTAGAGCTGCACATCACCGAGCGGACGAGTCTCGCTAGTGAGCGCGGTTCCCGGTGCCTATCTCAGAACAGAGTGTCCGGGGCCGCGCGCCGGGTCATCTCGAGCGGCCAGGAGCAGAGGCCCCCTTCGGCGGGACAGCCTTCACAGATCGCCCGGTGTGGCGTGTCGGTGACCGGGAACTCGCGGCGGAGGACTCTTTCGGTGAGACGACCGAGCTCACCTTCGAGCGCGGACAGATCGTCAATCGTGAACCTGACGCTCACCGGATCCTGCGGGCGATCGAGGAAGACATGCACGACCTCCACGGCGTCCGCGCCCGAGCGCAGCACCGCCAGCGCGTAGATCAGCCGCTGGGTGGCGTACTCGCCCGCGACGATCGCGGCGGGGGTCAGCTCCGCCAGCCGATCGCTCTTATAGTCCACCACCAGCATTCCGCCCGGCTCGCGAGCCAGCACGTCGATCGCCCCGGTGATCAGGACCGATTCGCCGTCTAGTAGGAAGCTGAACTGCTGCTCGCGACGGACCCCAGTGGCGCGACCGAGGCGTTCGCACAGCGCACTGCCCGCAAACGTCGCGACCACAGCGGCGAGCTCCTCGGCCTGCGCCTCAACCGCCGCGGGGAGGCCCGCGCGCTGGCACGCTTCGGCGATCGCCGCGGGGCTCGGGGGCACCGGCCTGCGAAAGTCGAGGTGCTCCAGCAACGCGTGGATCACCAAGCCGCGCTCCGCAGGGGTCCACCCGCCTTCGCGCTCCGGCTCGCCGCGGGCGCCAGGACGAGCGCCTCGTGCCGGAAGGCCTAGAACCCGTTCGACATAGAAGCGATACCCGCATCGCCGGTACTGGCCGAGCGCCGAATAACTGAGCACGCTGACCGATGAACCTGGAGGATCGGGAGCGACCTCGAGCGTCCCGGCTCCAGGGCTCGGACGCTCCAGCTGCCGCATGTCAGCGCTAACCGCGATCAACCCTGGATCGTCCAAGAGCGTCAGCCCGACTGAGGCGGTCGCCTTCAGATCAGGTACGAGAGCGGGGCCGAGCCACCCGATCGGGGCGCCGCCGTTGCCCTCGGGCCACTTGTCCAGCCTGGCTGCTCCGCTCAGGATCAGCCGCTCCTTCGCCCGGGTCATCGCGACGTACATCAGCCGGCGCTCCTCGCGGCGCTGCTCGTCCATCCGCTCCTGGCGCAGGATCTGGTAGTCCAGGGCGGGCTCCCGCTTTCCGCTGCCGGGCTGCGCGAGGCGCACGCCGAAGCGCCCGTCGCGCCCGACCCGCATCAGCTCGGCTATGTAACGGGGACCCCGTCCCAGGTCGGCCAGGCACACCGTGTCGAATTCGAGGCCCTTCGCCCGGTGGATCGTCATCAGCCGGACGGCATCGAGCGCCTCTCCCTCGACCGGCGCCTCACTCTCCTTGGGGTCGACTCCCGGTCCCTCCCCGCCCGCCACCTGGTCGAGGAAGCCCCGCAGATCCCGGCCTGCGGTCAGCTCGTACTCGCGCGCCAGCCGCATCAGCTTCCGGACGTTCGCAAGCCTCCGGCGGCCGCCTGGCATCGCCAGGATCGCGAGGTCATATCCCGAGAGCTCGAGCGCCCGATCGATCAACTCCTCGATCCCGTGGCGCTGCGTACCGCCACGCTCGGCGGCAAACCACCTCGTGAAGCGGGCCAGACGCTCGCGGTCAGACCCGGTCAGCTCGTCGAGCAGCTCAGCCGCGTCGCGTAGCACCCACCAGGGGTCGCGCCGCGCCTCGCGCGCTCCGGCGGCGAGCACGACGAGCGCGTCAACGCTGACACCGACGATCGGGCTCGCCAGCACGCTGTACAGCGCCTCCTCGTCACGCGGATTTGCCAGCGCGCGCAGGTACGCCACCAGGTCGATCACCTGAGGGTGCGACCAGTAGCCGCGACCGCCGATCAGATAGGTCGGAACCGCTCGATCCTCGAGCGCCCGCTCGTACACCCGCAGGTCGGTCGCCGCCCGCGCCAGCACGACGATGTCGCCGGCTTGCCCACCGTCCACCAGCAGGTCGCTGACCCGCCCGGCGAGCACGCGCGCTTCCGCGAGGCGCCACGGCGAGGCGAGGCTCTCGTCCTCAGCCCACTCCGCGGTCTTGTCGACGAGCAGCAGCTCGACCGGCGGAGTGTCCGGAGGCAGGGCCTGGCGACCGGCGACCAGCGGCACGAACGGCTCAGTCTCCTCAGGTGATGAGAACACCTGGTTGATCACCTCGAGGATCTCGGGGCGCGAGCGGAAGTTGGTCTGAAGCCTGGCCAGTGCGCCCAGCCCATCCAGCCGCTCTGCCCGGCGTTCGAACAGCTCGACTTCGGCCCCGCGAAACCCGTAGATGGACTGCTGGGAGTCGCCAACCAGAAACAGGTTTCCCGACGCGATTGACTCGATCAGCTCGAGCTGGACCGGGTTCGTGTCCTGGAGCTCATCGACCATGATCCGCGCGAAGCGCGCCTGGTAGCGCTCCCGTAGCTCGTCGTTTCCAAGCAACAGCTCGCGCGTCAGGAGCTCGAGGTCCTCGAAATCAAGGCCGGAGCGAGAGCGCTTGGCCTCCTGGTAGCGAGCGCCGAAGCCGCGAAGCAGACGATCCAGCGGCCCATGTACTCCAAGCGCGCGCCGGTGCGCGCACACCTGTCGGAACTCTGCCAGCGTGACGGTATACGCCTCGCACGCGGGTGTCCTCAGCGCAGCGCCGTTCCCGCCTGGAAGGGTGAGGCGATCGAGGTCTCCGGGCCACGGCTCGGCGGCGGCCACCACCTGATCGCAGCGCCCGAGGCGATCGAGCGCCTCGAGCACTCGAGCGCCCGAGTCGACAGCGCCGAGCTCCACAGCGAGCTCACCCGCCGCTTGGCGCAGGCCCTCGCGCGGTCCTTCGAGATCCGCGGCCGGCGGCACGGGCGGCAGCCGAGGCTCGAGCTCGCCCCGCGATCGAAGCTCGGAGTAGATGTCGCCGATCGCACCGCGAAGCGCGGCAGGGCCGTGCGCTGCGATCAGCTCCCGAACTCCTTCCTCGGCGACAGCAAGCTCCTCGAGGGCCCCGTCGAATGCCGCGCGAGCGAGCCGTCGCGACTGTGCTTCGTCGAGGACCGAAAACGCCGGGTCGATCCCCGCGAGCAGCGCGTGAGTTCGCAGCACCCGCGCGCAGAACCCGTGGATCGTCGAGATGAACGCCCCCTCCGTCGCCCGGGCTTCCTCGCGCGCGCCGAGTTCCCGGAGCCGCACCCGGATGCGGTCGCGCATCTCGGCAGCCGCCTTCTCGGTGAAGGTGATCGTCAGGATCGCCGATACATCGATGCCGTCTTCGAGCACGCCGCGGACGAAGCGTTCAACGAGCACGGCCGTCTTGCCGCTTCCGGCGCTGGCGGCAAGGAGCAGGTCGCCGTCCCGGCGCTCGGTTGCGGCGCGCTGTTCGGGGGTCCAGTCACGCTCGCCCGCACCGCGCTCACGCTCGTCCGCACCGCGCTCACGCTCGCCGGCACCGAGTTTGCTGCCCCCGCCCGCGCTGAGCTCGCCGCCCCCGCTGAGCTCGCTGCACCCGAGCGCGGTCATCGGCTCCTGCAGATCCCCGGATACGCGCAACCGTCGCGTGAGCATGTCGGGGGGCTCGGCACGAGCTCGCCACTGCGCAGGCGCGCGGCCAGCGCGACCGCGAGAGTGGACGCCTGCTCGAGCTCGGCCCCAAGTCCCTCCGCGTCGCGGGCGTCGTTGCCCACAAGGCAGCTACCGGAGCTCGTGCCCTCCAGAAACATCCCGCGGGCGCGAAGGTCAGGACCGCGCAGCGGCTGGTACAGGCCCGCCACCGGCTCGAGGCCCATCAGCTCGCGGACCGCAAGCATGTACAGCGCGACCTGAAGCTGGTGGTCCTGCGCCCAGCGCCCGACCTGATATCCGGGCCGAAAGGCCCCGCTCTTATAGTCGCGGACGATCGCCCGGCGACGTTCGCTGTCGACATCTACACGGTCGATCGCACCGCGGACGCGAACCCCGTCGCCAAGCTCCAGGGCGGGCAGGGACTCCTGATCATCATCGAAGCCGAAGCGAAGCTCGACCGCTGCGGGCTGCCAGTCGCATCCGTCTGCCGCTTCGTGGCTGAGATAGCGCCGCAGGTCCGCCTCGATGCCTCGCAGCAGCGCCCGGCGCACTCCCTGTCCGCTGGCGGGCGCGACCATCGGTGGGAGCTCGGCGACGACCTGCTCCAGGATCGACAGCGCCTGAGGGAGCGAGTCGGGGGTGATAGGGGCGCCGAGCCTCCGGAGAATCTCCTCGAGCGCGGCGTGCATGTAGCTGCCGCGGAGGACCGGCTCGGGGTCAGGCTCGAACGGCTCGGGCTGAAGCTCGCGCTCGACGAGCCACTTGACGGGACACTTCGCGTAGGACTCGAGCGCGCCGCCCGAGACGATCTCGCTGTGGCGAGCGCGCCTCAGCGCGGTCTCTGTCAGCGCGAGCGTTACCGGCTCACGGTGCGCGCCCTCACCGGCCTCGGCAAGGCTGCGTGCGCGCTCGCGCTCGGTGGGGGCTTCCTCGTGCGGCCACAGGACGTCGGCCAGCAGCCGCCGGCGCCGGCCCTCCACCCAGCCGGGGTCGAGCAGCTCCGCCACATCGGCTATGAACGGCGAGGGCAGCGCGACGTTGCCCTCTTCGTCGGAGCTTCTGTAGCTCAGGACAAGCCGGTCGGTAGCCCGCGAGATCGCGGAGTAGAAGAGATAGCGCTCCCGCACAAGTCCGTCGTCGCCCGGCCTTAGCGCAAGCCCGCTGCTGAGAGCGAGCTCGCGCCGGAGCTCAGGGGAGAAGAACGGCTCCGTGGTGGTCCCGGCCGGGAACTCGCTTTCCTGCAGTCCACCCACGAGGACCGCGCGGAAGCGCCGAGCGCGGATTTCCAGCGGCGCGGTCAGCAGCACAGCCCCAGGTGCGCTGTGCCCGGCGCGAACCTCCAGTCGCTCGAGCAGCTCGATCAGATCGGCGCCGGACAGAGTCTCGTCGAGCTCGGCGACCTCGTCGAGCGCGCGGAGCATCGTGGTCAGCGCCCGGGCGTCGAGCTCTCCGTCTCGATCGAGCACGGCGGCGGTCCGCCGAGCAGGAGCGGCCAACAGCCTACGCGCTTGGCGCGCGAGCTCCGAAGCGGGGTCGGGCGCGCCGGCCAGCGAGTCGATCTCGCCGAGGCGCAGCGGGAACCGGTCCCGTGCCTCGGGCGCTTTCCGCAGGCCTTCCCGCCGGACCGTCAGCTCGAGTGTGTCGGCAAGCTCGATCCGCTCGAGCACTCCGGGAGCCCGAAGGTATGTGAGCAGGTCGGCAGCACGTGCCCGATGCTCGGGCTCGAGCGCGCAACGTGCCAGCGCTAGGACCGCCCGGCCGAGGGTGGTTTGCCCGAACGCCAGCTGATAGTCGCTGGCGAGCGCGACCCCGTACTGGCGAAAGACGCGTTCGAGCAGCGGCGCAACGGCCCAGGGCGAGCGATACACGATCGCGATCTGCTCGGCAGACACTCCCGACACGATGAGCGCGCGCACCTCGGCGGCGAGAAGCTCCGCCTCGGCGCGCTGGCCGCCTGCCTCGAGCAGCGCTACGGCCTCTCCCGCGTCGATCGAGTCTGGCGAGGATTCAAACAGCGAGCGCTCGAGATGATGAAGCACCCGGCGCGACCCAGCCGAGTAGTGCTCATCGACAGCCGGCAGCTCGAGCACACTGTGAGCCAGCGGGCGGAGCTCTTCGACGACCTCCGCGCGGGCGGCGAGCGCCGTTCTCCCCGCCTCGTAGGTCAGCGAGACGGTCACCTCGACGCCGGCCACGCTCGACAGGGTCTCGATCGCATCGCGCTGCAGCGGATGCAGATCGTCGAAGCCGTAGAAGAACACCGGAGAGGAGCCCCAGCGGCCTGGCGCTGCGCGCAACCCATCGAGCACGCGCCAGGTGAATAGATCGCCGTCGACCCAGCCACGCCGATCGAGCTCACGGGCATAGCCCAGGTAAATCGCCGCCACGTCGTTCGCGTAGGCCGCTCGCCGGTCGTCCGCATGGGCCCATGACCGCATTGCCGCCGCGAACCGCGGCGGAGTGATCAGGGATCGCTCGAGCTCTGAAATCAGATCCCCTGCCGCATCGACGAACCCGGGATGCTCGGCGGCCTCGGCGAGTGCGTGGAGGCCGGCCGCGGCGATCGCCCGCGCAAGCAGGCGCTGGCGCTGAAGCGCCGAGAGCCTCCGGGCTTGATAGCCGGTGCGCCTCGCGATCTCGAAGCACAAGCCCGTGAACGTCAGAACTGATCCGAGCACCGACCCCCCGGCGGCGAGCTCGCGCCCGTAGTGGCGCGCGTCCTGTGCGTTAGGGACGACGAGGAGCGCGCCGCGAGGCGTGGCGGCGGCGTAGGCTGCGAGAACCTCGCCGGCCTTGGCGGAGTTGGCGGGACCGAGGACGAGCGTCAGAGGCATCGACACCTATGGTGGCGCTCCGCCCCGACATCACAGATCGGACACCGTCAGAGACGGCGACTCGGCCTCAGGCGGCCTCCGGCTGCTCCTCTTCGGGCGCGCCCTCCCGAGCGACCGGTTCCGCGCCCTCCTTGGCCCACGGCTCGTCGAACTCGACGCGCCACTTGCCTTCGGGCGTCTGCTGTAACGCCAGCCGCGCGCGGAAGCTCTTGCCCGAGCGACCCTTGAAGCCCGTGACCGGCTTCTCGGTCCTGCCGGTCTTGATCAGCTCGCGCGCGATCACGATCGGAAGCTGCTTGCCTGCCTTTGACTTCCAGATGACGAACCCGCAGCCGGGATCATCGCGACCCCAGCACGAGTAGCCCTTGCGGTTCTCGACGATCTCTCGCCCGCAGATCGGGCATGGCCCGAGCTGGGCCCGCGGAATACGCACGTCCTTTAGCTTCTGGTCGAGCTCGCCGACGGTTTCCTCGGTGAACTTGACGATGTCTCCCATGAACGCCTCGCGGGAATCACCGCCGGACTCGATGAGCGCCAGGCGGCGTTCCCAGTCGCCGGTCATCCCGGGCGAGGTCAGCGCGTGCTCACCGAGCAGGCGGATCACGTTGAGGCCCTTCTCGGTTACTACGAGCGCTCGACCGTCGCGCTCGATGTAGCCGACCTGGAGCAGTCGCTCGATGATCGCCGCGCGGGTGGCCGGGGTCCCAATCCCCGAATCCTTCATCGCCTCGCGAAGCTCCTCGTCGTCGACCAGCTTGCCGGCGGTCTCCATGGCGCCAAGCAGCGCCCCCTCGCTATAGCGGCGCGGCGGCTTGGTCACCTTCTCCTCCGAGCCGACCTCGAGGACCTGCACCTGCTCGCCGCGCTCGAGCCGCGGCAGCTGCTGCTCTCCCCCTTCGTCGTCGTCGGAACGATCGCTGTCGGGAAGCTCTCCGTAGACGCCGCGCCAGCCCGGAACGAGCATCACTTTCCCCCGCGTGCGGAACACGTGGCTTGTGACGGTCGTCTCGACGCGGGTGTTCTCGAATACCGCTTCGGGGTGAAACACCGCCAGGAAGCGCCGCACCACCAGGTCATAGATGCGCCGGTCATCGGAGTTCATGCGGTCCACGGGATGGCGCTCGGCGCGGGTGGGGATGATCGCGTGGTGATCGATGACCTTGCTGTCGTTTACCACGCGGGCGAGCGGGAGGACGTCGAGCGACTGCACGTACTGTGAACCGGCGGCGTACTCCCGCTGGCCGCCGACCAGCTTCGCGATCGGCTTGATGTCGGGAATCATGTCCTTGGTCAGGAAGCGAGAGTTGGTCCGTGGGTAGGTGAGCGCCTTGTGCTCCTCGTAGAGCCGCTGCGCGGCCGCGAGCGTTCGCCGAGCCGCGAAGCTGTAACGGCTATTGGCGTCACGCTGTAGCGAGGTGAGGTCGTAGAGGAACGGGGCGCGCTCGCGCCGCTCGGTCTTCTCCAGCTTGGTTATCTCGCCGCGCTGATCCCTGCACGCGTCGACCACGGTCATTGCCTCATCGGCGGTGGGCAAGCGAGGGTTGGCTCCCGCGTGATAGCGGCCTTCGTATTTGCGGGGCCCGTCCGCGATCGGGTCGAACGTCGCGTCGACAACCCAGTAGGGCTCGGGCGTAAAGGCCCGAATCTCCTCCTCGCGCCGGGCGAGAATCGCCAGCGTCGGTGTCTGCACCCGACCGAGCGAGACAGCACCATCGAACGACGAGCGCAACCGGATTGTCGCGGCGCGGGTGCTGTTCATCCCGACGATCCAGTCGGCCTCCGAGCGTGAGCGTGCCGCGGCCTCTAGTGAGGCAAGCTCCGAGCGTGGGCGAAGGCGCCCAAAGGCGTCCTCGATGGCCGATGTCGTCATCGAGTTCAGCCACAGGCGCTTGACCGGCTTGGCAGAGGCCGCCTTCTCGTAAAGGTAGGCGAAGATCAGCTCGCCCTCGCGCCCAGCGTCGCAGGCGTTGACGACAAGCTCGACGTCCTCACGGCCCAGCTGGCGCTTGACGACGTTCATCTGTTTCTTCGAGCGCTCGTCGCGGATCACCAGCTTGAAGCGGTCGGGGACGATCGGGAGATCGGCCATCCGCCATTTCTTGAAGCGATCGTCGTACTCGTCGGGATCGGCGAGCTGCACGAGGTGCCCGACCGCCCAGGTGACGACGTGCTCTGGCCCTTCGAGGAATCCCTCTCCCTTGGTGAACGCGCCGGGAAGCACGCGGGTCAAGTCGCGACCCACGGATGGCTTCTCTGCGATGACGAGCGTCTTTGCCATTAAGTCGTGGCAGGGTAGCGCCCGTCGCAAGCGGCGTATAGAACGGGCCGCGATGTGGCGGCTAAAGAAGTGCTCAGCCCGGCCGAATACTCAGCGAGATGACACGGTCTGCCAGCGTCCGCTTCGTGCCGCGCAGCTTGCTGCTGCTCGCGGGATGCCTGTCCCTTGCCGTTGCAGGCGCAGTGGCGACCGGCGCCGGGTCCGCTGGCGCGAAGGCGAACCAGCCCGCCTCGAGCCAGTGGGGCGCTGCTGTGGCGCTGGCCGCGCCGAGCGCGGGCGATGTCAGCTATGGGGTCGTTCGCGTCCGGATCGCCCGCGGGGCAAAGCTGCTCCTGCCGTCGGGCCTCGCCGGTGAGCGGACGATCTTCTCGAGCCGGATCGGGGGACTGTCGATCCGCGCCGGGTCTGCACAGTGGCGGTCACTTCGCGCGAGCACGCATGTGTACGTGGTGGTCGCTGCAGTTCCCGGGGCTGGCGCTTCCGTGCGTGATGTCGCCTTGTTCGTTGTACGCCGCAAGGCGCGCGGCGGTCCTCCGCGCGCGCAGGTCACCTTCACCGTCGCCAATGCGCGGGCCCTGGTGGGCTCCTTCTGGGTGCACGGCGTCGATCGACACGGCTACGCCAACGTGTTCAAGGCGCGCAACATCCTCTCCACGGCGCTCACCAACTGGAGCCGGTACGCGCGGGCGCTGCAGGTCGCCGATGCCGTTCGGGCCGCGATGAACCCCCGCGTGCAGGGACCCGCGAGCACCGCGAGTGCCTCCCGGGCACGCAGTCGGCTCCCCGGCCCATGGACCGGAGGCCAGCGCCCCGACGCGCGTGTTCTCGCGATGTATCGCCTGCTCGCGGGGGCACTTCACGACCCGACCGCCTACGGCGCTCTCAAGCACAATTCGCTCGTGCCTGATTTCATCGCCACCGAGCTCTCGAACCCGCCGCTGGCGGCCCGGTGGCGGGCAGTCGTCGCACAGGTGCCCGTGACCGTGCCCGACCAATTCGCCGCGCTCGCTCAGGAGGAGAAGCGCTTCGCCCACGTCACGCGCCCGCGGCTCAGTCACGCGGTGGTGGCATTCGATGTGAACGCCAACTCGACCACCGTGATTGGCAACGACGCGCCCGGATCCACGTTGCAGTACCTGACGATCGAGATACCGAGCGGCGCCGGAAGCGGCAGCGTCACGTTCGTGGCGCTATATGTCAACGGCTCGGGCTCCCCGGTTTACACCTGCACCAATTCCTGTAACTACGGCTTCCCGTTGGACGCACACGGGCAGCCCAGCGTCTCCCGCGTGGCTCTGGTGGCAGAACCAGGTGGGAGCTCGGCACTGTCGGACTGGTCCGGGTGTGTCCCTAGCGAGCAGATTTACTGCACCCTTGAGATGAGTCCCGGAGATCACACGGTGCGCGCGGATTTCGTTGCAGGCTACGAGCTCACGGTGGCGGTGAATCCGACGCTATCTCAAGGCGGCTATAACCAGGT
Source organism: Actinomycetota bacterium (assembly GCA_030948665.1). Taxonomy (GTDB): domain Bacteria; phylum Actinomycetota; class Thermoleophilia; order Solirubrobacterales; family Solirubrobacteraceae; genus Palsa-465. The sequence continues at coordinate 2,123 of JALYZY010000128.1, read as the reverse complement.
GACGACTAGTCCCGCGGGGATCGCCTGTGGGCCCGATGGGGACGGGACCTGCGACGCGCAGTTCCCCGACGGATCCCCGGTGACGCTGACGGCCGCGCCGGCAGCCGGTCAAGCGCTCTCATCGTGGACCGGCTGCGACCAGGTCTCGGGCAATGCGTGCACGGTCACCGCGAGCCGGCTACGGGACGTCACGGCCAACTTCGCTCCAGCCACGTACCCGCTCACCGTGACCGTCAATACGTTCAATCCGCAGCACACCGGAACCGTGACCAGCAATCCCGGCGGCATCAGCTGTGACGTGGGCCAGGTATGCAGCGCGCCGTTCGGCCGCGGGTCCACGGTCATGCTGACCGCGGTGCCCAACGGAGGTGGCTTTGACCTCTGGCAAGGCTGTGACCAGACGGCGGGTTACACGTGCACCGTCACGATGAGCCAGGCGAAGAACGTCACCGCGACGTTCGGCTAGCTCAGTCCCAGTTCAGCTGTCGAGCCACTCGCCGTCGCCCAGGTCAGCTCAGATCAGGACGGTGGTCGGCTGCCCAGCCGGCGGTGAACGTCTCTCCTCGGAAGAACGACCGCGAGCGCAGGTTCCAGATCACCATCAGCACGACACCAATCAGGACCGCGCCGACGCCGATCACGAACACACCGCCAATGCCCAAGATCGTGGTGAGGCCGAAGCTTGTCTTGTAGGACGCAATCAGGTTGTGGACCAGCGCCCAGCCGAGGATCCCCGCGCCGAGGAGAGGCAGGATGCCCTTGAGCAGCAGGTTGTTCACGCTGCGGAACAGCTCACCCCGGAAGTACACGACGCAGGCGATGCCCGTCAGCACGTAGTAGAACGCGACCAGGAGCACGATCGCCGAGATCGAGTCTCCGAGAACGTTGTTCGAGAGCAGGCTCAGAATGATCAGGCAGGCGGCTGTTGCGATGCCCACCGCGATCGTGGAGAACGCGGGCGAGCCGGTCTTTCTGTTGACGCGGGCAAACGGCTCCGGCAACGCCTTATAGACGCCCATCGACAGGAACGAGCGCGCGGTTGGCACGACCGAGGCGGTCAGGCAGGCAGCTGCCGACAGCATCACCGCGAACTTCATGAGATGCCCGAGACCGGTGCCCAGCACCTTGTCGCCAACCACCGCGAGAACATCACTGGAGATGTTGGGATTCGCGAGACCGATCCCGGTCGTTCCGACCCCCGCGTAGGCCTGCATGATGATCGTGACAACGACGAACATCGCCAGCAGCGCGAATGCTGAGAGCGCCAGCGCCATGCGCGGCGTGCCGGTCCCGCCGCGGGTTTCCTCCACGACAGTGGCAGCCCCGTCCCACCCCCAGTAGAAGAAGATCGCCAGGAGTAGGCCGCTGGCCACGGCACCGGACGGGATCGCGAACGGGTTCAGCCAGCCGGCCGAGAACGAGATCGCCTGATGTCCAGCCGTACCGGCGATCAGCTTGACGACGGCCACCCCGGCGAACAGAGAGAGGACCGCGAGGCCGATCCCGAGCAGGATGATCTGCGTGCGAGAGGACCACTCCAGACCGCGTACCGCGAGGTAGGTCGACACCGCCAGCCACGAGCAACCGAGCAGGATCGTCGCCCATTGCGTCCCGGCAGCGCCGTTCGCTCCGATCAGCAGGAAGAAATAGCTGCCGGCGACATTTGCCAGGTTCGCCAGCGAGATGAACGTCGCGATCAGCAGCGCCCACGACGCGATCCACCCGAGCCGCGGCCCGAGCGCCTTGCCCACCCACACGAACACGGTCCCCGCGTCGGGCTCGCGTGACACGAGCTCACGTTCGGCGATGGTCATGCACAAGATCGGGATGAAGCCGAGGATCAACGCGGCCGGCGCCTGGGCACCGACGGCGATGACCAGGAAGCCCAGAGTGACCGCGATGCTGTACGTCTCGGCCGTCTCGACGATTCCGAGGACGGTCCCCCCCAGCAGGCCGATGATGTTGCGGCGAAGCCCCTTGTCCGCGACAAGATCTCCCTCGCCCGCGTCGCGGACGCGGACCTCGTCAGGTGTTGTTGCTGTTGTCATGTGGTCTCCTCCCCAACCGAGATGGCTCGCGGCGTATAGCCGCCGTACATCGGCAGCTCGAGGCCTGGTCCCAAG
>JALYZY010000101.1 GCA_030948665.1 Actinomycetota bacterium | reverse complement strand
GGTATCGCCGGGCGCCAGTACGGACCGAACACGCCGAGGGTGATCGGCTCGGCGAGGACGACAAGCGTCGCCGTCAGTGGTAGCGCGATCATCGCCGTGTACCCGAGGCCCGTGAGGAATGCCCGCCCCATGTCCTTACGCTCGAGCGTCGCGAACGCGGGGAACAGGACGTCGCCCGCGACGACGGCGAGGCTGATGATGAATAGGTAGGGGAGCTTGGTCGCGATCGAGTAGTAGCCGAGCTGAGTGACGCCAAGCACTCGCCCGATCACGGCGTTGTCGAACTCGCCCAGGAACGCCGCCATGATCCCGACGGCGGTCGATGCGCCACCGAAGGTCAAGAGCGCCCGCAGGTGACGGCGCTGGGGGCGGAAGCGGGGACGCCAACGGACAAGCGTCCAGAGCACGATGTCCATCGCGACATTGCCGGCGATGTATCCGGCAACCAGGCTCCACACGCCGGCCCCGGCCAGGGCCAGGGTCACTCCCACGATGCCCCTGGCCAGGGCATCCGCCATCTCCGCCGAGGTCCGGGAGCGAAAGTCCATGCTCTTCATCGCCAGCGAGTAGTGCGTCGACCCGAGCCCGTAGAGGAAGAACGTCAGCCCGAGGGCCGGCATCAGCTCGATCAGCCGCGGCTGGTGGAACAGGGCGGCGGCGGGCGGCCCGAGACCGGCGGTGATCAGCGCGAGCAGCACCCCTACGCTCGTGCACACCGCGAACGCGGTCTCGGCGTACGAGTGGACCTCATCGTCCTTGGTGATCACCAGCGCGTTGCCGACACCGAGGCCCTGGAGCATGTCCAGGAACGTCATGAACGTTCCGGCCAGCGCCACGAGCCCGAAGTCCTTCGGCGAGACGATCCGGGTCAGGATCGCCGTCGCGAGCAGCGACGCTCCGCGCGTGCCGACGTACGAGCCGTAGGACCAGAACATCCCGCGGACCGTGCGGGTGCCCAGTCCGTGCCGCGACCGCTCGCTCACGACTGGATCCCTGCGCCGAGCAGCTTGAGATAGAGCTCGATCAGCCGCTTGGCCCAGCCGTCAAGCGCGTAGGCCTCGCTGACCCGTATCCGAGCGGCGTGAGCATGCTCGGCCCGCTGCTCGGGCGTGAGCGCAAGAAGCTCGCGCAGCCCGGCCGCGATCTGCGAAGCACTCGCGGGCACGATGCGCGCGCCGGGGAGGCCTCCCAGGACCTCCCGCTGGACAGGGAGGTCGGTCGCCACCACTGGAAGGCCGCGTGAGAGCGCCTCGAGCACCGCGTAGGGCATCCCCTCCGTCCGGCTGCAGTTCAGAAACACATCGGCAGCCGCGTACAGCGATGCGACGTCGCCGCGTGGCTCGAGCGCTCGTACTCCGGGGGCACCATCGAGGAGCTCCATGGGCGCGTCCGCGCCCACCACGGTCAAGAACCGAACCCTCTCGCCGGAGAGCAGGTCGGCGACAGCCAGGAGCCGGTCACCTCCCTTGATCTGCCAGTTCCAAGCGAAATGGAGGACCACACGGTCGTCATCGGCAAGGCCCAGGGCATGCCGTGCGGCAGCCCGCTCGTCAGCGCCGACCGGGCCGAAGCGCTCGACGTCGACCGCGTTTGGCATCTGCACGAGGCGGGAGGGGGGAAAGCGGCGGGCCAGCAGATCCTCGTAGATCTCGGGGCTGACGCAGATCGTCGCGTTGACCACCCTGCCGAGCACCGCGCCGTAGGCCATGCCTCGGAGCCGCACCGGGTAGTCCCTGGCCGAGTGCGAGTGCCACACGACGGCGGTATGCCTGCGCCGCACCCGGACAACGGCGGCAGGGACGTCGAACGTGCCGAAATGGGTGTGCACGACGGTCGGATCGCCGTTGCCGGCCCCGACCACGCTTGCCAGCTGGCGCGCTTGCTCGAGTGTTCCTCCGGGCCTGATGAACCGGACCTCGGCCAGATCGTCGAATTCCTCCAGCCACGAGCGACCGCGCGCTACCGCCGAAAAGCAGACGGTCGTGCGTAGGCCGGCGCTGCGCGCCACCTTCGCCGCCGCCCGGAGCATCGGGATGAACGAACCCGCATACGGTCCGCCGTAGTCGGCACAGTGGACGATGCGTCCGTTGCTTTCAGGACTTTGCACTGATCTCGGTGGGCCAATCTGGGAAGCGATCGCCGGCCGTGCCGGCACGACCGTGGTCCTTCTCTAATCGGCCCCGCGGCCTGAATCCTGAAAGCGGCTAGTCGCGGA
>JALYZY010000039.1 GCA_030948665.1 Actinomycetota bacterium | reverse complement strand
AGGTGGACGAGGGCGGCCTCGTCATCCTCGGTGAAGCCTCCGCCTTGCTTGTCGAAGAGCTGGATGGCGCCGAGCTCGCTGCCATCGAGGGCAGTCAGCGACGCGGCGAGCCATCCCTGGAGCGGCCGATCGCTGGCTGCGGCGCGGAATGAAGGAAGTTCGGCGAGTTGCTGGCAGGCGATCCTGACCGAGCCTCCACTTTGGCGGAGCAGCCGGTAGATCGCCAACAAATCGAGCCATTGAATGAATGCCGGCCATCGTCCGTCAGCCTCCGCGTGGGAGGCCGCTTCGGCATCCCGGGGGCGGCCTCCCCCCGACACTGTGGCCACGCAGCATTCGGCGCCCACGAGCTCGCGTGCCTGCTCGGCCACCAGCCGCAGCATCTCCTCGAGTGAGCCGGAGGCATCGAGGGCGAGCGAGGCGTCGGCTAGAAAGCTCGACAGCTGACGGGACAGCTCGGTTTGGCGCCGCTCGAGCCGAAAGGCCTGCCGGGCGTCCTTAAATCCGCGCTGGACCATCTCGAAGCTGGAGAGGCTCTCCAGCAAGAAGTCATCCGCCGCGCCTGTGAACTGTCGCATCTCGGACACGTCCGATGCGCCGGCGAGGGCCGACCGCACGGTCTCTTGATGGATCACCGCCAGGTCGAGCACGCTCAGCTGTTGGCTCACTGCCTGGCGTCCGAGCTCGTAAGCGACTCGAAGCGAGGACTCCGTCGGATCGCGCAGATAGTCGCCAAGAGCGGATGCGTAGGCAGTTCGAAACGGGGTCGCCCAACTGCCCGCGCCGGCGCTCATGGCCGCACGCCGAGGAAACGAACCGCCACCACGAGGGCGTCGTCGTCTGAGCTCTTCCAATGGTCGGCCAATATGCGCTCGCTGATCGCCTGTGTCGAGCCGGAGATGTTGGCCGCGTCGGCGAAGGCGGACTCGATTCCGTCGGTGGCCAGAACGAGAACGTCACCTGGCCGAACGGCGATCGTCGTGCTTCTCATAGTCGGCAGCTCGTGTCCGGGAACGCCGCGCTGGAGCGCAAGCGAACCCTTCGGCTGCGTCGCTGCCGGATCACCGCTCAGTACTCGCCCCTCCACGTTGCCGACGCCGAGCCACGTCATCTCACTCTTGGAGGGGGAAACGAAGGCCAGGCTGATCGCCGCGCCGCGTGTACCTCCCAAAGCGGCGTGGCAACGGTGGACCAGCAGCACGAGATCCTGGCTCGAGCTCTCGCTAACTACCTCGGCTGCCATGCTAGCGGCGCGGGCAGCCTCCCGCCCGTGCCCTAGGCCGTCGATCCCCGCCACGAGCGCGCCCTCGGGTAGCAGGGTGACGACTGCGAGATCCCCGCTCGTCGCTTCGCCGCGCCGGCACCTGGTGGCGACTCCCCATTCGACGGGTTTCCGCGCCGCCCGCTCAGGCACGGCGGCGGCGCTCCTCGCGTAAGCGGGCGAGCTCGTCGCGAAACCTCCACTTCCTCATCGTCACGGTCGTTCCCGTGTCGGCGTTCGACGCTACCTCAAAGTCGTCCATGAGTCGACGCGCCCCGGGCATGCCGAGGCCGAGGCCGCCCCTTCCGCTGTAGTCCTCGCGCAGTGCCGCCTCGACGTCACGGATGCCCGGCCCTTTGTCGATGGCGATCACCACGAGAGCGAAGCGGTTGGTGTCCTCGGACGCCTTGAGGATGATCTCGCCCTGGCCCGCGTGCACGACGATGTTGCGCGCAATCTCCGAGATGGCGGTCGCTATCAAGGTTGGGTGGGGTCGCGGAAAGCCGAGTCGTTGGGCCATGGCGCGTCCTTGTGCGCGGGCGGCTACGAGATCGGCGTCGGAGCTGATGGCGAGCCGGACCTCATCCTCCATCCTTTGCTTCCCCCTGAGTCAAGCGATCGAGCAGCGCTATCGCCGCGTCTAGGTCGAGAGCCACACGGAGCGCCTCCAGGTTCAGGCGGAACTGCACTATCGCGATCGCCACATCGGGATGGATGCCGACGATCACGGTTTCGGCGCCGCGCAGCTTCGCGGTGAGCACGATCGTGCTCAAGGCGCGTGTGACGAAGGAATCGATCACGTCAAGAGCGGCCACGTCGATCACGATTCCGCGCAAGCGATGCCTCCCGACCAGTTCGGCGAGCTCGCGGCGCAGCTCCACGACCTCGCTGTCGGAGAGATCCGACTGGATGGAGGCGATGAGGTAGTTGCCTTGCCGAAGGATCGCTACCGTCACTGGCGCGCAGGCCTATGTCTCGGCGCCGGTCGAGTCGCTGGCGTCGCTCCGATAGTTGGCCAACCGCTCGGCCTCCACGAGCCCTCCCTGAAGGTCGCCGACCGTCCTCATCATGCCGAGATCGACGCCGAGATCGACGAGCGTCTGAGCGATCTCCGACGAGAGGCCAGTGAGGATCGTGCTGGCACCCATGAGCCGCGATGCCTCGACGGTCTGGACAAGGTGATTGGCCACGGCGCGATCGATTGTCGCCACCCCCGTGATGTCGATGACCACCACCTTGGCGCGCTTCTCCTGGATCGCCCCCAGCAGCTGCTCGGTGAGCTGGCGTGCACGTGCAGAGTCGAGAACGCCGATGATCGGCAGGATGAGCAGGTGCTCACGAAGCTGGAGGACCGGCGTAGACAGCTCCCGCATCGCTTGCTGCTGCTCGTGGATGACCCGTTCTCGCTCGTCGACGAAACTCACCCCGACGGTCACAGCGATCCGGTTTGCCGCGGGCTCGTATGAGTCGAGGATGCGATTCAGCAGATCCAGATCCTTCTGGTACTTGGCGAACAGCGACCGCGCCAGCACGTCTCGGAGCAGGAGCACGATCCCGAGCACCTCGTGCGTTTCGACGCCGCGGGGAATGATTCTCTCCGAGAGCTCGCGGGCGTACCTCTGCAGATTTTCGATGCTGCCCGTCTCCAGGGCATCGACGTAGTTGTCGTAGACCTCGGTCGCCTCGGAGAAGATCTCCTCGTCTGACATCACGCCCAAGAGCTCAGCCTCGCTGATGCGCCGAGCCCACTCCTCCCGGAGCTCGGTGCGGTTCTCGCGCAGGTACGCCACCAGCTCTTGCAGCAGTGGGTCGGGCTCATCAGAGGGCTGCTGCGGTCCGTCGTCTATCCGTTCATCCGGTTCCTCCACCCCAGCCGAATGGCCGTCGGCCTGCTGATTCGGACCTTCCTCTTGAGCCGAGCGGTCGTGCGCCTGCTGATCCGGACCTTCCTCCCGAACCGAGCGGTCGTGCGCCTGCTGATCCGGACCTTCCCCCCGAACCGAGCGGTTGTCTGCCCGCTGATCCGGTTCCCTCTCCCCAGCCGAATGGTCGGCTGTCCGCTGATCCGGTTCGCCGTCGGCACCCGGTCGGTCGGCCTCCTGGTCCATCTGCCCCTCCTCTCGTCTAATCTTGGCCGCGGATTGGGTGTGCACGGCAATGGCGTGCTCACGGTCGTTCATCGACGTCGTGGACCGCGAGCGCGGGCTCCGTCGAGGAAAAGGCTGGTGACTTCGGCGATCATGTCCTCCTTGCCGAGCGCCGGGGTGGATGTCAGCACGCCGAGGATCAGCCCGATCAGCGACTCGGTGAGACGAGCGCTGGCGATGTCGTCGCGGATGTCTCCACTGGCTTGGGCCCGCTCGAATAGCTGGCGCACAGGCTGGGTGAACTGGCGCTCGAACCGTTCGGGTTCGGATCGCCACCGCTCGCGCGCTACGAGCAGGAAGGAGTCGCCTACGTCGACGAGGGCGCGCACCGCCCGAGCGATGCCCTCCTCTGGCGACACCTCGTCGATCCTTGCCGACGCCAGTCGCGCATCGACGTCACTCACCGCGGCCTGCGCAAGCTCGTCGAGCAGGGCCTCCCGGCTTGGGAAGTAGCGGTAGACCGTGGCCCGGGCGACTCCGGCCGCTTCAGCGACGTCGTTCATGCTCGCGTGCTCTCCTTGGAGCGCGAATATCTGCGCGGCTCCGTCAAGGATCGCCGCGACCACACGTTGCTGCAACGCGTGTCTGGGAGCCAGTCCGGACATCATCGTCTCTGAACTAGTCTAGACGATCGCTTGACGAGATGGTATTGTCTCATTCAGGGTCGTTGCTGTCCTCTACTTTGAGGGAGGGTCTATTGATGTCGTTGTCGGAGCAAGCCCGGACAGGTCTGCGAGATTTACCGTCTAACGCGGCTTGGCTGATGTCGCGAGTGCTCAAGCCCGCGGAGGCGGTCGGGACTGCGGCCGAGTCAGCCACGGCGGGCGCTCGTGACCGGGGACGGAAGGTGAGAGCCGCCGTGCTCGACGCCGCTCCCATCGGCGGGGACTCGGTCGATATCCGGATGCGGCGCGCGCAGGAGGCCGGCGAGCGCGCTCGGGAGGCCGAGGACCTGGCCGTGGACGCCGCCCAGGAGTCCAAGCAGCGCTCCGAGCATGCTCGACAGGTTAGTGAGCATGGACGCGCGCGTCTGCGGGAGATGGAACGCGAGACCAGCCGGCAGGTCAAGCAGCGGATCGCTGAGGCGCAGAAGGCCGCCGAGTCGGCCGTCGAGCGCGAACGCCGAGCCGCTGAGGCTGATGCTGAAGAGCACCAGCAAGAGGTCAAGGCGGAAGTCGACGACGAGATCCAGGAAGCTCAGCGTGAAGCCGACGCCTGCCGGCAGCGAGCCGAGGAGCTCGTCGAGGACGCGACCGAGAAGCTCGCGGAGGCCAGACGCCTGGCGGACGAGGCTGCCGAAGCCGCCCGCGCCGCCGCTGAAGAGGCGAGCCGGCGAGCGCAGGCGCTCGCCAGCGAAGCCGAGCAGCAGGCGAACAACGCCCAGGCGCGCGTCAACGAGACCGAGCAGCTCCGCGAGAAGTCACGGATGACGGCGAAGCGCGCCGCGCGTGAGCTCGAGCGGGACTCCATCAATGGCGGCCTGGAGTCCCAGAACAAGCCGGAGCTGATTCAGCTTGCGGCCAGCATCGGTATCGAGAACCGAACGACTATGACCAAGAGCGAGCTCGTCGACGCGATAGCGAAGGCGTCTCGGACACCTCGGTGATCGGAGGCCAACGCGTAATGAGAATCCCAATCCCCAGCAGGAAGAGCCGACTGCAGCGGTTCCTCGACAAGGTCAGCGACTCGCTCGATGTGCCGAGCGGGATCAAATCCAGCCTGCCGAGCGTCAAATCCCGCCTGCCGAGCGTCGCCTCGGGCAACGCTCGCAAGGCCGGACTGATAGCCGGGACGCTCGCTGGGCTCACCGCAGGGAGCGCCGGCATCTCCTCGCTCCGACGACGCAACGAGGGGGCGAGGGACGATTCGTGAAGCTCACGAAGGTGGCGCTCTTCGCAGCCGGCTACGTCATCGGAGCCAAGGCCGGGCGTGAACGCTATGCACAGATCGTCGACGGGGTGGCGAAGGCATCGCAGCGACTCGAGGCGTTTAGCTCCCGGAGACCCCCGGGTCGTCAGGACCAGAGCTCTGGTCGCGCTGAGCGCGGTTCCTGATCGCCGGAGACGCCTGTCTGAAGGAGTCCTTGTCGAGGCCTCGATCGTGGCCCGCGTCCTGGGCATCCGGATCTTGACGCTTGACACGACCGTCGTGCTCGTACCGGCCGACGTCAGCGGCTCATCATCTGCGCCTCGGGATCTGCCGACGCGCGCGTCGGCGCGAACATCCGCCGTACCGTCGTCGCTGTCAGGAGCCGCCGGACATCGCCTTGCCGAGGCTGTGCAGAACATCAACGAGGGAGCGGAGCTCCTCGCCACGGCGCGGCGCAATGGCTCGTAGCCAGCGTGAGCTGAGTTCCCTCCGAGTCGGCCCCAGCCTGAAAGTACGCTCCTTGCGCTCAACGCGGAAGAAGCACCTGACGCTGTGAGACAGTGGCAGGGGACGACGGCAGACATCCCCGGCCATCGACCCACCCCACTGCGCCTTGACCCGTGATCGTGGTTGGATTCCAGATGCACTTGGGACCCAAATCACGAGGAAGGGTGGTTAGCCGTGCCGTCTCACAAGCAGCTTCGCCACAGCCGGAGGGTCACGATCGGGATCGTCGCGGCCGGTGTGTTTGCACTCGTGGCCGGGTCCGCGACCGCTGGGATTCTGAGCTCGTTGCACGTGACCAAACGCACGGTCGCCGGCAAGTCCATGCAGATCGTCGTCGACCGTCGCGGTGACACCGTTTACGAGCTCAGCGGCGAGAGCTTGGCGCACCTTCAGTGCGTTACGAAGCAGTGCCTGAAGACGTGGCCGCCCGTCGAGGTCAGGTCCGCCAGTGCCAGGCCTCCCACCGGTCCGGGCGTGCCCGGGAAGCTGTCGATCCTGCGCCGCGTGAAGGCGAACCTGTTCCAGGTGATGCTCAATCGACACCCGCTGTACTTCTACTCGGGTGACGCGAAGATCGGCTTCACCAGAGGTCAGGGAGTCAAGGGGCCTGGCGGAACCTGGCACGTCCTACCAGCGAGCTGACGTAGGTCGGCCGCCGCCGAATCCGTCGCTTTCGGGTAGCCCGGGTGACGGCTGCTGGCGCTGATCGTGATCGTGGTGATCCTCGCGATCACGACGATCGGGAGTCTCCGCGAGTCGAGATCCGAACCGTCGACTCGCGCGCACGCCGGTGCAGTGGGCGCCCGCCGTCCTGGCCAGGAGACGCCTACCGCGGCGCAATAGCACTGACGTGCCGGGCCGTCGACGGTCTGGCCGAGGGCGGCTTCGGAAACCGGGGGCGAGTCCCCGGACCGCGGAACGCCATCTCGTACGCTGCGTGGATGAGCACCACCGTCACCGAACCGAAGCGTCGCTTCTGGCAGCGTCGGCGGCGCGAGAAGCCTCCGCCGCCTCTGGATGCGACGCTATTCCGCCACCCACTGCGGTGGCTCAAGAACAAGCTGCTGCTGATAGTCGACGGACTAGCCCTCGTACACCTCGGCACGCTGATCGTCGTAGCGCTCTACTACCTCGCCTTCCAGACGATCCCGGGCGTCAAATACGACTGGGATCACCTGCTCACCGGCCAGCTGCACTTCTGGGGTGTGCACGTCCATCTTGCGCCGCTCTCGAAGATGCATTGGGCGGACCTACGCCACCTGATTCGGAATGTGGGCGAGGGGCTACTCGGCGGAGTATTGGGTCAGGCAATCATCTGGAATCACTTCAAGGTCAAGCCCAAGCCCCGCACGCGCGTCGACGACTTCGAGATCGCGCTGCATATCCCGAACCTTAAGGACAACCGCCCAACGTCGGCTTGGCAGATGTTGGCATTGCCGGTGCTGGTCCTGGTGTATGCGATTCCCGGGTTTGTGATCGGAGACGCCGTCCGTGCACTGATCATCACTCACCACATACATCTGCACCAGGTGTCAGCGGACCGCGTGATCCAGAGCCTGTGGACCGCGAACCTGCCGCAGAAGGTCGTCGGCCTGTTCGCCTCGTTTGTGTTCGCTCGTCGCGTCGGCCGCGGGCTCTACGACGACGTCCAGCTGTTCTTCGCCGAGCGCCTGCGCGCCAGCGGCAGACGGCTGCGCTTCTACCACCGGTTGGTTCCGACTTTCGTGGCCCGGTACAACAGCGTCAGCGCCGAAGAGGCAGCTAGCGCCGTTGACGCGCGTGACCGCTGGGCGGCCTGGATCCTGCGGGCGACGATCCCGATCGGGATCGGACTGGCCGCTTTCGGCTACTACGTGCTCGCCTACATCGCCACGGGCAAGACGTAGTCGAGCGGATTCGGACCTGCTGGCACGCCGACATTGGAATGCGGGCGTGCCGTTTCGACGATGCTAAGGCCAGACGATGTCCGATCGCCGCTTCCGCCCACGTGGTCGATGCCTCGCAGGAGCAGCTGGCACCAGCGATCCGCTGATCGACGACACGACCGCCCCGGTTATCAATGGCTGCATCCTGCAGCCCTGGACCGACTGCTCCGGCGTCAACCTCACCGGCGCCAACCTGGCCGGCGTCGACCTCGCGGCCGCCAACCTCAGCCAAGCCACCTTCGACCAAGCGCCCTCGTCGGCGCCAACCTCACTCGACGCTCTTGGCGCGGATCCACAGCGCCAGGCAGAGCCACACCGACCCCAGGGACGCCACATGAAGCTGCCAACCGCGGAGCCGCTCTAGTCGCCGGCCGAGCACGACCGATTGCAACCCTTCGATGGGTGCGGCGACACGGAGATTGGGTACCACAACCTGATGGCCGCCGAGGTCCCGCTCAGCCGCCGCGTGCTCACTGGGGCCAGTTGGCCTCTCGGGATGCCTGGACGGCGTGGCACCGAGCTTCGGTTCGCGGTTGAATCGTGGGCGCGCGGCGGCGATCGCCTATCAGCGCTCGGACACGATCGCCTCCGCATGGCCAAGGAGGTGCAGCTCTACATGTGGAGCTCGGTGGTCGAGCGTGTGCGGAGGCTTGCGGGAGGCCGGCTGCTCGATGGGGTCCACGTGCAGACGCGACGCGTCCCCCCCGAGGCGTTTGCGCAAGCCCGAGAAGTGCAGTGATCGATGTCGCCGTAATCGGCGCGGGTCCGAACGGGCTCGTGGCGGCCAACCTCCTCGCTGATGCGGGACTCGATGTCGTCGTGTGCGAGGAGCAGCCCGAGCCAGGTGGCGCTGTGCGCTCGGGCCAGCTGACCCTTCCGGGCTACGTGAATGACATGTTCAGCGCGTTCTATCCGTTCGCGGTGGCCTCGCCGGTGATCCGCCAGCTCGAACTGGAACGCTGGGGTTTGCGTTGGCGTCACGCCCCGCTCGTCGTGGCGCACCCCACCGTAGAGGGACCGACGGCGGTTCTGTCGCGCGATCTCGAGGAGACCGCTGCCTCGCTCGATGAGTTCGGGGCCGGCGACGGCGAGACCTGGAAGCGGCTGTATCGCTTCTGGTCGCGACTCGAAGAGCCGTTCATGGAGGCGCTGACGACGCCATTTCCTCCGGTCCTGCCGGGAATCAAGCTGGCCGCAGAGCTTCGGGTCAGGGGCTCTGCGCAGCTGGCGCGGATCGGCTTGCTATCGCTGCGACGGTTCGCCCAGGAGAACTTCACGGGCTCTGGGGGAGCGCTGCTCTTGGGCGGAAACGCCTTACACGCCGACCTCACCCCGGAGATGCCGGGCAGCGCGTTCTACGGGCTCGTCCTGTGCGGAATCGGGCAGCACCTGGGATACCCCGTTCCGGAGGGCGGCGCCGGACGGCTGACCGACGCGCTCGTCCGGCGGCTGCAAGCTCGCGGCGGAGCTGTCCACTGCGACCGCCGGGTGCAGCGGATCCTGGTCGACGACGGTCGGGCAACAGGCGTCAGGCTGGACGATGGCGAGGTGCTTCGCGCCCGCGTGGCCGTGCTTGCAGACGTGGGAGCGCCACAGCTTTACGAGGACTTGCTCGATCCGGCGGACGCCCCGAGCCGCATCCTGCGAAGCCTTCGCCGGTTCCAGTACGACAATTCGACAATCAAGATCGACTGGGCGCTCGAGCGGCCCGTGCCATGGACCTCTGCACAGGCACGCCGCGCCGGCACGGTTCATGTCGCAGAGAGCCTCGAGCTACTCAGCGAGACGACCAATGGCCTCGAGCGCCAGCAGATCCCGGCCCGGCCATTCCTGATCTTCGGCCAGTACAGCATGGCCGATCCCTCCCGCGCGCCCGAGGGTGCCGAGGCGGCATGGGCCTATGCCCACGTGCCCCAGCGCAGCCGATCGGACTCCGCCGGAGAGCTGCGGGGCGTCTGGGATGAGCAGGAGCTCGCGATATTCGTGGGCCGGATGGAGGACGAGGTCGAGCGCCTGGCCCCAGGTTTCAAGAGACTGATCCTCGCTCGCAACGTGTTCGGTCCACGCGAGCTCGAGCGGCTCGACCGCAACCTCGTTGGTGGCGCCATCAACGGCGGAACAGCGAAGTTTCACCAGCAGCTGGTCTTTCGCCCCGTCCCGGGTCTCGGGCGCCCCGAGACTCCGATCCGAGGCCTCTACCTGGCCTCTGCCTCAGCGCATCCCGGCGGCGGGGTGCACGGGGCGCCCGGCGCGATAGCCGCCCGAGCGCTGCTCAGAAAGCACGTCGGACGGGCACGCTAGTTGAAATGTGGCGTAGAAGCTCAATGGAACATTCGCGCTGGTGCCCACAGGGACTGCGCCTCGGGACTCCCACAATCCAGCTCCGTGAGCGCGACGTCACGGCGCCGGCATCGCGGCCTCGATCGGCAAGCCGCCGTAGCTCCCGGAGATCATTGTCATTGGATGAGGCACGTAGTCGTGGTAGCTCAGCTGCACTGTCGCGCTACCGCTGGGGCTGGTAACGGTCAGTGTGGCGCTGATCAGTCCCGCCTGCTGCTTCCACAGCGCGCGACCGCTGACCGCCGTGTCCTTGGTCCAGCGGTAGCCGCGGAAGGTGATTCTCGTGGCGGTAGCTGGGCCGGCAAACTTGCAGGTGCCTCCACGAAGTCCCCGGCCGTGTACGCCATCGCCGTAGTACCAGTGCCACACGGCGTCGCCGGTGGCGGCCGCGGCGACAGCCGCCAGCTGAAGGCCGGTAGTGCTTGCGCCGTTGCCGGCCTGCGCCGTGGGCGGCGTCACCGCGGACAGCGCTTCGGGGTAGGACCCGACGACGCGCACCTCCGGCGTGTGGTTCGCGCACGTGGCGTCGAGGTGACCGAGCGCCGCGGGGTGAACGACGAACTGACGCACCAAGCCCGATGCGCAGCCGAATGTGTCACCCATTGCATTGACATGGGTGTCGTTCTGGAGCAGGATCCAGCGGGCCGACGGCCCCATCTCGCGGGCTGTCCAGCTGCCTTCGGTGGGGGTGGTGAGGGAGTCCAGGTCGCCCGAGAGCACCAGCACCGGCAGGGAGCGCGGCGCATACGGCGCGGACGTCGTGATCGGCGGGTCGCGGCGTTGGCGCCTCGGCCATTTCAGGCACGCATCGAACTCCTCCGCCGGCTCGCTCACCCATTCGTGGACCGTGAACGGGACAAACATGTTTGACCGCAGCCGCGCGATGGCCCGCTGGTACTGGCGCCGGCGCACAGCAAACGGCGAGCGGTAGTTGAACGGCTGCGGATAGTCGAGGCAGCTCGTCGCCTCATACAGCCCGGTGTTGAATTGATTCACTGGTCCCGAGGTCGATGTCTGGGATATCTCCTGCGCTGTAAGCCGTAGCAGCGGCGCGGCGTCACGGTTGTCGAGGAGCGCGCGGAGCGCGGGGTCGAGCTCGCGGTACACGCCTGAATCCGCCCCAGCCAGGTTGACGAGCTGGATCAGCTGGTCAACCCCGACCGAGTCGTGGATCAGCTCACCAGTGGGCGTCCTGGTACGGCCGGTTACAGGGTGTGCCCGGAGGTACGCGGCGGCGCCACCAATCCTGCCCCAGGACGAACCGGGCGCCGCGGTCTGGCAGGCGACGCTGCGCTGGCATGACACGTCGAAGGCTGACTGCGCCCACCGGATCGCCAGCGGGAACCAGGGGTTTCTCTCGGCAACCGGGTAGGCGGAATCGAGCGTCACCGACCGCAGCAGCCGGTGAAATCGGGCAGTCAGCGTCTGCCCGAAGAAAGTCCCATAGGAGTCACCGTAGAAATCCACGCGTCCGGTCCGGAGCTTGTGCAGCAGGAGGGCCACATCGCGTGCGGCATTAGCGGTCGTGTACAGATCGCTGGCCTGCACGTAGCCCCGCCTGCCGATCAGGTGGCGGGTGTGATTGAGCTGTTGACCGCATTTGCCGGTGACGGAGGTGTAGGCGGCAATGCTGTCGTTGAGCGTCCAGTTTTGCAGCGGCGCGCAGGTGAACGGGGACGACATCCCGGTTCCGCGGAGATCGACCAGCAGCAGATTCCTCGTGGCCAGAATGGCCGGCCCGAACACACCCTGGTATTGGCTCGCGTAGCCCGAGGTGGGATACCCAGGACCGCCCTGAACGGCCAGGATCGTGCCTCCGGTCGGGTGGCCGCTGGTGGCCGGATACCACAGGAAGCCGAGTCGGATCGAGCCCGCCGCGGCGTCGGAATAGTCATAGGGCACGGCGATCGTGGTGCACCAGGCCCCTGGAAAGCCACTGCATGGGTGGACCAGGACGGTTCCAACCCGGATCGGGCCCCGATGGCGACGCGTGCGGTCAGGCGTAAGCGCAAGGGCGCGGTGGGTTGAGGCGATTGCAGCAGCGAAGTGAGGCGAGGCCGCCGTCGACGCGTGGCCTACGGACGTGAGAACCGGAGTCGGCCGAGCGAGCGCGAGCGCCGGCGCGCCAGATAGCACGGCCGGGGCCGCCAGGAGCCCACCCGCGAGCCCGAGCGTCAACAGGCGGCGGGCGGATGCGACGATCGATGCGGGCATGGCGGCTTAGCGGATCCTTTCGTATCTAGCTCGCGATGCCCACGGCATCGAGGATGAAGGCTTGGATCTCAGCCTCGTGGCGATAGATGGCACTGCGGCCCGTGGGCCCCGTGTGTGCCCCAACCCCAAGCTCTGCCCGGAACAGAATGGGTGAGGCTCCCGTCGTGTCAGTCGCCCGGAGCCTGGCCACCCATTTGGCGGGCTCATGGATGCTCACGCGCGGATCGTGCAGAGCCCCGGTCGCCAACAGGGCGGGCCGGGGATCCGCCGGCGGGTTGTCATAGGGTGAATAGGTGCGCATGCATGCGTAGTCCCCGGCGTCTCGGGGATCGCCCCACTCATCCCACTCCTGCACGGTCAGCGGGATCGATGCATCAAGCATGGTGTTGATGCAGTCGACGAACGGGACCGCCGCGACTACCGCGCGCCACCGGTCCGGTCGCATCGAGTAGACAGCGCCTTGGAGCAGTCCGCCGGCGGATGCACCGCGCGACACTATCCGGCTGCCGTCCACCAGCGGGGTCCGATCGCGACCGGCTAGCCAGTCGGCGACAGCGATGAAGTCGGTGAACGTCGTCCTCTTGCATCGCAGCCGGCCCTGCTGCCACCAATGACGGCCGCGCTCGCCGCCGCCACGCACGTGGGCCAGCGCATAGACGATCCCGCGGTCGAGCAGGGACGGCAGGCTGCGGTCGAACTCGGGATCGATGCAGTCCTCGTACGCGCCATACCCGTAGAGGAGGCACGGGGCAGTGCCGTCGAGCGGCGTGCCCTCCCGGTAGGCGAGCGTGACCGGAATCTGTGCGCCATCGGCCGCGGGGGCAGTCAGGCGGGAGGTCAAGTACTCGGATCGGTCGTATCCGGGGACTTCCATCCGCTTGAGCAGGTACCGCTCGCCGGTGGCAAGGTCGAGCTGGTAGTACGCGGGCGGCTCGATCAGCGACTCCTCGACGATGATCACTGCCCCGGAGTCATAGCTTTCGCTGTGCTCGACCCTGATCGAGCCAGCGTCCACGCCGGGTCCGATCTCCCGCACGTTCCCCCCGTCGTGATCGGTGATGGCGAGTAGGGGCGCGCCGTCCCGGCGCAGGGTGAGCAGCAGATGGTTCTCGAAGACGTCGCAGCGCAAAAGCCGCGTATCCGACCGCGCTGGGGCGATCGCCGCGGACTCGACCGGCCTCCAGCTGTGGCGTCCGGGGTCGGCCAAAGGCGCCCGCATCAGTGTGAACTCGGGGGCGCCAGAGTCCGTAACCACGTACAGCGTCCCCTTGCCGGCGACGTCTTCTCGGGCGTGGTCGATCCAATACTCGGTGGCGCTCCGCCGCGGCTCGACAAGCACGGGAGCCGCCGTCGGATCGCTCAGCGCGATCAGCAGGATCTCTGTGGTGTCCTGGGAGCGACCGGTGATGATGGCGACCTCGCCGCTTCGGGACGGGTGCAGCAGTAGCTCGATTCTCTGGTCCGGCTCCTCGAAGACGAGCTGATCGCCGCTCGCCGGCGTGCCGAGCTCGTGGCGCCATACCTGGAACGGGCGCATCAGTTCGTCGGGCGCTAGGTAGAACAGGTGGCGGGAGTCGGCGCTCCACACCACGTTCGGATAGATCCCGGTGGTCGTGTGCGCCATCCCGGATGCCCGCTCGATCACCTCCGGCAGGTCCTCGCCGGTGCTCAGATCCCTGATCCGAAGCTCGTAGATTTCCGCTCCGCTGGTGTCGAGCGACCATGCGAGCAGCGTGCCATCCGGGCTGGGGTCGCGTACCCCGACGTCGGCGAACCCGGTGCGCGCACACACCGCGTTGTCGTCGAGCACAACCTGCTCGGGGGTCTCGTCAACGGGAGACCTCAGAAGCTGGACGAAGTCACTGTCGGCTGGGGTCCTTGTGCGATAGGCGTAGGCACTCTGCTCCCACGTAACCGAGTATTCGTCCCCGGTCGGAGTCCGGCGGCTTGCTTCGTCGGCGAGCGTCACCATGAGTCCCTCTAAGCGCTGGCTCTCTGCGTCGTAGTAGGCGCGCTCAGCGGTGAGGTATTCCAACAGCGCTGGATCGTCGCGATCGCGCATCCAGGCGTAGTCGTCGGCGAGCGTCTCGCCATGGAGCTCGCGGACGGAGTGCCGGCGGGCAGCTATTGGCGCTGAGGTCGTGGCGTCGGGCATCGTGGCCCGCGAGCTTACTGAACGTCCGTTAGCGAGGCTGCCTGCCTGGCCTGCCTGGTGCCGTGACCGGCACCGCTGCTTGGCTGCATCTGATAGATGTTCCCAGGGGGAGAGCACCTAGGAGAGAGGTGGGACCGGAGGTGGAGTCATCGAATCGGCGCAGGCGGCGCTCGTTGCGCGCGCGGCCAGGCTGTGCGCTTCGGGGCCATGTGACCGTGCACGGCCGCTGTGCTGCGGTGCGACGCACCTGTGACGCCGCTGCACTCGCCGGTCTTTGCCGACGATGCCTTGCCCGCTTACTGAACGTCCGTTAGGCTGACTTGATATACACCGTTCCCCGCGTGAGACTGTCCGTTAGTCCGCTGAAAGTGTCCGTGAGTCCGCTGAAAGCTGTAAGCGCCGATCCCGGTTGGCAGCCCATATGAGCGGCCGAGCGCTCGGAGGTAGAGCTGTGCTCCGATCTGCCCGCCGGCGACGCAAGCGCTCGCGAGCTCGGCTGGCTGCGGTCCTGTTCGCCGTCGGGGCGCTCGTCGCTCTCCCGTCGGTCGCTGCGGCTCCAGCGCTGGGGGCGTCCGCCAGCAAGGTGAAGTCCTGGACGTTCGTCGTCGGCAACAACGTCGCCGTCGACTCGCTCAACCCGTACATCGGGCTGACCAACGTGGACTACGAGGCCTACGGCATGATCTGGGACAACCTCTCCGACTACGCCCAGACGCCCGACTACAGCGGGACGCCCCGGCTCGCGACCTCGTGGTCGGTCTCGAAAGACCAGCTGACGTGGACCTACCACCTCAGGCACGGCGTTCGCTGGTCGGACGGAGTGCCGTTCACTGCCGCCGACGTCGTCTACTCCTACCAGCGGGATACCGTCCCCGGCTCGACCGAATACAACAACAGCGCGAACTACGTCACGAACATCGATCCCAAGAGCATCAAGGAGATCGACCCCTACACGGTGCGGATGAAGGTGACGCAGCCGACGCCGCAGATGGCGCAGCTCGCAATCGCGGTTTTGCCCAAGCACGTCTGGTCGCACATCCCCGAGAGCAAGGTGTCCTCGTACAACCCGACCACCACGGTCGGGACCGGGCCCTTCGTCGTCTCGAGCTTCGTGCCCAACCAGTCGATCACGCTAAAGGCGAACCCGTACTACTGGGGCGGGAAGCCGGGGGTCAAGCAAGTGGTGTTCGAGCCGTTCGCCAACCCGAGCGCGGAGGCATTCGCGCTTCAGAACGGGACGATTGACTTCGCAGAGAACCTGACCAACCAGCTGTGGGTCTCGCTCAAGAAAAAGCCGGGGATCACACTCGTCCCCGGCGAACCGGACAACTTCGACGAGCTCGCTTTCAACGCGGGCGCCGCAACGGTCGAGAACAAGCCGATCGGCGACGGCAATCCGGCACTGAGGGACGTGAAGGTCCGCCAAGCGATCAGCTGGGCGGTCGATCCAGCGGTGCTGATCAAGAAGGTGTTCCTCGGCTACGCCCTGCCTGGGACGTCGATGATCCCGCCGATGTACCCGAAGTTCTACTTCCGACCGCCGACGTCGATCGCTTACCACTACGACCCGGCAAAGGCGGAGCAGATCCTGAACGCCGACGGATGGAAGGTGGGGGCTGGCGGGATCCGGGTCAAGAACGGAAAACAGCTCAGCCTGCGGCTGTTCATCAGATCCCAGTCGGCGAGCAACGAACAGGACGGACCGTACATCAAGGCCTGGCTCGAGAACGTCGGCATCAAGGTCACCGAAAGCCTGGTGGCTGACAGCCAGCTCACCAACGCCATCACCAACGGCAACTACGACCTGTTCGTGTGGGGCTGGGGAGTCGAGCCCAGCCCGAACTTCCAGCTCTCGACGATGACCTGCGCGCAGCGCTCGTACGGCAAGCCCGGCAACCTCACCGCCGGCTGGTCCGACAGCTACTACTGCAATCAGCGCTACGACCAGCTGTTCAACCAGGAGCAGACGCTCAGCGGTGCGGCGAGGATTCGGGTCGTCCAGGCCATGCAGAAGCAGATCTACATCGACGCGCCGTACAGGGTCCTCTACTTTTACGACGACGTTCAGGCCTATCGGAGTGACCTGTTCACCGGCTTCGCGCCGCAGCCGAGCAGTCTGTCGCCGGGAGCCGTGCCCACCGGCCTGCTGCTGTTCCAACCAACCGCGTGGTGGAGCTACAGGTGCATCCGGCCGATCGGCACGAGTTCGTCGTTGACCGATCACAACATCGGCTGCCAGCACACCATCAGCGCGACTAAGGCGCAGCTGCTCGCGGCCGGCATCACCGGGTCGCCTCTGAGCGGAAGCGCGATCGTTCTGATCCTCGGTCTTCTAGCCGTCGGCGGCGTCGCGATCTGGCTACTGGTCGAGCGCCATGACGCTGCCAACGCGGATGGGCGCGAGTAAGGGGGTGCGATGCCGGGAGTGATCCTCGAAGGCGCCGTCGGGGCGGCGCAGGAGCTCCGGAGCGAGGACGCCGCGAGCGGCCGCCGCAGTGGCGGGCTTGCGCGCACCCTCGGCTTCAAGCTGCTGAGCGCGCTGATCACGCTGTTCTTCGTCGTGGTCTTCAACTTCTTCCTGTTCAGGATCATTCCCGCGAACCCGGCCAGGAACCTGGTCCACGGGTCTACGACCCAGTCCGGCGCTCAGATCGCGCAGCTCAACAAGACCTTCGGAATAGGCCAACCGCTGCTGCATCAGTTCTGGACCTACCTGACGCAGACCGCACAAGGGCACTTCGGCCGGTCGTTCATCACGCTCCAGCCGGTGACGCAGATCATCGGTCAGCGGATCTGGCCGACGGTCCTCCTAGTCGGCACGTCCACGGTGCTCTCGACGATCATCGGGCTGTGGATTGGCATACGCGCCGGCTGGCGCCGGGGTGGCAGGTTCGATAAGACATCAACCGGGATCGCCAACACGCTGTACGCAATGCCGGACTTCTGGCTCGGGATGGTGCTGCTGCTGCTGTTCTCCGCGAAGATCGTGATCTTCCCGGACGCCGGGATGCACAACCCGGTCGGATCCGGCGGCGGGCTGGCGTCGTTCGCCGACCTGATCTGGCACTTGACCTTGCCGTGCCTCGTGCTGACGCTCGTATACCTAGCCGAGTACTCACTGATCATGCGCTCCTCGATCGTCGACGAGCTCGGCTCTGACTATCTCCTCACCGCGCGGGCGAAGGGCATGCGCGACCGGATGGTCCGGCGGCGGCACGCCGTGCCGAACGCGCTGCTTCCGTCGATCACCTTAGTGATGCTGAACCTCGGATTCGTGATCGGCGGTGCGATCACGACCGAGACTGTGTTCTCCTGGCCTGGCCTCGGTCAGCTCACCTATCAGGCGCTGAACGCCCCCGACTACCCCACGCTCGAGGCGCTGTTCCTCCTGTTCTCCGCCGCGGTGATCTTCGCGAACCTGATCGGCGACATGCTGCTGACCGTGTTCGACCCGAGGGTGCGGCACGCATGAGCACACAAGCGCCCGCCATGGACGCGCCCATTCGCTCCGCCCGGCAGCTCGCCTGGACACGGCGCAAAGCGTCGCTGGCCCGGTCCTGGAGGCTGTTCCGGCACGACCGCACTGGGATGATCGGCCTGGGGATCCTCGCCGTGCTGGTGTTCATGGCGCTCGCGGCGCCATTGCTGGCGAGCTCGAAGGGGCTAAACGTCACGCTGGCCAATGGCCCACTTGACGCCGGCCCAAGCGCGAGCTATGCGCTCGGGACCGACGCTGATGGACGCTCGGTGCTCACGCTGCTGATCCACGGCGCGCGGATCTCGCTCCTCGTCGGGATTACCGCGACGTTCCTGTCGGTGGCGCTCGGCGCCCTCGTTGGCATCACGGCTGGGCACTTCGTGGGGGTCGGACGGTTCGGCAAGGTGATCGACAACGTGCTGATGCGAGTCACCGACTGGTTCTTGGTGATTCCGTTCCTCCCGCTGGCCATCGCGCTCGCGATCGCGCTGGGACCGTCGATCACCGTCATCATCTTCGTGATCGGTGTCACCTCGTGGCCAGCCACCGCCCGGATCGTCCGGGCTCAGGCATTGGCCGTGGAGAGCCGTCCGTACCTCGAGCGGTCCCGCGCGCTCGGCGCCAGGCACTGGCACCAGATGACCAAGCATGTGCTTCCGAACGTGATGCCGCTGCTGCTGGCGAACACGATTCTCACTGTGTCAGATGCGATCCTGTCCGAGAGCACGCTGTCATTCCTCGGCCTCGGCGATCCGAATCAGCAGTCATGGGGCGAGATGCTGAACCGGGTGTTCGAGACGACCGGTGGAAGCGCTGGCAACATCGCCTGGCTGCTGGCTCCGGGAATCGCGATCGTCCTAGTGGTGTTGGCCTTCACAATGGTCGGCCACGCCATTGAAAGTGTCCTTTCCCCGAAGCTCCGGGAGCGCTGATGGCCCTGCTCGAGCTGCACGACGTGAGCATCACCTACCAGACCTCCGAAGGTCCGGTTCCGGCCGTCCGGGGAGTGAGCTTGAGCCTCGATCCCGGCGAGACGCTGGGTGTGGCCGGCGAGTCCGGCTGCGGCAAGTCAACGATCGCCGCCTCGATCCTGCGCCTACTCCCGAAGTCGGCGAAAGTGACGGGCGAGCTTCTGTTCAACGGCCAGAACATCTTCACGATGAGCTACGGACAGATCCGGGCGGTCCGCTGGGCCGGGGCGTCGATCATCTTCCAGGGCGCCATGCACTCGCTCAACCCGGTGCAGAAGATCGGCCGGCAACTCGCCGAGCCGATCTTGCTGCACGATCCCGCGAGCAGGGCGATGTTCCCAAGCCTCACCAAGCGCAGCGAGCTGAAGCGCGCGCAAGCCGCCGCGACAGAGCGGGTGGCTGAACTGCTCACCCAGGTCGGACTGACTCCTTCGCGAGGGGACAATTACCCGCATGAGCTATCGGGAGGCCAGAAGCAGCGCGTGATGATCGCGATGGCGCTCGCATGCAAGCCCTACTTGATCGTCGCGGACGAGCCCACCACTGCCCTTGACGTGATGATCCAGGCGCAAGTCCTCAAGCTGATCGACGGGCTGGTCAAGGAGACCGGTGTCGGCATGATGATGATCAGCCACGACCTCTCAGTGCTGGGGGACGTGTGCGATCGGGTCGTTGTCATGTACGCAGGTCGGATCGTCGAGGAAGGGCCGGCGAACCAGGTGTTCAACCACGCCAAGCACCCCTACACCGACGCGCTCGCCTGGGCATTTCCGATAATCGGCGATCAGGACACGCGCATGCACCCGCGCGGGCTGCCCGGCGACCCCCCAGACCCCGCCGACCTTCCCTCGGGCTGTCCGTTTCATCCGCGCTGCAAGGTGGCCGAGGCACATTGCCCGAACACGGAGGTGGAGCTCTGGCCGGCTGGGGAGAAGCGGTCGGCGGCCTGCGTCCATGTGCTGCCTGACCACGGCCGCGGCTTGGCGACCCAACAGGCTGCCGTGACGGGCGAGCAGGTGATCGCATGAACACCGCGACCGGCGAACCCCGCATACCGGCGGAGCCGGTGGCGAGCGATAGCGAGCCGATCCTGTCTGCGCGCGAGCTCAGCGTCGTGTTCCAGGGGCGACGCCGGTCCGGGCGCTCCGCCCGCGCGGTCGACGGAGTGAACCTGGACGTCGCCCGAGGGGAGATCGTCGCGCTGGTGGGAGAGTCCGGGTGTGGCAAGACCACTCTGGCGCGGACGATGATGGGGCTCGAGCGCCCCACGAACGGCGTCGTGCAGTATCAGGGCAAGCCGCTGTCCTACCGGATCGGCGCCCTGCGCCGCTATCGGCGCGCGGTGCAGCTCGTGCTCCAGGACCCCACCGGCTCCCTGAACCCGCGGCACACCGTGTATGAGGCCGTCGCTGAGGGCGTCCGTATTCACGGGCTCGACAACGAGGAGCGGCGAGTCGCCGAGGCGTTGTCGCAGAGCGGATTGCGACCGCCCGAACGGTTCTTCCTGCGCTACCCACATGAGCTGTCCGGGGGGCAGCGCCAGCGCGTGGTCATCGCGGGGGCGCTAGTCGTCGAACCGAGCGTGCTGGTCGCCGACGAGCCGGTCGCCTCGCTCGACGCGTCGGTCCGCGGCGAGATCCTGTCGCTGATCCTGAAGCTTCGCGAGGAGCTCGGGCTCGCCGCGATCGTGGTGACGCACGACCTCGGGCTGGCGTGGAACATCGCTGACCGGCTCGCGGTCATGTATCTGGGGCGGATCGTCGAAATGGGAACGCCCGAGCAAGTGTTTGCCGATCCCCAGCACCCGTACACCAGAGCGCTGATGTCGGTGCTGCCGGAGTCGCCGCTCGATCCGATCGTGCTCTCGGGTGAGGCGCCAGACCCGAGCCGGATCCCGTCCGGGTGCCGGTTTCACCCCCGCTGCCCGGCGCTTGCATCCGGGGCCTCCGCAGCCGCCGGCGTGGACGGGGACTGCACCGGCACGCCCCTCCCAGTCCTACCTGCCGCGGGCCCGGGCAGCGCGAACGGCCAGCCCGGCACGCTGGTCGCCTGCCATCTGGCCCACGCGATGGCCAGAGCCGGTGCGGAGCGGCAGCCGGGCTGAGTGGCGCTAGCAGCGGCCGGCGGCCACGAGGAGCTCCCGCACCTGGTCGGCGGGGAGGCCAAAGGAGGTGTTGCCGTCGCGTCCTGTGACAGTCCGGGCGGCCAGCATGCTGTTCAGCACGGCTTCTTCGGTCGCTTCCACGACTGCGGCAAAGAACTCGTCAAGTTGCCGCCCATCGATTTGAGATGGCGTCGGCGGTGGTTCCGCGGAACCGGGCTGATCGGATCGCGCCCCGCGCAAGCCGGTCGCCATCGCCATGAAGATCTCGCCGCTACCGTGGTGGGCGGTCGAGCCGGTTCGCGCGAGCCCGAGTCCTGCCCGCCGAGCGAGCCGGACGCAGGCGGCGGAATCGAGGGGGGCGTCAGTCACGGCGATGACGATGCACGATCCCGCGGGGCGAGCGGGTCCAGGAGCGCGATCGACGGGCGGCAGCAGGCGCCCCACGGGCACGCCGTCCACGGTCAGCCGTTCCTGGTCGCCGAAGTTCGACATCAGCAGAACCCCAACGGTGTGCCCGAAGGAGGTCAGGCGAGACGCGGTCCCGATACCGCCCTTGAAGTCACAGCAACTCATTCCTGTCCCGGATCCGACCGCTCCCTCGGGCGGCGCGGGGCCGCCGATCGACTTTCGGGCCGCGCGCAACGCAGCGGCGACGTCGTCCTTGGTGACCTGCATACACCGTGCATCGTTCAGGAAGCTGTCGTCACACTCGGCGACGATCGGAATGATCACCTGCTCGGATCCGATCCCCGGATCCTCGATCATCAAGAGCTCACAGGCCGCGTCGTAGACCCGCCCTACCTGCATCGTCGAGGTCAGGAACACGGGGCTCTCTGCCAGGCCCCACTCGCCGGCCGCGATGAACCCGGTGCATTCGCCGGCGCCATTCAGGATGGCACCGCCGGCCCGTACCGGACTGCGGAACAGGTTTCCGCCCAGGTCCACGACAGTGACTCCGGTCCTCGCGATGCCACGGCCCTCGGGTGGGGGAGGCTCATCGCGCCAGACCGTCGCGTGGCCGACGCCGACGCCGGGCACGTCGACGATCGACGCCGTCGGGCCGCTAGGCATCATCCCGATCGTGATCCCAAGTTCAGCAACTCGTGGCATGACGGGGGATCATTACGGATGACCAATGACAATGCCGGCCGATAACCGCTCGCCTGGTGATCTGGCGGGTATGCCGGTGGTGTGGCATCCCGATTGCCTGCTGCACGAGCCCGGCGGTGAGGTATGGATCGGGATCTGGGAGACGGGCACGGAGGTGCCTGAGCGAGCCACGGTGCTGCTCGATGCCGTGATCGCCGCGGGCGCAGAACTCACTGCGGCGACCGCGCACGACGACCAGGCAATCCATGCCGTCCACGATCCGGCTCTGGTCGAGTTCCTGACCAACGTCTGGGCGGACTGGGAGGCAGGGGGCTACCCGACGACTTACGAGCGCTCCCGCGTTGTGCCTTATCTGTTCCCCACTCCAGGCCTCCTCGCGGGGCTCCCGATGAGCTCGCCTGCTGCCCTGCACGGGCGGGTCGGCCGCTTCTGCTACGACACCATGACACTGATTGGACCCGGTACCTGGAAGGCTGCGCGCGCAGCCGCCGACGCCGCGTTGACCGCTGCGCAAGC
>JALYZY010000035.1 GCA_030948665.1 Actinomycetota bacterium | reverse complement strand
GTGTCGGGTGCGAAGACTCTTTCCGCGAGTGCCGCGGATAACCCGCCCAAGGGCACGATCACATACTGCACCGGGAAGGACACCACGGGCGCCGCCCACTACGTCGTCGCCCAGTTCAACGCCAAGTACGGCGCCCAGGGCTACCACGCCGGGTTGGTGGAGTTCCCGGCCTCTGCCGACCAGCAGCGCGCGCAGTTCATCCAGCGCCAGCAGGCGAAGTCGAGTTCCTGCGACGTGTTCTCGTCCGACGTGATCTGGACGGCGGAGTTCTCCAGCCAGCACTGGCTCTACGACCTCACCCCGTACGTGTCGGCGAACGCGTCGAAGTTCATCGCCGCGCCGCTCGACACCGTTCACTACGGCGGCAAGTACTGGGGCGTCCCGCAGACGAGCGACGCGGCCTTCATCTACTACAAGACGGGTGAGGCCGTGCCGTCGACCTGGCAGCAGGTGTACGCCGATGCGAAGAAGAGCGGCGGGGTCGTCTACCAGGGGGCGCCGTATGAGGGCCTCACGTGTAACTTCCTCGAGCTCGCTTTCGCGGCGGGCGGTCAGGTGCTCTCGGCCGACGGCAAGAAGTCGGCGATCAACTCGCCGCAGAACGTCAAGGCGCTCGAGCTCATGGTCAGCGGCATCAAGGGGGGGTCGGCCCCGCAGGCCGTGACGACGTACATGGAGCCGGAGACCGACCAGGCGTTTAGCACGGGCAAGTACGGCTACATGCGCAACTGGACCTACGCATACGCGGCCGACAGCACGGGTGCGCTGAAGGGCAAGATCAAGGCGGCCCCGCTGCCGACCTTCGCCGGCGCAGGCAAGGCGAGCATCCTCGGCGGTCACAACAGCGTCATCAGCGTGTACTCGAAGGATCCGGGGCTCGCGCTCAAGTTTGCCGACTTCTTCGCCTCCCCGGCGATGCAGAAGGCGCAGATCCTCAAGTTCTCGCTCGCGGCCATCATCCCGTCGGTCTACCACGACGCGGACGTCCTGAAGGCGGTCCCGTACGCGCCGCAGCTCCTCCAGGCGCTCTCGCAGGCCAAGGCGCGGCCGGTGTCGCCGGTGTACCCGCAGATCTCGCAGGCGATCTACACGAACGTCAACGATGCCCTGGCAGGTCGGGCCAGCCCGCAGGCAGCTCTCCAGACGGCTGACTCGCAGATGAATAAGGCCCTCGCGACGTTCTAACGGCCATGGCCACTGTGGCGAATGACGCTGGAGCGCCGGCGCCTACGCGGCGGCGCTCCAAGGGCCTTTCCGAAAAGCGACTGGCCGTGCTCATGGTCTCGCCCTCCATGATCCTCATCGCGATCGTGGCGGCGTGGCCGATCGTCTACGCGATCTGGTTGTCGCTGCATCAGTACAGCGTGCGGGTCGCAGGTCTGTCGCGCTGGGTGGGCGTGGACAACTACACGGCTGCTCTGCAGAGTTCCGACTGGCACTCGGCGCTCTTCCACACCGTCATCTTCACGGTCATCTCCGTGACGCTTGAGACGATCATCGGGCTCGGGATGGCCCTGGCCATGCACCGCGCCTTCCGCGGTCAAGGTCTGCTGCGCACCGTCGTGCTCGTGCCGTGGGCGGTGCTCACGGTTGTCACCGCCGTGATGTGGCGCACGATGTTCGTCTCGCCCTACGGCTTCATCAACACGCTCCTGGGCACCCATACGGTGTGGCTGGGACAGGAGCCGTACGCACTGATCATCATCATCCTGGCCGACGTCTGGAAGACGGCCCCGTTCATGGCACTGCTGCTGCTGGCCGGACTGCAGATCATTCCCGACGACATCTACGAAGCGGCCAAGGTCGACGGCGCCCAGGCCTGGCAGCGGTTTACCCGGATCACCCTGCCGCTGCTCAAGCCGGCGCTGCTCGTGGCCCTCATCTTCCGCACGCTTGACGCGCTGCGGATCTTCGACCTGCCGTATGTCCTCACCGGGGGCACGGTGGGCACATCGACGCTGTCGACGATCGCCCAGCAGACCTTCGCCACCAATCGGCTCTACGGCCCGGGAGCGGCGATGGCGATTCTCACCTTCATCATCGTGATGGTGGTGTCGTTTGGCTACATCCGTTTCGTGGGCGGGAACATTCGCGGGATGACGGCGGAGTAAGGGAGGAGAGATATGGAAGCGTCAACCGTTACCTCCGCCGAAGGCGTACCGCGCGCTCGGGCCAGTGCGGCGAGGAAGCCGAAAAAGGACCGCACGCCGTGGTACATGTGGATCGCCGTCGTGGCGATCGTGCTGTTCTGCCTGTTCCCGTTCTACTGGCTGGTGAACATGTCGCTGAAGGCGGGTAGCGACCTCCAGGGCTCGAGCATCGTCCCGCACCACCCGACGCTGAGCAACTACAGTGCGGTCTTCAAGAACCCCGACTTCGTCGCCTCGCTGCGCAACAGCGCCATCGTGGCGCTGGTCACCACCGCGATCGCGCTCGTCGTCGCCTCGTTCTGCGCGTACGCGCTCGCCCGCCTCAAGCTCCGGGGCAGGGGGGTCATCCTGGCCATCGTGCTCTCGATCTCGACCTTCCCCCAGATCGCGATCGCGGCGCCGCTGTTCAAGCTGTGGACCGATATCGGGATCTTCGACACCTACCTCGGTCTGATCATCCCGTACCTGACCTTCGCGCTCCCACTCAGCATCTACATCCTGGTGTCGTTCTTCCGCGAGATCCCCAAGGATCTCGAGGAGGCGGCGCTCGTGGATGGGGCCACGCGCTTCCAGGCGTTCCGTAAGGTCGTGGTGCCGCTCGCGGCCCCGGGCCTGGCCACGGCGGCGATCCTGACGTTCATCGCGGCCTGGAACGAGTTCCTGCTCGCCGTGACGTTGACCGCGACCACCGCGGCCCGGACCGTGCCGGCCGAGATCTCGTTCTTCACCGGCGCGACCGAGCATCAGGTCCCGTACGGGAGCATTGCGGCGGCTTCGGTGGTGATCTCGGTGCCGTTGATCCTGCTGGTGCTGCTGTTCCAGAAGCGCATCGTGGCCGGTCTCACCGCGGGCGCAGTCAAGGGTTAGAGCGGGCGGCGCTATAGCCTGCGGCGGGGCGACTGCTCTGGACGACGCGCTGGAGGAGCTCGTCGTTCCAGGCATGCGTGCGCAGCAGGCGGTAGCGCTCGGTCACGACGCGCATATAGGCCTCGGTATCCATGAGATCGCCGATCACGGTCGGCCTCACGCAGCGTTGCCACCACCGGTCGGTACTCCCGCTCAAGCCAGAGTGGTGCGGTCTGTCCGCGATCGAGCAGCTCGCCATACGCGGGCATGGCGCGAAGCCCCACGCCTCCACGCCCTCCGCCAGCACCGCGTAATCCCACGGGTCAGAGACCGCGATCTCCGAGCGGGCATCCCCGGGCAGCGGAACCCGCTCGAAGAACGCGCGCTCATGGCTCTTGACGGGCAGGTCGCAGAACCGGAGCACGGCGTCTACGCGGGTCGTGGCTTCCGTGACGTAGGCGTCGATATCAGTGAACCCCATAGCGCGGGCCACCGAAACGCGATGATGGCCGTCGCGCACGACGTAGATCGCGCACCTGCAGGAGGTCGACCGGGGGCATCGTCTCGCCGCGGCGCATTGCCGCCGCGATCTGCTCCCAGCGCGAGCGAACCCGCCTCGAGGTGTTGCGGGACGCCGCGCGCGAACCCGGTGAGCGGGGACAGCGGCTAGAACGGCTAACGCGTCATGTCACGGCCGTCCGCGCCCTGGTAGAACAGGTCGGCTCGGTGGTGGCGACCGCCGCGTTCGCGGGTGAGGACCGGGCGCACGCGCTCGTCGGGGACGAGCTGGAAGCGTCGGCGCTGTCTCTGGCGGACGCTGCCCATGCGGTTGCCACGGTCTCCGAGGACGGTGAACCTGAACGCAGCCTGCACGTTGTAACGCAGTCGGCCTGCGAGGACGTGGGAGATCTGCCCCCACCGGGTAGGCGCATTTTCAGCACCGATGCCGAAACCGCCCCTCCCGCACGAGCTCGAAGCGTTCCTCTCACAGCCCAACCCCGCCGTGATCGCGACCCTTCGAGAGGACGGGAGCCCGCATACGGCAGCCACCTGGTACTTGTGGGATAGCGGTCGCGTGCTGGTGAACATGGACGAGGGCCGCAGGCGACTGCGGCATCTGCGCAACGAGCCGCGAGTTTCGATCACCGTCCTGGGCCAGGATGCGTGGTACCGCCACGTGACGCTGCTTGGCAGTGTGGCCTCGCTCGAGCCCGATACGAACCTCGCGGCGATCGACCGTTTGTCGCAGCACTACACGGGTCAACCCTATTCCCGGCGCGACCGCGGGCGAGTGAGCGCCTGGATCCAGGTCGACTCGTGGCACTCGTGGTCCGGCGGCGGACCGTGGACTGGCTCGAGCTGAACTGCTCGGAGGCTCGAGCGTCGGCGGTGCCGCTACGGTGGGGTCGATGCGGGTCGCGACCTGGAACGTCAACTCGGTAAAGCAGCGCCTGCCTCGCCTGCTCCCGTGGCTGGACGAGCGCCAACCCGACGTGGTTTGCCTACAGGAGACGAAGCTCGCCGACGACGGATTCGCTGAGCTGTTCGGCGATGAGCTAACCAGACGCGGATACGCCACTGCACTACACGGCGAGGCGGCCTGGAACGGAGTGGCGATCCTGTCTCGGGTGGGACTGGAGGACGTCACGGTCGGAGTCCCCGGGGCGCCAGGATTCCCAAATCCCGAGGCGCGAGCGGTGTCTGCCACCTGCGCCGGGATCCGAGTCATCTCGGTGTATGTGCCCAACGGGCGCGTCCCCGGCTCCGAGCACTATCAGTACAAGCTCGCCTGGCTGGCGTCGCTTCGGGAGATGGTCGCCGCGGGACCGCAGGAGGCGATCGTCTGCGGGGACATGAACATCGCCCCGACCGACGAGGACGTGTTTGATCCGGATGCTTACCTCGGGCAAACCCACGTCACGGGGCCTGAACGGGCCGCGCTAGCCGAGCTGCAGGCCCTCGGCCTGAGCGACGTGGTCCGCGACCGTTGGCCGAGCGATCGAGTCTTCACCTACTGGGACTACCGCGCGGGGATGTTCCACCAGGACCTCGGGATGCGAATCGATCTGGTACTCGCGAGCGAGCCCGTGGCGAGCAGAGTTCAGGCGGCGTGGGTCGACCGGCAGGCCCGAAAGGGACGCGGTCCCAGTGATCACGCGCCAGTGATCGTCGACCTCGACGAGGCGCCAGACGGGGACATCGGGCCGGTCGTCCCGCCGCCGTCAGCTCCGGCGGCCAAGCGCGGCTCGGTCAAGCTACCGCAGGCGCCCTGACGGCCCAAACCGCGCCGACCACGACGGCGCCCGCCCGTCCGCGCGGTCCGGACCTAGACGCGGTCACGGACCTAGACGCGGTCACTCACGCGGACGGTCTCGATCGCGCGAGGGCTGGACGCGCTTAGGCTCTCCGGGCATCTTCGGATAGTCCGGCGGGTAAGGCATGTCGCCCTGGCCTTCGGCTGCGTCGCGCTCATACATCTCCAGCAGCGGCTCGAGCGAGTGGGCGACATCGTCGATTGCGGAGTGGAGATCACCGGACTCGCCGAAGCGAGCGGGCATCGTCGCAACGGTGAAGTTCTCGGGCTGAACATCGGGGAGCTCGTCCCAAGCGACCGGCGCCGAAACCGGCGCGCCCGCCCTCGGCCGGATGCTGTAGGCGCTGGCGATCGTGCGGTCGCGCGCGTTCTGGTTGTAGTCAACGAAGATGCGCTGGCCGCGCTGCTCCTTCCACCAGCTGGTTGTCACCTGTCCGGGAAGGCGACGCTCGAGCTCGCGGCCGAATGCGATCGCGGCATGACGAACGTCGGTGAACGTCCAGCGCGGCTCGATCCGCAAGTAGATGTGGACACCCCTGCCGCCCGACGTCTTCGGGAATCCGGTGTAGCCGAGCTCGTCGAGCAGCCCGCGCGCCTCTGCCGCTACCCGTACCGCGTCCGCAAAGTCGGTGCCCGGCTGCGGATCGAGGTCGATCCGCAACTCGTCGGGATGGTCTACGTCGTCGTCGCGAACCGGCCAGGGGTGAAATGTGATCGTCCCCATTTGCGCCGCCCATCCGACGACCGCGATCTCGGAGGGACAGATCTCATCCGCGAACCGTCCTGAGGGGAACTGGATCCGGGCCGTGTGTACATAGTCGGGAGCTCCCCGCGGGATTCGCTTCTGAAAGAAGGCGTCGCCGCCGCCGCGCTCACGGGTCGAGAGGACAATCCCGGGGTACACGCCCTTCGGCCAGCGCTCGAGTGTCGTCGGGCGTCGCCTCAGTGCCCGCATGATCCCGTCCTCGACGGCGATGTAGTACTTGACGATGTCGAGTTTCGTGATCGGGCCTGAGCGTTCGGTCGCCGGAAAGATCACTCGTTCGGGGTTGGACACCCGCAGCTCGCGGCCACCAGCGTCGATGTTGACTGCCTCAGGCGCGGCCATCTTCCCGAAGTTCTACGGCAACCCGACCCGCGCGGTCGCGCGACGCGCTTTTGCGGCTGGAGTTCGAGTTCCTCAGGACCGCTCGCGGGGTAAAGGTCGCTTTCGCCGGGCGCCCAGGCAGCGCTGAAAGCGGGCGCAACGCATGGTTCACAAGGCGATGTACCGCGCGCCGAGAGTTCTCGCCAGCGTCCGATGTGCGGGCCCGGTGCCGACCAGGATCGATCCTGACGGCTCGAGATCGTTTGCTCGGGCGAAAGCGAGCGGGAGCCCCGGAAGCGGCGGCCGGCACCAGCAGCGCGGGGGCCCGGCTGCGTGTCGACAGAGCGCGGCCTGCACCGGACCGGAGACCACCGCGGTGAGCCGGGCGACGCATGCGTCGAGCCTCTCGGTAGCTCCGTCAGGGCTCCAGTCGAAGACCAGATGTGGCCTCTCATGGGCGGCCTGCTCGACTGTGTGCTCCCAGCCCGAGCGCTCGAACGCCGCTGCCGCGACGAACACGCCCGTTCGAGCTTGCCCGTTAGGTGTGGTCCGCTCGAACGGCATGACCTCCACGGCCGAGAAGCCTTCGTCGGTGGACGGCGGCTCGAGCTCGCGCAGCGCCCGCATCTGGGATGTCGGCGTCAGGATGCCTTGCTCATGTCGCGCCAGCTCTCGGAGCTCGTCGGGGGTCGGGAGGCGCCCGAAACGCTCGAGCAGGCGCTCGACGAGATTGACCTGGGCTTGGGCGAGCGGGGTTTCGAGCCAGATGCACCTGGTCGGAATCCGATGTCTCGCCGCCGTCTCGATCACGTAGTTGCGTGTCGCCCGCGACAGATATGTGTTGTCGAGGACTACCCGCCGGGCACCTGACGAGAGCTTCTCGTCGAGGGCGTCCGCGAGCTCGCGCAGGCCTCCGCCGCGCTCGTCGCGGTTGAGGCGAAGGTAGCCGCGGGTCACGTACTCCTGTGCGACCCGGCTCTTCCCGGCCCCGGGGATTCCGATCACGAGGAGCACCTCGGCGTCCCCGTGCGGGCGCCGGGGCTCTCCGCGAGGCTGGGTTGAGCGGCCGAACGCTCGGCCGATGATCGCTCGCTCCTCCGGGTCCAGGCGTAGCGCTGCCGCGCGAGCAGCGCTACGCGCTGTATCAGGGCGCCGGGCGCCCGGGATGGCGATCACTGCCGGGGAGAGCGCCAGCACGTACGCGAGCGCGACCTCGGCCGGAGAGGCGCCGCGCGCCTCCGCGACCTGTGCGAGCGGCTTCCGACGAGCCAGCCCGGCTGCTCGGCGCGGGCCACCGAGCGGGGAGTGGGCGATCACGGCGATTCCCCGCTCGGCGCATCGCGCAACGAGTCCTCCGCGCCGTGCGCGATCGTCGTACACGCTGAGCGCCACCTCGACGGCAGTCACCGGAGCAAGCTCGAGCGCCTCGTCCAGCTGCAGGCGATTGACATTTGAAACGCCCACGCCCCTAACGAGGCCTTCGTCAACCAATCTGGCGAGTGCGCGCACCGATGTCCGCCATGGCGTCCGCGGATCTGGCGAATGAATCAGGTAGACGTCGATCGGCAGCCCGCTCAGGGCGACGAGGCTGGCCTCGCAATCGCCGAGGATCGCTTTCGCGCGCCCGTCCGGCAGCCACCCGACTCCCACTCGCGTCATGCCTCCCTTGGTCACGATCCGCGTGCTTCGCTCCGTGCCGCACCGGCGGAGCGCGCCGGCAAGCAGTTGCTCGTTGTGACCGAGTTCAGACACCCCGTACCCATAGGCGTGCGCCGTGTCGAACACGGTCACGCCTGCGGCGACGGCCGCAGCGATCGTCTCGAACGCAAGCTCCTCATCGCGCGCGCCATCGGTCGACAGACGCATGCAGCCGAGCCCGATGCGCAGCTCGGATGATTCAAGCCAGCCCGCAGCGCTCACCTGGGGATATTCATGCTCGAGACAGGTGCGGAGCGGTGGAGCGGGGGGGAACAAGGCATCCGATCAACACCAGAGCGGTGCCGGCGCGGTGCAGGCCCGCTGTGCACATCGCCAGCCCCGCAAATCGCGGCAGCGCCCCCCACCGCCGAGCCCGGATCGCGGGGCGTCGTGCCCGGCCGAACACTGCAACGAGCGCGATCGCGACACCGATCGCGTACCGGGCGACGACAGCCTGGAAGGCCAGCGGGTTGATCCGCCCGCTTGCCTGGGCGGATATCGCCACGACGGCGATGAACGCGAGATCCGCGGTTGTGTCGAGGTCCCTTCCCAGCCGGGTCCGTCCGTAGCGGCGGGCAAGCGCGCCATCGGCCCAATCGGTGGCGCCCGCGAGAGCGATCAATGCCGGCAGCCCTTCGCGATGCCGCGCACACGCGGGGATCGCCGGAACCAACCAGAAACGCGCGAGCGTAACGCCGTCGGCAGGGGAGAGGGCCGTACGCGGTTGTCCGTCGCCTCCTTCGGCCATCCCGAGATGCCAGTCGAGCATCTGCCACACCAGGAGCCACCACGCCAATCCGCGGGCAGGGGAAAGCTCGATGTCCTCGATACGGCGGGTCGCGCGACAGACCATAAGCCAGGCTATTGCTCCCCCCGCTCCCCATAACCTGCCCTGGCGGGCAAGCGAGGGTCGCTCGCGTCGTGCCGCCGCGGAGCGCTCCAGCGAGGCACGGATGAACCGCTGCCAGCCTCGTGGTCGGTAGCCGGCGCGCCGTAGCTCCTCCAAGGCGCCTGCCGTCCAGCGCTCGCCGTCGGTAAGCGCACGCGGTGAGTAGCGCTGCGCAGCGCGAAGCCCCTGATCGTCGGAGTTATGCGCCACCCGCATATTGTGAGTCCGCGTAGGCTTCGGTGATGCGCCGAATAGGAGCTCTGGTGCCCGGCTTCGCCTGTGCGGCCGGCGGCTACGTCCTCCTCGTGAGAGGCGCGATCACGGTGGACCTCGAGATCGGTCGACGAGTTCGTCCGCTTGGGCCGCTCACCAGCGCGATCGCCGCCCCCCGGAGTACCGTTTTCGAAGTCATCGCGTCGCCGTATCTGGGTCGCACTCCACGCGCCATGGGCGACAAGCTCCGGGTGATCGAACGCGGCAGCGATATGGTGCTCGCCGCACACTTCACCACCGCGGGGCGGCTCACCACGACGACGGTAGAGACAGTGCGCTTCGAGCCGCCGCATCGCGTCTCGTTCCGGCTTGTCCGCGGTCCCGTCCCACACGTCGTCGAAACCTACGAGCTACACGAGTCGCCGTCAGGCACCGAGCTGCTCTACACGGGGGAGCTGGGGACCGACCTTTGGCGCCTCGGACAATGGTGGGGCGATCTGGTTGCCCGCCCATGGGAAGAAACCGTGGCCTCCTCGCTTGAGTCGATCAAGACCGAGGCGGAGCGACGGGCCGGCGTCCACCGGTGAGCGGGGCACTCGGGCTCTGATTGCTCACCTACAGGGACCTTCTGGCCCCGGTAGGGACCTTCTGCCCCTGGAGGGAGCTTGTCACCCGCTGTCGAGGTGTTCTCGTTTGACGATCCCGATGAGCTGTCCTTCGGGGTTTGTCACGATCGCCCACCG
This sequence comes from Actinomycetota bacterium, assembly GCA_030948665.1. GTDB lineage: Bacteria > Actinomycetota > Thermoleophilia > Solirubrobacterales > Solirubrobacteraceae > Palsa-465. Next base: position 24,935 of record JALYZY010000035.1, on the reverse strand, counting down.
CAGCTCGCGATCGTCCAAGCGCTTGGCGAGGGCAGCAGCTGTCTTATCGGGACGAACTGTCGATGGTCCCTCCTCCATGACCTCCCCGGCCCGAAGGTTGGGATCGCAGTCCAGGGAGCTGCGGCGCAGCCGTCCGAGCAGCACCCCTCCGACAGTCGTCACCAGGCCAAATCCGTAGCCAGAGGCCACGATCCGCTCCCGCACCTCCCCGACCCGATCGTCGAGAGCGCAGGTAACGACATCCTCGCGGGCGAGCCGCCCCGCGGTTAGCACGCCGGCGTCTTGGCCTTCGATCGGAAGGTTGTGGGCCCGCCAGTCGACCTTGCCGGGGAGGTAGTCGTAGACCTCGGTGAAGCCCAGGGTTTCGAGCCGACACGCGGCTCGTGGACTGAGGTCTCAGAGCCAATCCCAGCAGTACACGACGACGGCTCGCTCGCGATCGAGAACGCCAGCGGTTTCGGCGGTGAGCTGCTTGAGCGGCAAGTTGATAGCGCCCGGAAGGTGTGCCTGTGCGTACTCCGCGTCCGGCAGCACCTCGACCACCTGGGCGCCTGCCTCGATCAACGTCTCGAGCTGACCCAGCGTGACGCCTGTTGCCATCGTCTCGTCTCCTCGCGTCGTCTTATTGGCTCATGTGCCCGGTCGCTCAGGAAGGCTGCTTTCGAGCGCCTGGTCGACCGGCTCGGGGCCTGCGTTGACGTACAGGACGCGCCGTAGAGCGCGCCGATCGTGCAACAGCCCCGCCAGGACGGCAGCGACATCCTCGCGCGGGACTTCCCCCCTGAACGGCGAGGAGTCGATCCTGACGCGCCCTGTTCCGGGATCGTCGGTCAACCTGCCGGGCCGAACGATCGTCCAGTCGCGCTCGGTGGCGATCAGTGCTGCATCGGCCTGCGCCTTGGCGCGCAGGTAGACGCTGAAGACATCGTCGCCGTCCGGAGGGTCCTCGGCGCCGACGGCGCTGATCATCAAGTACCCCTGTGCGTTGGTGGTCGCGCCGAGCAACTTGATTGCCCCGTCCCGATCCATCGTGAGCTTGCGCTCAGCGCTGCTTCCGGGGCCCGCGCCGGCAGCGAACACCACCGCGTCGGTCCCGGCCACCGCCGCCGCGATCTGCTCGATAGTCGCGCTCTCCAGGTCGCAAACGACCGGATCCGCGCCTGTTGCCCGAACCTCCTCGGCATGCGCTCGATTCCGAATCAGCCCCAGAACTGCGTCGCCTCGATCTGCGAGAAGGCCCGCGAGTCGCATCGCGATCTTCCCATGGGCTCCAGCTATCGCAACCCGCACAGGCCTAGCCTACTTCTTCGAAAAGTCGACGCCGATGTGTGCATCGGGAATACTGGCCCGATGATCGGTGTGTCCCCGACTCGCGGGGGTGGCGGGATTCGGCTCGAAGGCCTCGCCAAGAGCTTCCGAGGCCCCCAGGGGCCGATCCATGCGGTCCGCGGGATCGACGTCTCGATTGCCATCGGCGAGACCGTCGCGCTGCTCGGCCCGAACGGGGCCGGCAAGTCGACCACGATCGACATGATGCTCGGCCTCGCGCGGCCCGACCGGGGTACCGTGTCGGTGTTCGGCCGCTCTCCCCGCGACGCCGTCGATGCCGGCCTCATCGGTGCCATGCTGCAGACGGGGGAGCTCATCCGCGATCTCTCGGTGCGTGAGATCGTTGCCCTGATGGCCTCGCTCTACCCGAACCCGATGGATGTCGACGAGGCGGTCGAGCTCACCGGCCTGAAAGGCGCCGCCAACCAGCGAACGCAGAAGCTCTCCGGCGGACAGACGCAAAGGGTTCGGTTCGCCCTCGCGCTGGTCAGCAACCCCGAACTTCTGGTACTCGACGAGCCAACGGTCGCGATGGACGTTGAGGGGCGGCGGGAGTTCTGGGTCGTCATGCGCGAGTTCGCCACGCGGGGCAGGACAGTGCTGTTCGCCACCCACTACCTCGAGGAGGCCGACGCCAATGCCGACCGCGCGGTCCTGATGGCCCGAGGGCTGGTTGTCGCCGACGGGCCTCCGACCGAGATCAAGGCGCGCGTCGGGACTCGGACGATCCGCGCGACGCTCCCGGATGTCGATCCAGCGAGACTTGCAGAGTTGCCTGGCGTAGCTGGGGCTGAGCGGCACGGCGACGCCGTGATCCTCAGGTGCACGGACTCCGACCGGGCTATCCGGGAGCTGCTCGCGGACTACCCCCGCGCTCGTGACATCGAGATCACAGGCGGCAGTCTCGAGGAGGCGTTCCTGGAGCTGACGGGCGAGCCGGACGTCGACGAGTCGGGGCAGCTGGCGCGATGAGCGGGGTCGCCTACACCCGCTACGAGCTTCGGCGCACGTTCCGCAACCGTCGCTTCTTCCTCTTCTCGCTGGGGTTTCCGCTGGTCTTCTACTGGCTGCTGGCGGTGCCGCAGAGGAACAACCACAATTTTGCCGGCAGCGGCCTCTCCGTCCCGCTCTACTACATGGTCGGGCTCGCCGCGTTCGGCACGATGGTGTCGATGATCTCGACCGGGGCTAGGATCGCCGGCGAGCGCCAGGCCGGTTGGACTCGGCAGCTGCGGATCAGCCCCCTGTCAGTGCGCGCTTACTTCCGCGCCAAGGTGCTGACGGCATACGGGATGGCGCTGTCGAGCCTCCTGCTGCTGTATGCCTCGGGCGTCGCGCTCGGCGTCAGCCTGTCTGCCCAGCGCTGGCTGGGGATGACTGCCCTGATCCTGGTCGGTCTCCTGCCGTTCGCCGCGCTGGGAATCCTCATCGGCCATCTCGTGACTACCGACTCAGTCGGCCCAGCGATTGGGGGCGGGGTATCGATATTCGCCTTCCTCGGCGGCACGTGGTTCCCGATCACGAGCGGCTTTCTGCACACTCTGGGGCCGTTCCTGCCGTCGTGGTGGCTCGTTCAGGCCAGCCATGTCGCGCTCGATGGCCAAGGATGGGGCCTCCGCGGTTGGATCACAGTCGCTATCTGGACCGTGATCCTCTCTGCCGGCGCTGCTTGGGCTTACCGCCGGGACACCAAGCGGGTGTAGACGAGGACGGGTTTCGTGCCGGTCTATCGGGTCGGGCCGCGCTCAATTGACACAGCTTAGATTCCCCCTCGAGGATTGGGCGTAGTCTCGGAGGTGGTTCTTATGCTGGCGCTGACGCTGCTGGTCGCTTCGATCGCTGTAGCGGACTCGATCAATCCGTCGACAGTCCTTCCCGCGCTGTGGTTGGCGAGCACGCCGAGAGGACACCTCGTCAGCTTCACGCTGGGCGTGTTCGTCGTATACCTGACCGGCGGACTGGTGCTTCTGTTGGGTCCGGGTCCCGCGCTCATCTCCGCTCTGCGCCACATGCACGGCACGGTTGAGCACGCGATCGAAGCCGCTGCCGGCGCGGCTGTGCTCGCGCTCGCGGTGGGACTGTGGCGCGCGCGGCGCAGCCCTGGGAGCGTGCGGCTGCCCCGGCCGGGACGCTCACGGCGCTCGGCGTTCATGCTTGGGGCGGGGATCATGGCGGTCGAGTTGCCCACCGCGTTCGTCTACTTCGGCGTGATCTCGGCGGTCCTCGCCGCGCATCAGGTCGAGTCGGCGAAGGTGGCTCTGATCATCGGCTACAACGTGTTGTTCGTAGCGCCTCTCGCCGGAGTCCTGGCCATCCGCCGGCTAGCCGGCGAGCGCGCCCAGCGATGGCTCGCGCGGGGTTCGGAGCGGCTGATCGGATTCGGGCAGCTGCTGCTGGCGGGCGTCACGGGCGCGGCCGGGGCGGTGCTCGTGACCATCGGCGTTGCTGGACTCCTGGCCGCGTAGCTCCCGACGGCCACAGATTACGGCGGCCTTACTGCGCGGGGCATAGACACCGCAGACGAGACTCGACAGCGTGAGGAGAGCCGAGATCGTGTGGACAGCACGTCAATCGGTGTGGTCGACAAGACGGTTGTCGTATTACCCACACCGGAGGAGGATGGTTTGACACGCGGCTTCGCGGACGCGGCGATTGACGTATTACCCACACTGAAGGTCGCGTGACGCAGTGGCACAGCTGAACGGCAGCTGGGATCGCCTATAGGCGTGTCGCGGCGAGCATTGCGGCTGGACGTTCTACGACTACAGCCGCAACCAGGGGAGAAACTGGTGCGCGATGTCGGTCTGCGGCTCGCGAGCGAAAGCTCGCGCCTACCGCCGGCGCAAAGGGCGATCCGAGCCTTCCTGAGGGAGCCCGTCAGGGCGTCTTGGTGGTCCTAGTCGTTTGCGGGGTGGTCGTGCCGGGCGTTTGCGGGGGGGTCGTGCCGGGCGCTTGCGGGGTGGCTGGGCCGGGCAGCGGCGAGGTGGTCGTGCCGGTTGCTGGCGGCTTCTGCACGTACACGAGCCGCCCGTCCGCCAGCCTGTAGACGACGCCGACCTCGGTGCCAGGGCCGATCGTCGTCGCCCCAGGCGGGGGCAGCGGCGCCACGCGGCTGCCCGATGGGATCACGATCGCCGAGGGTGACCCGGGGCGCAGGCCGTGACGCAGCGTGCCGGTGAGATGCAGCGAAGACAGTGCCGCCAGGAGGAATGCGACCGACAGGACGATGCCGAGATCGAACAGATTCACCAGCCCGTCGAGCGGATCCCCGGCCCGGTCCTCTCGGCGTCGGGCGTGACGGGTGACCTCAATCATCGGCGGAACCACCGGCGAGGCGGCGGGGCGTCTTGAGTGACCTCAATCACCGGAGCGGCCTCCGGCGAGGCGGCGAGCTCCGGAACAGGCGTCGTGACGACGGTCTGCACGATGTCGGGCGGCGGCACCACCTCGGCGATGTCCCCCGGATCGCTGGTGATCGCCGCGACATACTCGAGGTCCGACAGGTCCTGGCCGTACATGCGATCGCGGTACAGCGCAAGGCCAAAGGCGACCGCTCCGACCAGCAGACCGACCACGGTCACGCTGAAAGCGATCCGCAGATTCGAGCTGAGGCGCCCGACGTTGCCCTGAGCGAGGCCGGTGAGGGCGGGGGCAAGCGGGATCAGCGTTCCCATCAGTCCCAGCGCCGGGCCGGCGCGCACGAGCAGGCGCGTCCGGGCCAGTCGGCTCTGCGAGGTGAAGTCGAAATCCGCCAGCGCCTTGTTCAATCGGTGAGTCGCTCCAGGAAGGCGAGCGTGCGTGACGATCGACGCGAGAGCTCGCGCCATCGGGGCGCTCCTGGCAACCCCCGCTACCGCCCGGCGGGCCTCCTCCTCGTCGTCCGCCAGCAGCGCTTTTCGGGCGCTCATCGTTGCGGCCTCCAGGTCTGCCCGCCGCCCCCACCGCGAGCGGATCTCGACCCCAAACGTGCCGAGCTCGAAGATCACCACCGCCAGCGCAATCAGCGCCAGCACGAGCACGGGGACTTCGAGAGCCTCCGCGACTCGGAAGATCGCGGTGTCGACCGCGTGGGAAGTGAGAGCGAGGACCGCCATCAGGGTCAGGCGAGGCGGGCTGAAGCTACCGAACGACGCAGGGAACGCAGTTCCCGGCCCGCGCCGGACCCGAGCAGCAGAAGGATTGCGCCCGCCACAGCGAGTCCGGCGGCGGGGGGCAGAGCGCGCTCGACGAGAGTCGTGGATTGAGTCTTAGGCTGGCTCGTGGTGATGCCGGCGCCCCCGTTGCCGCTCGCGAGAGCCGCGGGCGTGACCGGTGTCACGTTCGAGATCAGGCGTCCCTCGACGACTTTCTGGCCGGGACCGGGGGATGCGGTGGCCGGTGAGCGCGATCGTGCTTTCTGCCTCTGTGTGCCGGTGTTATTGGTCGCGGGGGGGTTGGTGTAGCTCGGGTAGGTCGGGTACGTCGTGGTCGGCGTCGTGCCGGTGGCCGGTGGGTTGTTCTTCTTGCTGTTGATGTTTGGCGGGCTGACCAGGTTCTTTGGTGGGATCTTTCCGACAATGACCTGGGCCGGAATCAGCGAAGCACCGCCGGCGCCGTCGGGTGTGACAACCGTTGCGTACACGTCGAACGTGCCCTTGCGGCTGTAGACATGGGTCACTGTCGATTTCGATGTCGGTCCAAACCCCGAGCCGTCGCCGAAGCTGAACCGGTACCTGTAGCTGCCGTTGGCAGGCGAGGCCGACACCGAAACTCGAGTTCCAGGTGCCACGGTACCCGCCGCCCCGGCTGTGACGGACACGGTAAGCGGCTGCGTCTTGATCGCGAGGAGTTCGATCGGACTTCCGTCTGCCGGACTGATCTTTCCCCAGCTCTGTCCACTGCCTTCAGGGCCGTAATACTCCGTCGGCGGCCCCGCCACGACGATCGGGCCTACGCCCTGTGTATTCGAGGAACCGACGCCCTTGTCGAGGATCGATGGAGAGGTCGCGTGTATGACGTCCGTGAGCTGAACGCCTCTAACGTGCGCTATCTCAAACAGATGCCTGATCGAGATCGCCGGGCCCAAGTCGCGTGTGGAACAGCTGAGACCGAACCGTCCGCAGATCGTGTAGGAAACCTGGTTCTTGATGTCCAAGTTCTGGCCGATGCCCGTCGGCGAGCACCAGACGAGCTTGTGCGTGGCGGGCACTTGGATTTCGACACCGCCTCCACCGACCGGACCGGGGCCTGGCTGGCACGGCGGCGGGGAGACCGTTCCCGACGCGCCGCTGGTGATGGCCGCTACGATGCAAGCGGCTCCGATCAGCGCTAGGACAGCCTTGAGGCGCATGCCGTCAGGTTACGCGTCCGCCTCCCTGGACTGGTGTCTCAGCCGGCAGCACGCACACGGCGCCAGGTGAAGCGCGCAGACCCACGGTCGACCCGTGGGCGAGCTCGGAGATCACCGTTCACGCTCGGCGGCACCTGCACGGTGAAGCGCGTCAGCCGAACGACGAGCATGCCTCGGTCCTGGCGGACGCTACGCACGGTGTCGACCAGCGGACTGTCGCGCCGACCCTTTCGAGCACGTTGCGCCGGTAGCGCCGCAACGGTGGCGCTTGCGTGACTGTCGGGATCGCCGACGACGTGCCGAGCGCCACATGCGCCCATGCGGCAGGACTATACGCTGGCATCGCCTATGCAAACTGACCGGTTAGGTGCTCGACGTATCGGCTCGCTGCCCCAATGCGGCTGAGGGCTTTACCTTCCCCGCATATGAGCAAGGGCCTCACTCGGTGATGGTCGAGCGCGGATTGGCGACATGAGCCGGATACCTACCGGTGCGCAGCACACCAAGCGGCGCGCCTCCCGGCTGGACCGGCTCGGCACGACGATCTTCACCGAGATGACCGCACTCGCGGTGCGCACGGGCGCGATCAACCTCGGGCAGGGATTCCCCGACGTGGATGGGCCGTCGGAGGCGATCGAGGCGGCGGTCTCGGCGCTACGCGGCGGCCAGAATCAGTACGCGCCGCTCCCGGGAGTTCCGTCGCTGCGTGAGGCCATCGCCGAGCATCAGCGGACTAACTACGGTCTCGATCCCGAAGGGGTGTTGGTCACGTTCGGCGCGACTGAGGCGATCGCCGCCGCGCTGCTCGCGCTGTGCGATCCGGGCGATGAGGTGGTGGTGCTGGAGCCCTACTACGACTCCTACGCCGCCTGCATCGCGTTCGCTGGTGCGACGCGCCGGCCGGTGACGCTCCGTCCGCCTGAGTTCGAGCTCGATCCCGAGGCGCTGCACGCGGCGATTGGGCCGCGCGCCCGACTGATGCTTGTCAACTCGCCCCACAATCCCACGGGCCGGGTGCTCCACGATGCTGAGCTGGAGATGATCGCCGCCGCGTGCGTCGAGCACGACCTCGTCTGCGTCTGCGATGAGGTCTATGAGCATCTTGTCTACGACGGTCGGCACGTCCCGCTGGCGACACTGCCGGGCATGGCCGAGCGAACCCTGACGATCTCGAGCATCGGCAAGTCGTTCTCGTTTACGGGCTGGAAGGTGGGCTGGTGCTCCGGTCCCGCCGAGCTCGTGGACGCAACCAGGGGCGTCAAGCAGTTCCTGACGTTCGCCGGAGGCACCCCGCTGCAGCATGCGGCGGCGGCTGCTCTACGCCTCCCGCCCGAGCATCTCGAGCAGCTACGCGACGACCTCCGCGCCCGGCGCGACCGGCTCTGCGCGGGTCTCGCGAAAGCGGGTCTGCGGCCGCTGGTTCCCGCAGGAACGTACTTCGTCAACGCAGACGTGGGAGCCGATGCCGTCTCGTTCTGCGCCGAGCTGCCGGAAAGGTGTGGGGTGGTGGCGATCCCGACGGGCGTGTTCTACGACGACAAGGAGATCGCGCCGACGCTCGTCAGGTTTGCGTTCTGCAAGCGCGAGGAGCTGATCGACGAAGCGGCAAAGAGGCTGGCCAGCCTCGGCACCGGCCTCCGGCAGGACGCGGAATGATCCTCTGCGTCGCCGCTAGCCCGTCCGTCGACAAGCTGTTCGAGGTCGATCGCCTCGCGCACGGAGAGATCCACCGACCACTGCACTTCCTCCAAGTGCCGGGCGGCAAGGGATTGAATGTGGCTCGGGCGGTGTCGGTGCTCGAGGAGAGCGTGGTGGCCACCGGGCTCCTCGCCGGACACGTCGGCGAGTGGGTCCGGCAGTCGCTGGACGCGGAGGGCGTGGAGGGCAGGTTCGCGTGGACGGCAGGCGAGACTCGCTCTTCGCTATCGGTCGCCGATCGCGCGACGGGCGGCCTGACCGAGTTCTACGAGGCCGGGAGCTCCATCACGGCTGAGGAGTGGCGGGGGTTCGAGGCGGTGGTGCGGGACCTCGTCAGGCATGCGACCTGGCTGTCCTTGTCGGGGTCGCTTCCCGCCGGCGCTCCGCAGGGCGGGTACGCCGCGCTCGTCGAGGCCGCTCACGCTGCGGGCGCTCGGGTTGCGGTAGACGCCCGCGGTGAGCCCCTTGCCCAGGCGATCGAGGCCTCGCCGGAGCTGGTGAAGATCAACGTGGCCGAGGCCGAGGAGCTGCTTGGCCGTGTCATCAGCGGAGTGGAGCAAATCACCGCGGCGGCAGCCGAGATCCGCCGTCGGGCCGGGGGCGAGGGACACGCCGCGGTCGTGACGATGGGGGCCGAAGGCGTGGTCTTGATCGAGCCCGGGGGCCACGCCTGGCGGGGTCGGCTTCACGTGCGCGGGCGCTATCCGGTAGGCAGTGGTGACGCGTTCCTTGCCGGGCTGCTGGTCGGCCTCGCTCGCGGCGGTTCGTGGCGCCAGGCAGTCTGCCTGGCGCTTGGCGCTGCGACAGCCAACGCGCAGGAACCGGGGGCAGGTCGCCTCGACCCGGAGCGCGCGCTGAAGCTTGCGGCCGACGTCGACTTGGTGGCCCTCGAAGAGCAGGAGATCAGCAGCTAGGCGGTTCCGCGGAACCGCGTCGGCTACGCGGGGGCGCTCCGCCAGTCGAGCTCGGCGATCGCCGAGCCGTCGATCTCGACGTCGCGTGCGCGTGGCGCGTTCTCGACCCACAGCGTGTAGCGGCCCGTGGGCAGCCCGTCGAACACTGCGGTGAACGCGGGACGTTCGTTGATCTTCCGTTCCAGGACCTGCTTGTGGCTACGCTTGTCGTCCTCGCCGGCTGGGCTGATCTCGATCTCGATCCCATGCATCTCGGGGTCGGTGTGGATGATCAGCGCTCCAACGTCGCCGCCGATGTCGATCGCGACGAACTCGGGATGCTTGCGGGCGGCGTAGTCGTCGGTCGCCTGCGGAGGCTCGTGAGCGTGTCCATGCTCGTCACCATGTGAATGCTGGTGGGTGTGGGTGTGGCTGTGATGTTCGTGCGGCATGCGAGAAGCCACCGGGCTGCGCGCCGGCTGCGCGCAGCCCGGTGATAGTCATCTAGCTCGACGGGTTGTCGAATCCGTCGAGTGGCGTCCCCAGGTAAGGGAAGCTCGAGAGGTACCGGGTCGGCCCCGGAACGGTCGCGTGCTGCGCCGGCAGCCACTGCTCGAGCGCGCCCGCTGCTGCGTCGGGCGTGTAGCTCTTGTCTATGAACTGGTACGTGAACCCGGCGATCGCCCGCAACTCGATCGCGACGACGTCATCGGCGACCCGCCTGCCGTTGGGGAAGCCGGCGATGTCCCCGCCAAGTAGGCCGAACCGGCTGGGACTTGAAGTGGGCGCAATCGCCACGTTCAAACGCAGCTGATCGGCCAGCACCTTCCCTCCGTTGTTCCCTGGGAACCCAGGGACGACCGAGTTCGGGAGTCCGGTCAGCAGGATCGCCTCGAGATCAGCCCTTTTCGCACCCGATGCATTGAGCGCCTTGAGCTTTGGGAACGCGGTCGGATAGAGCGCCGGCAACAGCCCGGCCAGCTCGGGATTGGCGTAGTACTTCACGAACGCCTTATCGCCCGCTGGATACAAGGTGTTCCACTTGTCCTTGTGGCCCATCGGGATGACCACCTCGTTGATCAGGGGATTACCCAGACGGGAGACCTGGACCCACGGGCCCGACTCCGCCCGCTCGTTGTTGGCGGCGTCGATCATTCGGATCTTTCGCCGGCTGGCAGCGCTCCACACGCCGATCACCGCGTGTGGGTCAGTCGCACCCGAAGGAAGCCTCCGGTGAGCGGTCAACTGCGAGATCGGGACCTGAATCGCGATCGAGTGGATGTTCAGCGACTTGGTCGCATCGACTCCCGGCGCGGTTGGGCCAGCGAACGCGAAGGCGGTCTGGAACGGCCGCAGGTCCGCGAGATCGAATATCGCGCCGAGATCGACGTAGAAGCCGTCCTGCCGCTGGCCGGCGAACACCTTGGTGCCGCCCCCCAGGGTGTGAATGGCCTGCGACTCGAGCGTCTTGTAATTAGGGATCGAGTGAGGGCCGATGTTGCACGGAGGGCATGCCAGGCCGCGGGCAAGGACGGTGGTCTTCAGCTTGGGCTTGTGATGTTTGTGATGTTTGTGATGCTTGCCGTGCTTGGGCGCCGGTGGGTTGGCCGCGGCCGTCCCGTAGATCGTGACGTCGGGGCCCTCGACTCGGGTCACCGAATAGAACTGACGCCTATTCCAGTGCGAGTCATTGATCGACGTGATCGGTCCGGTGTTGTAGAGGAACGTGTTCGGGTTGGCGACTGTCGTGTGGAAGTTGAAGACGTAGGAGATCTCCGGCTTGCCGTCGCCGTTGTTATCGATGTACAACGTGTACATGACGTCGTTGCCGAATTCGAAGAAGTTCGGCCCGCCGGGTGGGTCCTGAAGGGGCACGAAGTTGCTGATGATCGTGACCGTGCTCGGATTGTCCGGGCTGACGAACGCATACACATCCGCGTTGTCGGCTACCGGATCCTTACTGATCTCGGGGGCTTCACGGTGTGACGACATTGCCAGCCTCCATGGTGCTCTCGGGGGCGATCGCCATCAGGCGCTTCACCAGTTCGGGGTCGCGATAGGTGACTTCCGATGTGCCCGACATCACCGTAATCTCACCGCGCTTTTCGTCCCGGATGAGCGCCATCACGGGCTCGCGCGGTGGCGGTGCCGTGGGCTCTGTCAGGACTGGTCGCTTCTTGTCCGCGATGGCCACCGCGGCGGGCACACCCACGACCGTCGCCGCGCCGGCCGAGGTCATGATGAACGTTCGGCGACTGAGTCCGCCGCCTTCAGCTGGTGCTGAGTCCATATCCACTCCTTTACTCTGATCGCCCCGCCCGCGGCGCGATCCTATAGCAACCGCTGGGCGAAATGCTGATTTCCGGCCTGCTTGCCGGCCACGCACTCAGGAGTCCGCCGGTCAGCGAATCGCCGCCTCGAACAGCGGCCAGACGGTGGCGATGTCGTGATCGCGCGCGGATATCTACGTTAACGAGCTGCTCGTGGATTCGGATCACCTGTCTCGGACATCGATGGCTCGCTCGCGCATCCTGCTCGCGCTTGTGGTCGCGTGCCTGCTGCTTATGACGGCAAGTGAGCCGGTGCGCGCGCGTGGCGCCGTCGGCGGGTCGGCCGTCGAGGTGGTGCAGACGACCGCGGGCCTGTCGCAGCATTTGGCGCGCCTGCCGGACCTTGGCTGATCGCGCCGAGCGATGTCTGTGTCCCCAGCGAGCTGCGGATGGCCGCCGGGCCGAAGTACACGGCCGCTCACTGTCAACTGGAGTGGGCGGTCGTTCAGCTACGTGCTCGCGCCACGCGCGACCGTGACGTTCAGGTGGAGCGCACGCTAGTCGCCGCTTGTCACCGGCTCGCGGCTGGTCGCCAGTCGCTCGATCAGATCCGCCGCGACGACCGTCCCGGGTCGCGCGCGAAGCCGATGCCCCGCTGTCGCTGACCGGGCTTGAAGCGGCTCGTCGGTCAATAGCGTCTGGAGCGCTTCTTCAAGCTCCTCTGCCGAGCACGAGTAGGTCGGGAGCCTGATGCCGTAGCCGGTTTCGTGGACTCGCTGCGCGTTGTCGTGCTGGTCCCAGAAGATCGGCATCACGAGCATCGGCTTACCGAACCACATGGCTTCAGTGGTGGTGTTATTGCCGCCGTGGGTGATGACGGCGTCGACGTGCGGGAGGACCGACGTCTGGGGCAGGAACTCCTGGCCGATCATGTTGTCCGCGAGCTCGTACTGGTCGTGCTGAGGGCCGGTGCTGACGATGTATAGATGCTCGGTGCGCGAGAGCATCTTGACGATCCGCTTCATCAGCGCGGCGTCCGCCGACCCGAGCGATCCGAGGCTCACGTACACGAGCTTGCGCCCGTCCCGCTCTGGTGGGCTCCATGGCTCATCAGTCGCGCGGACACTCGTCTGGAGGTTGTGCCAAGTCGCTGGGAGCGGGCGGCTGCGCGGGTAGTCGAGCTCGTCTGGATACAGGGTCAGGTTCAGCCAAGGAGACTCGTGGATCATCTCGATCCCCGGTAGCGGTGGCGCCCCGCGCTCAAGGCAGAAGCTCGAGAACTCCCGCTGCATATCGCCGACCTGACGCGCATATTCGGCGCGGAACTCGGCCCACTCCGAGCCGTCCTCGAGCGGCAGTCCTGAGAAGGTCGGTGGGAGGGCCGGGTCCTTGACCTCGAGCGGGTTGCAGGAGACGATTCGCACCCAGGGGAGCCCGCTGGCCGGGATCGCGGGGAACGCGCACACGTTGTCCTGCACGATCACGTCCGGCGCCAGCTCGGAGGAGATCGCCTCGAGCCGCTCATCCACATAGCGGGCGCCGTCGAGCAGCGCCTGCCAGGTGGGAGCGATGAAGCTCCCGAGCTGCTCGAGCGTGCTGCCGCGAAACACGGGCGCCGTGTCACGGATGAAGTCCTTCCAGAACTGTCCCGGCTCCTCTGGCTCGGCGGGGGCCGGAGCGAGGCGCATCAGCCGCTCCTCGAACCCCTTTGCCTCGAGCGTGCCGGCGAACGACTCCTCCACGACAAACATCACGCGGTGGCCGCGGTTACGCAACACATCGCCGATGCCGATGCAGTTGTTGGTCGGACCGAAAGCTCCCTCCGGGAAGAACACGATCGTCTTGGCTGCCATGGCGGCGAGAGACTATCGCCGCCGGCATCGGATACGTCCCGGCCGCCGCCATCGGCTACGTTCCGGGAAATGTTGCGGCTGACACACCGCACCCGCGCTGCTCGCGCGGGCGCGAAGCCACACCGCTCGTTCGACCCTCGTCGTGTCGGTGAACTCGAGTGTGACGCTTGGGTGACCTACTACCGCCGAGAGTGGCTGAAGTTCCTGCGCTCGGCGGTCGCGCTCACGCGCCACACGTTCGGCCTGCCGTGGGGCGAGACGCTGTATGGAGCGTGGCTGGTGCTGCGTGCGAACCAGCTTTGGGCGCCGTTCCCAGACAACGATCCAGAGGGGGCGCGCCGCACCATGGAACGCTTCTATCGCCTGGTTAGCCGGCGGTACGACGAGCCGTACGACCCCGCCCAAGCGGCCACTTTAGAAGTGCAATGGTGGCGGGTCCATCGCGAGAACCAGCACGGCCAGGGTGACGAGCGGCAGTTGATCGAGGCGCTCGCCGCGTTGTACTCATACGTCTACGGAGTCTCCGAGCATGACGTACGACCCTCGCTCTCCGGGCTTTCAGTCAGGCTGATATTTCGTACGCGCCAGCCGCCACTAAACCTCCGGGCTTTCCATCCGAGTTGCCTGGCACCTTGCGTGTATGCCGCGCTCGCGTCGCTGGCAGGGCCAGGCCCCCAGGGCTGCAATGCTGCACCCCATGTGGGAGCCGGTCACGCGCGGCAACCCAGACGAAGCAGCGTTCCTGGCCCGATGCCTGCTCGGCCCTGGCGTTGTCGGGGCGAGTCGTCGGCTGTCGATGCTCGACCTGCGCGTGTGGGCAGCGCTGTGCGCGATGCTCCGCGACCAGCTCGTCGCCGCGCCTGAGGACGATCCGACATTCGACCGAACCTCGAGCCGGACCGTGGCGACAACCGGATACCAACTGGCCGAACGAGTCTCAGCAGATGACGGGGGGGAGGCGTATCGGCTGCTCCGCACATCGCTTGTGCGACTCGCCGACGTGCGGGCATGCGTGCGGGTCGTGGAGCGCGACGCCGACCTTGCGGCACAGCTAGTTCGCGAGGGGTACATACCGCTGATCGGGGAGATCTGGCTCGCGACGACGCGGCTCGATCTACGTATGCCAAGCGAGTGGGGAGCACTGAAGTCCACGACCTCGCTCAAAGTGGAGATCGGGCAGTGGGCGACGCAGCAGGTGTGCGCGAGCTCGTGCACGTGGCTGGATCTCGACCTTCTGCGGGCGCTCGGAGTCGGGCTGCCCGCTCGCCTGTGGGTTGCGCTGGAGGCGTGGGCGCGATGGCCTCAGCGGTCCTTTGACGGCTGCGAGGAGACCGCGATCGGGCTTGGGGAGCCGGCGATGCAATCGCTGGGTGTGGGGGGATACTCGCGCGCTCGACGGGCACGACAGGCGCTCGACCTAGCTGGCGCCCGAATCGCGGCGGTCGACCCCGCCTACGACCTGGTGCGCTGCGAGCGACGCGCTGGCTGGTGCCTCGTGGCCCGACGGGTGTCCGGCGCGCGTGGGCGCGCTCAGGCGCGCTCAGGCGCCAGCTGGCGCTCATCCGGGATCGCCGCGAGCAAGCGTCAGCGCGCCGAACGAACCGCCGTGCGCGCCTCTATCCGCAATTCGCCCGCGGCTGAGGCGTCCTAAGCCGTTCTATGGGCCGCTGGACGGCGCCGGTGACGCATCGGCCGTCGACATGGCACGCAGCTGGCGGCGAAGCCGCAGTGCGCGGATAGGGCCGGCGTTGGCGATCGCCGAGAGCTGGGCGTACAGCTCGCGCTCGGACTCAGCCAGGGCCTCGGCTTTGGCCCGCTCGCGCTCGTAGAGGTCTTCCCAGCGGACCAACTCGCCGGGGTAACTTGCTGACTTGTCGGGTGACTCTCCGGGGTGACTCGCGTCCAGCAGGCCCGCCCTGACCAACTCGGCGCGTGGGACTCGGCGAGTCCCCGACTCATCGCGGACGACTCGCAGGGTGCCTCGATCCATGCGACCCGTGATGACCTTCTTCGCCAGGCCGGTCGCGGCAGCGGCCTCGGCCGGAGTGAGAAGGCGAGGCTCGGCGGGCGAGTGCTCCGAGTCGGGGGGCAAGTCAGGCTGCGAGCAGGGCTCTGAGTCGATCATGGTCTCGAATTCGACCAGGCCGCTCGGACACCTGCCGAGTCTCCCCACCGAACGCAAACCAGAGGCCGGCGACACGGTGCCACTCGCGCCGTGCTACTGGAACCTCCTATGTGACTACAATGGCGCACATGCGTCAGAGCATCGGTGTACGCGAGCTTCGCCGCGATCTAAGCGAATATCTGCGCCGCGTCGAGGAGGGCGAGAGCTTCGCCGTCACCTCCCGTGGGCGAGAGGTCGCACTGCTTGCGCCGACGCCGGGGCGCGCTAACGCGATCGGACGGCTGGTCGCCGATCGTGATGCCATCGCTCCCCGCCTTGACCTGCTCGAGGTCGAGCCGCTCAAGTTGGAAGGCGGACCACCGCTCTCGGCTTTGCTCGACGACGTGCGCGCCGACCGGTAGGTGCCCGGCCTGGCCTACCTGGACTCCTCGGCGATCGTCAAGCTCGTCGTCGAGGAGCCCGAAAGTCAGGCTCTGCGTGTCAGCTTGCGCGGTCGTCCGCAGCGGGTCTCAAGCGCGCTGGCGCTGGTCGAGGTCACGCTCGCCGCCGCCCGTCGCGAGCCCATGCCGCCACCCGGACGCGTGCCAGGCATCCTCTCCGGGCTGGCGCTGGTGCCGATCGACCAATCGGTGCTTAAGACCGCTGCCGGATTGGCGCACCTGCAACTGCGCGCGCTCGACGCGATCCACATCGCGACCTGCCTGTCGCTCGGCGCCGATCTCGATGTCCTGATCGCCTACGACCAGCGACAGCTGGCGGCCGCATCGACGCTTGGCCTCCACACTGAGCAGCCCGCCTGACCGGGCCCTCTCCCCTGCTCCAGTCACGTTTGCGCTCACGACCCGTCAGGACCCGGCTATATGGTCACGTTTTTGACCTAAAACGTGACTCAAGCCGCTTTCTGGGGCCGCGCTAGGACGACGCGTTCCAGCGCTGGTTCGACGCAGCCATGAACCCGAAGCACGCTTTCACATGTGCGGAGACTGTGTCGGGGCGCGCTTGGTGCTGGGCGTGCAAGAGGAGTAGTGTCGAGCCCTCAGGACGATCGGCCGCTGTCTGATCTCGTGCCGACCTTGCGCTGCGCATGCGTGGAGGTCCCTACGGGCGCTCCCTTGGCGGCTGAGACGCCAAACCACGGCCTCGGGCGAGACGCTCTTCAGAGCGAGCTCAAAGAGGACAGGAGGAGTTGCTGATGTCCAAGCTTCGGGCAGGGCGTGTCTTGGCCCTGATGGTGGGGCTCGTTCTGACCGCTCTGGCATTAGGCGGTGCTGTCGTGCAAGCGCGTCCGGCGGGCGCACGCGCCGCGGCGGCCCGATTCGATCCGGCGACGGTCGCGGCGATGACCTCCATCGTCCAGGGTGCGATGGCTTCCTCGGGGACCCCCGGGATGGCGGTCGGCGTTTGGATCCCCGGTCGCGGAAACTACATCCGCACGTTTGGGACAGCCAACGTCAAGACCGGTGCGAGGTTCGCGCTCCGTGATCACGTCCGCATCGCGAGCATCACCAAGACCTTCACGGCGACCGTGATTCTGGAGCTCGTAGACCGACACCGGCTGAAGCTCACCGACCACCTCTCGCAGTTCGTCCACAACATCCCCAATGGCTCCGAGATCACCGTCAAGGAGCTGTTGAACATGACCTCGGGCGTCTATGACTTCACCAACGATCCAACGTTTCTGGCCAACTACCAGGCTGACCCCACCGCGCCGTTTGGGCCTGCCAACGCGCTCGCGATCGTCCGCCGACACGCTCCGTCGTTTGCTCCCGGTACAGGAGTTGAGTACTCGGACAGCAACTACATTCTGCTCGAGCTGATCGCCCAGAGGGTGACCGGCGTCCCGATCAGGAACCTCATCCAGAGGCGCGTCATCGTCCGCCTCGGCCTGAGGCACACCAGCTATCCGGTCACCCCCGCCATGCCGGCGCCGTTCGCACACGGCTACTTCGCCGAGAACGGGGCCCTGCGGGACGTCACCCGCAGCAACCCGAATGCCGCGGGAGGGGCTGGCGCGATCATCTCGACGTTGCATGACCTCAAGCTCTGGGCCAAGGCGCTGGCGGCCGGGACACTGCTCTCTCCAGCGACACAAGCGCTGCGCCTGCAGACCGTGTCGCTGGGTGGTGTGCCCGGAAAGATCGAGCTGCGCTATGGGCTCGGCATCCTGACGGTAAACGGCTTCATCGGTCATAACGGCGCGATCCTCGGATACGGAACCGCGATGTTCTACTTCCCCAAGACTCACGCCACGTTCGTCATCGAGGGCAACAACAACGACCTGAGCTCGACCGTACCGACGGACATCTTCATCAAGCTCGCCTATCTCCTCTACCCCCACCAGTTCCCTAACGGCATATAGAACGCAGGACCTCTCCACGCTTACCCCCGACGAACGCCGCTGCCCACGAATGGCACGACGGCGGTATTCAAGGGTTGGGATGCTGCACGTCGGAGAGGTCCCAGGTCGTGGGACGAGCTGCCGAAGGCAGGGATGCGCCGCTGCTCCAATGGCGCGCTTCGGCGAAACCGTCCGAAGTGGCACATACGGTCACGTTTGTGAGCAAAAACGTGACTCAAGCCGTTTCGCGTCTCGCCGATCGCGGTGCGACTAAATGGGATCGCGGTGAGCGTTCGACATCGCGCGAGACTCCGGCCTAATCCGGAGGTGATGGCGGCCCGTCGGCTGCCTTGCGGCCGCCGGCGGCTATAGGGCGACCTGCGAGCCCATGATCACGGTCCGGGCGCTCGGCAGCCCGAAGTGCTCGATCGGGCTGGTCGTGTTGCGGACCATCGTGATGAACAGGGTCTTGCGCCAGTGGCTCATCCCCGGGGCGTCGGTCGGGGTGATCGTCATGCGCGACAAGAAGTACGAGGCGTGCTCGAGATCGAGGTTGCGCTCGAGCTTGCCTCGTTTGCGGGCCAGCGCCAGTGCCTTGGGAACGTTTGCCGTGTCGTGGTAGCCGACGCGGAGGGTGACGTGTCTGATCTTGACCAGTCCTTGACCGAGCCACTCGACCGCGAACCGGTCGCCATCGTCGACGTGTGGAACGCTGACCGGGTCAACCGAGACGATCACGACTCTGTCCTGCAATGCGTGGGTGTGCTCGACTTCGGCGCGCAGCGCGAGCGGCGTTGTCTGCTTTCCAGGGTTGAGGAAGATCGCTGTGCCCGGCACACGACGCACCGGGGGGTCGGCCGTTCGCAGCCCCTCGAGGAACTCCGCAAGCGACCCCTCCTGCTCAATGCGATTGTGGGTCACTGTCTCTTGGCCACGGCGCCAGGTGATCATCACCAGAGCGACCACCAGTCCGCCGGCAAGAGAGAGCCAGGCGCCGTGGGCGATCTTGGCCAGGTTCGAGCTGAAGAACGAGACCTCGACGGTCAAAAACAGCGCGCCGAGGGCGGCGAGCTTGGGCTTGGAGGTGTGCCACAGCGACCGCGCGACCGCGAGGAACAGGATGGTGTCGAGGATGAAGGTCCCGGTGACGGCCACCCCGTAGATGTTTGCGAGCTTGGAGGAACGCTGGAACCAGAGCACCAGCACCGCGACGCCGATGCCCAGTCCCCAGTTGATCAGGGGGACGTAGACATGACCCTCGAGCCTCGAGGTGTGGATGATCTTCAGCCGCGGCAGGAAGCCCAGCTGCACCGCCTGCTTGGCCACCGAGAATGATCCGGTGATCGCCGCCTGAGCGGCGATGATCGTCGCGGCGGTCGCTAGGAATACCATCGCGATCCGTGCGCCGCTGGGCACGAGCAGGTAGAAGGGGTTTGAGATCGTGCTCGGGTGCGAGCGGATCAGGGCGGCCTGCCCGAGGTAGGAGAGCACGACTGCCGGCAACACAATCGCGAACCACATGAAGCGGATCGGCCCTGAGCCGAAGTGGCCCCGGTCGGCGTACAGCGCCTCTGCCCCCGTGACCGCCAGCACCACTCCACCCAGTGTGAGGAACGCCGCGACGCCATGATCGACCATGAACCGGACGCCCCAGGTGGGCGATAGGCCTTGGAGCACGCCGGGATGCTGGAGCACCTCGCGGCCGCCGAGGATCCCGATCGTCGCAAACCAGATCAGGATCACCGGCCCGAACAGCCACCCCACCGCGCCGGTGCCGAAGCGCTGGACCGCGAACAGTCCGATCAGGATCGCGAGCGCGATTGGCACCACCAGATGCGAGAGGCTGGGGGTGGCGATGTTCAGCCCCTCCACGGCGGAGAGGACCGAGATTGCGGGTGTGATCACCCCGTCGCCCAAGAACAACCCCGCACCCAATATGCCCAGCGTCACCAGCACTCCCGCATGGACAACCTGGCGGCGCTTGATCAGCGCGGTCAGCGCCATGATGCCGCCGTCGCCGCGGTTGTGAGCGCGCATGATGAAGCCGGCGTACTTGATCGACACCACGATGAGTAGCGCCCAGAAGATCAGCGAGACGATTCCGTAGACCCCAGCCGTTGTCGGGTGCGCCGCCTCTCGGTGGGCGTTGAAGATGACCTGCTCGGCGTACAGGGGACTCGTCCCGATGTCGCCGTAGACGATCCCGAGCGCGCCCAGTGCCAGGACCGCGCGGGGGGCGTGCGCGACTACATCACGCTCGTCGTCGGCTGCGGCCTGCAGAGCGGCGGAAGGGTGCGCTGCCTCCGGCCTGGGCGCCTGACGCACCGGCCAGTACCCGAGCTTGTGCGCCGCCTCGTTAAAGCTCCGCTTCACCCCCGGCGTCGGCTGGGTGACCTCCTCGCGCGCCTTCCGGTGGATTACGCGCGTCATCTTGGACAAACTCTGTCTTCGCCTCGGGGGAGTCATGCAGAGACTCTGTCCTAGCCGTCACAGCCAGACGCGCGCTTCTGCCTCCTCAAGGCGAGCGTAGATCGGAGTGGCAAAACGGTTGATTCCACCGGGAAGCGTCGCATCCCTCGCGGCCGGCATTCGGGCGTCCCTGACGGGTCAGTCTCATCGGGTAAGAGTGGGTTCCAGCGCAGCTGCCGCCGCGCGAAGGTAACTGCCAACAGCGCCAGGTTCGCCGAGCTGGTAAAGCGGACTCGTGCCATCGGTCAGGAGCACCTGGAGCATCGCCACACCCCGCGCCATCACAGGCTCGGGGGCACGTAGGCGGCGGTCCAGGGCGGTCAGCACAATGCGCGCGGCAAACACCTCTCGGCGGTGCGGCCAGGTCGCTGCCGTCCCGGGCGTGATGTCCTCTGCGCTGCTGAGCGCTCTCGCCAATCCGCCTGCGACGCGCCGGCGACTGCGGCGCCCGGTGATCCTTTGCGCCCGCAGCCCGATCCAGGGGCTGCTCTGCGGACTTGCGCCTGCGGCGAGCTGACGGTCAAGCTGCGCAGCCCGACACCAAACGACTAGGGCCAGGCGAACGCGTCGAGACCGTCCGGCTCCTAACCGACGCGCGACCCACGAGGAAGCGAATCGCTCCAAACGAAAAACAGCCATGTCACCGTCACACTCGCTCGGCGTAAGCCGGGCTGGCCCTGGCAGACGCGTCGCGCCGGCGCGCAGACGGGCCGCCATCGGGATCGTCTCTGAGGCTGCCGGTCCGCGCCAAGGCGCGCGGCGTGAGTGATCGCCGGTCAACGAGCAAACATCGTGTCTTGACGCCCGGAGCAGACATCCCAGACCCCACGTTATCGGGGTTTGGGGTTACGGGGAGAGGGCAGCGAGAATCCGGCGCCGGCATCCCCGCAGTGACCGTCGGTCAGCCGTCCGTCGCCAGCGACATGATCACGTTCTTGGACAAAACGTGACCGGAGCCGCCTTTCGAGCCGCTCGTCGTTCAAACTCGGAAGCGCCTTCCTTGGCCTCAACAGAGCGGGAGCAGCCTGCCTTGAGACACGCTGCTCCCGCTTGTTCTTGATGATGCTCAGCTAACGGTTAGCTGACGTGCCAGGTCATTGAGTGACAGCGATCCCGGAGGTGCACGGGGAGCGCTTGTTGATCGTGAGCTGGTCGATGAACGCCGCCGAGTCGTACCCCCGGTCGCCTTGATCGAAGATCGACAGGAACAAGGAGTGACGTCCGGGCTTGACTGGGGTTGAGGCTCGAAGGACGCGTGTCGCCCCCCCGTAGGTGGTGCCTTTCGCGTTAGCGGCGGTCATCGTCGCCGGGCCGGTGGCGTTGATGCTGATTATGTTCCCCTTGGAGTCCTTGGCGAAGTCCCGCGGCGCGGAGATGTGCGGGTCATTAACGTTGCCGTTGGCCCCAGAGTTCCAGGTCGTCTGGTCAAGCTCGGCGATGAAGCCATCGTTGTAGATGTCGCCCAAGAACTGAGGAAATTCCTGGGAGAGAAACCGGAAGCGGAACGACAGGCAGCTGGCGCTGCTTGGCACCCGCAGATACAGCCGCAAGATCGTCAAATCCCGCGTCCCGCGCAGGGGTATGCCATTGTCAGTGCATCCCGGCTGGCCTGCGCCCTTGTGCTGATCGGCGAGCGGCGCGCAGCCGGTGGTCAAGATCGCGTACGCCTTGCCGAACCGGGGAAAGCCCGCGAGCGGCTCGGTCGAGATCGCGTTGGGGTGGCTGTCCGGAGGGACCGCCGCAAAGCGCCCGTTGATCAACAGGCCCTTGTCGACCATCATCGTCTGGGCGAGCAGCGTCGCTCCCGCGTGGGATGCCAACACCGGCGTGATCTTCCCCTTGTGCTTGGCCAGCGCCACGCCACCGAGCCCAGCCAACAGCACCAGCGCGCCGAGCGCGCCGATCAAGCTACGACGCACACGCCACAATCCGACCATTCTTCCCTCTCCCTCGCTTCGCTCGTTCAGGGTCGCTTCGTTAACCAGGCGTAGCTGGGGAAGTTGCGGTCCCGACAGCGCGCATCGATCCGCAGCTCTGAATGCCCTGCTCGCGCGGGAACGTCCGCCGCATTCGCCCTGAGTACACCTGGAGGCACGCTGCCGCCGGAAGCTCGGACAGTCTCGCGGCGCCTCTGCATTACCAACCGAAGGTACGGCACCCCCCGGAACTTCCTCTCTCGGGTTTTCATGCCCGACACGCGAGCGGCTCATCACGCGGCGCACCAGACTGCCCGTTCCGTCGGAAAGGCGCCAGCGACCGCGACGCTGCCCGCCCGAATTTGAGGCCCAGCGGCACGGTCGGCCCACCAGCGCGCCACTCCTGCTTCTCACAATTGTGGGACGCGCAGGCGATACTCGTTGCGGCCGGGTGAGACGCCGCAGATGACCGCCGGTCAGCCGTCCGTCGCTGGCGACATGATCACGTTCTTGGACAGAAACGTGACCCTGCGTGCCGATGGCGGTCGCTGAGGCCTCCCCGGCGAGCAGCTCGTCGACGAGCTCCACCTCGAGGTCTCGCCGGCGGCCGCCGGAGGTTCTCACAGAGCCCGAGGCGATCGCGCTGCTCAAGGCCTGCAGCCAGCGGGCGCCGACCGGGGTCCGCAACCGCGCGCTGATCGCGGTGCTGTGGCGCTCCGGCTTGCGGATCTCAGAAGCACTGGCGCTCGAGCTGCGCGACCTGGACCTCGAGGCGGGCACCCTCCGTGTGCGCCACGGCAAGGGCGATAAGAGCCGCACCGTCGGCCTTGATGAACAGACAACTGCGATGCTGGCGCGCTGGCTCGACCGCCGCCGGACGCTCGGGCCCGGCGCCCGCGCACCAGTCTTCTGCACCCTCCAAGGCGGCCGCCTTGACACCTCCTATGTCCGCCACCTCCTCCCCCGCCTGGCGCGCAAGGCCGGGGTCGACCGGCGTGTGCACGCCCACGGCCTCAGGCACACCTACGCCTCAGAGCTCGCCCGCGAGCGCACCCCGATCAACGTGATCCGCGACGCGCTCGGCCACACCAGCCTGGCGGTCACCGACCGCTACCTGCGCGACGTCGCACCGATGCACGTAATCGACACGATCCGCGCCCGCCGCTGGGAGGCGGCGTGAAGGTCCGTGAGATTCCATCTAAGACCATGAGCGAACCCGAGCGCTACCTGATCCTGATCGAAGGCGGCCCCCCGTCCAACTACTCAGCCTGGTCCCCAGACCTGCTCGGCTGCGTCAGCACCGGCGAAACCATCGAGCAGTGCGTCAGGGAGATGCGCGAGGCGATCGCCGGCCAACTCGCCGTCATGCGCGAGCACGGCGACTCCATCCCTGAGCCCACCGGCCCCGGCGTGTACATCGAGCGCACCGCCGCAGCAGCCGCCTAAACCCATACCCCACAGCCAATCCGCCTCGCGCGGGTTGCGTCGTCGCCGGTCACGTTCAGGCGCGCTGCTCACGTTGTTGGACTGCCCGGCGCTCTTCTTCCTCGCGCTCGCGCTCGCGCTTTCGAGCGGCTATATGGCGCTCTACGGCCTTCTGCATCTCGAGCTCCTCCTGAGTGACATTCACCGTGTGCTGCACCAATGAAGGCGCGGAGAAGGGCTGTCGTGGCGTGCAGACGGCCTGCTCGCGTAGATCTGAGAGCAGCCGTACCGAAAGGGTGCTGGGGTCAAGTGTGGACTGCTTCTGGGCGCGTCTGATGTGCCGCGCGACCAGCTGGTCGGCCGCGACGTAGATCACCCCGTCGATCGCCCTCGACCGCCCATACATGTCAAGCACGGCCTTGGTCCGCGCCCGTGATTTGACGGTCAGCTCAACCTCGACCGCGAGCGTCTGCTGCGTGTCATCGACCGCGACCAGATCAGGCCGATGGCGGCTCTCGCGGCCTTGCTGGCGCTCTGACCAGTAGATCTGCCCAGACCACCGCTCGTCAGCGCCAAGCTCGCGGCTACCGAGCAGCGGGCGGCCCCCGACCGTCAACCACGCCGCAACCCACCCCACCGCGAGATGATGCTCCCAGGTCGTCGGTGCCGGCGCCCTGCGCAGCACCGGCACCCCGAGGCCTGCCGCCTGTGCTCCCTGCGCGGTCGCCCACACCAGCGCCTCCTGACCTTGACGCAACTTGAGGCGCTCAAGCATCCCCGCCCGCTCCAGTCGCAACCGATGCGACTCCATCACGGCCTGGCCCCACCCCATCGCTACCCCCCACGCCAACTCAGAGCACGGTCCCACTCGACCCAACCACCCCACCCCCTCAACCGATCTCCATCCCGGACCGACCGCCCTTGCCATCACCCACCCCCGACCAGGCTCAAACCTGCCGCCAGCCGCCCTGACCCACCCCGAAAACGACTGTCCTGCTGCCTGACTACCCTCACCACAAAAGTGGGGAGTGTCCGGGCTTCTGTGTAGGCATCGGATCTCGAAAGGAGATCGATGTCGACCACAATCACAACTAGGTTGGATGAGGACTCGGATCCCGGTGAGAGCGCGGGCGTGGCGCGGAGCGAGCCCGGAGGGCGAGCGCAGCGACGCGCTGGCGCTGCGCGCCGTCAGCCATCCTCTCGGCCGGAGCTCGCCGATGAGGTCAAGGCGCTTTTGCCGGATGAGCTGATCGACGAGCTGCTCGCGGGTGCTCGGACGGAGGAGGAGAT
>JALYZY010000022.1 GCA_030948665.1 Actinomycetota bacterium | reverse complement strand
GATCGGCGAGAACTTCGAGCGCACCGTTCGCGCCCACCCGGATGTCGAGGCGCTCGTCTCGTGTCATCAGAAGGTCCGTTACACGTACTCGGAGCTAGCCGAGGCGGTCGACCTGCTGGCTTCGAGGATGCTCGAGGCGGGACTCGAGAAAGGCGATCGCATTGGGATCTGGAGCCCAAACCGCGCCGAGTGGGCCATCGTCCAGTACGCGACGGCCAAGATCGGCGTGATCCTGGTGAACATCAATCCTGCCTACCGGCCGACCGAGCTCGAGTATGCACTCGGTCAGTCAGGCTGCCGCTGGCTGATTGCCGCGCCCGAATGCAAGGGCTCGGACTTCGTCGCGATGACCGAGGAGGTTAAGCCTCACCTGCCTTCTCTGGAAAACGCCATCTTCTTCGACTCCGAGCAGTGGGAGGAGCTTGCGGGCGCCGGCGGATCGCGCGACCGGTTACGGGCCGCCGAGCGCGAGGTCGACTTCGACGAGCCGATCAATATCCAGTACACGAGCGGCACCACCGGATTCCCGAAGGGTGCGACGCTCACCCACCACAACATTTTGAACAACGGGCACTCCCTCGGCGAGCTTCTCGGGTACACCGAGCGCGACCGGGTGTGCATTCCCGTTCCTCTTTATCACTGCTTCGGGATGGTGATCGGGAACCTCGGCGCCACCACGCACGGCGCCTGCATGGTTTATCCCGCGGAGACCTTCGATCCTGAGGCGACGCTGTCTGCCTGCTCGAACGAGCGATGCACGAGCCTCTACGGCGTGCCGACGATGTTCATCGCCGAGCTTGGGCACCCGCGCTTCGCTGAGTTCGATCTGAGCGCGCTGCGGACCGGGATCATGGCCGGCTCGCCGTGCCCGACCGAGGTGATGAAGCGGGTCAATGGCGAGATGGGAATCGCCGAGATCAGCATCGCCTTCGGCATGACCGAGACCTCGCCGGTGACAACGTTCGTGCGCCGCGACGACTCGCTCGAGAACCGCTGCGGCACGGTCGGCCAGGTGATGCCCCAAGTTGAGATCAAGATCGTCGACCCCGACACTGAACGTACGGTTCCGCGAGGCACTCCCGGTGAGTTCTGCGCGCGCGGCTATGCGGTGATGCGTGGCTACTGGAACGACCCGGAGCGGAGCGCCGAAGCGATCGACTCCGGACGCTGGATGCACACCGGAGACCTCGCGACACTCGACGATCAGGGATACGTCAGGGTGGTTGGCAGGATCAAGGACATGGTCATCCGCGGCGGAGAGAATGTGTATCCACGCGAGATCGAGGAGTTCCTCTACACCCACCCGGCGATCGCCGACGTGCAGGTTGTGGGAGTCCCCGACGAGCGTTACGGAGAGGAGCTGATGGCGTGGGTGGTGGTGCGGTCGGGGAGCACCCTGAGCCCTGAGGAGCTGAGGGAGTTCTGCCGCGGCCGGATCGCACACTTCAAGATCCCCCGCTACGTGAAGTCCGTCGACTCCTTCCCGATGACCGTCACCGGCAAGGTCCAGAAATACAAGATGCGGGAGATCGCGATCGAGGAACTCGGCCTGCGCGAGGCCGCCACGGTGGCCACCGCCTGAGATCAGGCGTCAGTTCGCGACGGAAGCGGGCTCGCCCGGTGCTGCGTGAGCTCGGTGGCGCGGGACAGCGCACGCCGCGCCTGCGCTGAAGCCGGCAGATCCGATGCCGAAGGCGTGGTTGGTGCGCGCACGGAAGTTCTCCCACCCGACCATGTACGTCAGCTCCACCAGTTGCGCGTCGTCAAGGTGGCGCCGGAGCGCGGCGAACAGCTCGTCGCTGACCTCTTGCGGAGTGCCGGACATCGCGACGGCGTAGTCCATCACGAGCTTTTCGAGCTCTGAGAAGAGGGGGCTCTCGCGGTAATCGGGCAGCGCTTGTAGCTGCTCCTCGGTGACGCCGGCCTCACGGGCCTCGGCTGAGCCGATGTCCAGTCAGAAGTGGCAGCCGACGCTTGCCGCTGCCTGGAGCTCAGCCAGGGCCTTCAGCCGGGTCGCGACGCGGCGTGAGCGCGCAAGCGCCTCCTCAAAGGCGCCCATTCCCACGAGCAGGCGGGGATGATGCGCGGCGATGGCGACCGGCTGGATCATTCGCCCGATCTTGCGCCGTGTGGTCGCGTACACGGCGCGGACGAACAGGTTCGCGCCCTCGGGGACTCCTTCGATCCGCGGCATGTAGCTGAGAAGGCTACCGGCTGCGGCGCCTACGTGATCCTGATCGTTCTGAGCATCCCAAGCTGCCGGATCCGGGGACATGGCCTGAAAGGTGGGAAATTCGTCCTTGCGGACACGGGTCTAGAACGCCATCATCCGGGAATGCCGAGCGCTCCGCGCAACGTCGTGATCCTCGCCTTCCCGGGCGTTCAGAGCCTCGACGTCACGGGCCCG
This sequence comes from Actinomycetota bacterium, assembly GCA_030948665.1. GTDB lineage: Bacteria > Actinomycetota > Thermoleophilia > Solirubrobacterales > Solirubrobacteraceae > Palsa-465. The sequence continues at coordinate 28,091 of JALYZY010000022.1, read as the reverse complement.
CTCGAGGTGTTCGCCCGCGCCACCGAGCTGATCAAGCGCGCTGGGCGCACCGAGCGCCCCTACGAGATCACCGTTGTCGCGCCGAGCCGGGGCTCGCTGCGCACCTCGAGTGGCCTCGCGATCACACCTGATGCGACGCTTGCCGAGGCATCGCGGCGGCCGATTGACACCTTCGTGGTCGCGGGCGGACGCGGCTCTCGAGCGCTGCTGGACGACAACGATCTGGCTCGCGGGATCGAGACAGCGGCTCGACGGGCACGCCGCACCGCGGGGGTCTGCACGGGCGCGCTGCTGCTCGCCGCTGCGGGCCTCCTCGACGGGCGCCGGGCCACCACACACTGGGGGGCAGCCGCCGAGCTCGCCAGGCGCTTTCCAAGCGTGAAGGTCGACCCCACTCCGATCTACATCCACGATCGCGGCGTGTGGACCTCGGCTGGGGTGACCGCTGGCATGGATTTGGCCCTTGCTCTAGTGGAGCAGGACCTCGAGCGCGATACGGCGCTGGCGATCGCCCGGCATCTCGTCCTGTTCCTCCGGAGGCCCGGTAATCAGGCTCAGTTCAGCGCGACACTTGCGGCGCAGGCGCCCGCCCGTGAGCCTCTTCGCGAGGTGCAGCGCTTCGTGATCGAGAACCTCGCCGCCGACCTGACAGTCGAAGCGCTGGCCGCACGGGCAGCCATGAGCCCGCGCCACTTCGCTCGCTCCTTCCGCGCAGATACCGGGATAACTCCGGCCCGCTACGTCGAACGGATCAGGCTCGAAGGCGCGCGGCGACTGCTCGAGGACACCACGCGGCAGGTTGCGGCGATCGCCACCATCTGCGGCTTCGGCACCGCGGAGACGCTGCGCCGCGTGTTCTTGCGCAGTCTGGGGGTCGGCCCGTCGGAGTACCGGCGCCGTTTCCAGGGTCCCCCAATCCATAGCGCCGCGGCATGAGCGCCGCCCGAGAGCCCGGTCATAACCGTCTTCAGATCGCGGTGCTGCTCTACCCGCAGCTGACTACCCTTGACGCGATCGGTCCTTACGAGGTCCTGCGAGAGCTTCCCGGAGCGCAGGTCACATTCGTCGGCAAGTACGCGGGCCCGGTCCGGGACGAGCACGGCCTCACGCTGCTCGCCGAGGCCTCGATCGAGGAGCTGCCCAACCCTGATGTGCTGCTGGTCCCGGGAGGGCGCGGAACGGCCGCACTCCTGAACGACCAGGGGATCCACGACTGGCTGCGCCGAGCCCATGAGACCTCGATCTGGACGACAGCTGTCTGCACTGGTTCGCTGCTCCTCGGCGCTGCCGGACTGCTACGAGGCAAGCGTGCCACGACGTACTGGCGCCGAATCGACCGACTGCGCGAGTACGGCGCCGAGCCCGTCAAGGAGCGGTTCGTGTTCGACGGTCGGATCGTCACCGCCGCCGGGGTGTCGGCGGGGATCGACATGGCCCTGGCGCTCGCCGCCCGGATCGCCGGCGAAGACACTGCCAAGGCGATCCAGCTTGCCATCGAGTACGACCCCCAGCCGCCGTTTGACTGCGGGTCGCCGGACAAGGCGCCCGAGTCGATCCACAGGGCGCTCGCGGACCTGGCCCGCGGGCCGGCGCCCGCGACTTAGCCGGCGCTCGTCGCCCTCTTGACTCCAGGCCGCCGCTCGCGGGCGGCGCGGAGCGCGCCCCGGTGGCCGAGCTGCTCGAGCTCGCCGTGCAGCTCCCTGATGCGCTCGAGGATGTAGTCAGCCACTTGCTGTTGCTGCTCACGCGTGCTGTGCTCGACCAGTTCGAACCGAAACGGCTCTCCATAGCTGACGGTGACACGGGGAAACCGCAAGCGCTTCCAGTTACGAAGGCGGTGCGACCCAAGGATCGCCACGGGAACCACCGGCGCACCCGATTCGAGCGCCAGCCGGCCGATCCCAGGGCGTGCCTCGGAGCCGACTGTTCCGGTCCGGGATCGCCCGCCCTCGCAGTACATGACGACCGGGCCGCCGCGGCCGAGCACGGCGAAGGCGGTCGTGAAGGCCTCCTCGTCCTGGGAGCCACGACGCACCGGAAAAACGCCGCCATGACCGAACACCCACGCCCCGATGCCCTTGAACAGCTGGGACTTGGCCATGAACTGCACGCGCCGGCGGACAAAAGCTCCGACGAAGAAGTGATCCATGAACGATGCGTGGTTGGGCGCGAGGATCACCGCCCCATTGGGGACGTTCTCGCTCCCCACCCCCCGGGCTCTGAACGCAATGAGCGAATACAGCACGACCACCAGCCGCACCGCCTCGTAGACCCACTCCGGCCCGCGGCGCCGCGTCCGCTCGTGGAAGCGGTCGAAGTACTCCTTCGGACGCGGGTCCTTATAGACCTGCGGCTTGATCTCGACGTCTGCTGGCACTGCTCAGGAATACCCCCGGCGCGCCCCGAGGTGACGGCGCGCCGAGTGCGACTCGATCTGTGGCCGCCGTGGCGACTAACCGCTGACGTTCAGCACCAGAGCCGGCTTCTCGATCGTGTGGTCATCGCTGATCGGCACCACAGCGTTGCCGATCGCGAAGAACTCGATCACATGCGAGCCCCAGCCGTGGCTGCGCTCGACGATACGAGCGCCCACCACTCCTTCGGCCTCTAGCTCGGTGGACTCGGTCTGCATCCGCTCCATTGCCAGCTCGCGTGCCTCGTACAGGGCCTGGGTGTAGGTGACCATCTCCTGGTTACGCCCGATCTGCTTGAAGGACGCGCGTAGTCCCTGGTGAGCCACGTGGTAGACGCAGTTGCCCATCACCATTCCCACCGGCCGGTAACCGACTCGCAGTAGCGTCGAGAACTCCTGTCCGCTCAGATCCGAGGTGAACGGCCTGCCATTCGGAGCCCGGTGAAGCTCGCCGCCCCGATGCTTGACCGCGGTACCGACGGCAATGAACTCCGCGAGGTCCGCGCCCCAGTCGTAGCGGCCGATATCGAGCCTTACGCCGACCACTCCATCGGCTCCGAGCTGATCGGCCTCCTCTTCCATGCGCGTCATAGCGAGGTCGCGGGCGTGATACATCGCCTGAGTCAGGACACCCATCTCTTGGTTCTGGTTCCAGTTGGCCTGCTGGAAGCCGATGTGGTAGATCGAGCTGCCGAGGACCAGGCCCAGCGGGTCAAACCCAGCCTCCTTCACGAGCAGGAACTCGTTAATCGAGAGGTCGCTCGTGAAGTGACCACGACTGACCTCCTGCTTCATCCGCGCGATTCGCTCGCGCCCGGACTCCGGGATGCCGGCTAGTCCCGCCTGATAGGTGGCCGCGTGCGGGGCCTCCGCGGGGGCTACCTGCTCATTCGCCACTGCGACCTCGGGCGTTGGCTGCTGCTGGTCGTCGTCACGCTTCAAGAAACCCATATCTCTCTCCTATTCGTTCTGTGTGCGAGTCATGAACCGGACTCGATTCGAGCCACAATCCTGCCTCGCGTCACTAGATGCCGTCGATCAGCAGACGCTCGAGCGCCTGCCGGGTTTTCTGATTGCGCTGGGCTTCCGCAGCGAGAGCTTCGCCCAATGCACTAAGCCAGTCTTCGACCTCTAGCGTCTCGGTCTTGAGCACGATCCCGCCTGATATCCGGCCGCGCCTCGCCTCCAACACGTCGCGATCGCCGCGCACCAGCTCGAGTCGCTGGTCGCCCATCTGGACCGAAAGCAGTCGCATACGCTTCGGGCCGAGGAGTCCCTGCCGTCCGTATTTCACGGCGACCCGGCCGGGGAGAATGTCCGTGAGCTTGGCGGCAAGCCCCTCGACAAACGTGCCGGAGTCCGTGGAGTCGACCCGCAGCGACGCTGCGAGCAGGTCGAGGTCCAAGCTCGAGCCCTCCATTTCCACGGCTTCAGAGGCTACCGGGGCCCGCGTGTCCGTACTCGCCCGAGTCGCTGATGATTCGCGTCACCACGGTCGGGGAAAGCTCAAGATGATGAGCACTCATACAGACACACACGCAGTTCCCTCCCTCGCACTGAACGACGGCAACCGGATACCGCAGCTCGGCTTCGGCGTCTTTCAAGTGCCCTCAGATGACACGACAGATGTCGTGCGGCATGCGCTGCGCACCGGATACCGCTCGATCGACACGGCCGCTGCATACGAGAACGAAGCCGGGGTCGGCAAGGCGATCGCCTCGAGCGGCATCGCCCGCGACGAGCTGTTCCTCACGACCAAGCTCGCCAACGACGACCACGGTCGCGATCGCGCCCACCGCGCGCTTCACCAGAGCCTCGAGCGCCTGGGCCAGGACTACGTGGACCTCTACCTGATCCACTGGCCTGTCCCCGCCCGCGATCTGTATGTCGGCACCTGGGAGGCGCTGATCGAGCTGAGGGACGAGGGTCTCGCCCGCTCGATCGGCGTCTCGAACTTCCTGCCCGAGCACATCGAACGGATAGTCGACGCGACAGCGGTCACGCCGGTCATCAACCAGGTGGAGGTTCACCCCCGATTCCAGCAGCAGGAGCTGCGGCGCTCGCACGAGCAGCACGGCATCCTGACGGAGGCCTACAGCCCGCTTGGTCAGGGCAGCATCCTCGACGACCGCGTGATCGAGCGGATCGCGTCGGCGCACCACCGCACACCAGCCCAAGTGGTCCTCCGCTGGCATATGCAGCTCGGCAACGTGGTGATCCCGAAGTCTGCCACCCCGGAGCGGATCGAGGAGAACTTCAGCCTGTTCGATTTCGAGCTCTCCGAGGATGAGATGAAAGCGATCGGCCAGCTCGAGAGTGGCGAGCGCATCGGCGGAGACCCCGCCACGTTCTCCTGATGTCGCACTAGCCGCCAACCGAGGCCAGTGCTCCCGCCGGGCCCGGAATATGCTTCCGCCAGCCCGCGAGCAGAGGAGCGCCATTGCCTGAGGTCGAGGCTCACATCACCGGCACCGTTTGGAAGGTCGAGGTCGAGGTCGGCGACAGCGTCGAGGAGGGCGATACGGTCGTGATCCTCGAGTCGATGAAGATGGAGATGCCGGTCGAAGCAGAAGATCCTGGCGTGGTCACCGAGATTCGCTGCCAGGAGGGCCAGTCCGTGTCCGAGGGCGACACGCTCGTTGTCCTCGGGTAGGCGGCAGGCAGAACGCGACCAGCCGCTGGTCGCCGGGCAATGACCGAGCCAGGCGAGGGCGCCGCGGAAGGCGGCCGGCTGCTGGTCGACGACGGCGGCTCGGGCGTGGCCCGCTTGACGATTTCCAATCCCGGCAAGCGGGGCGCCCTCGACCACGCGATTCTCGACGCGTTCGCGCGGCTGATGCCCGAGCTCAACGCTCGCTGCGTGATCGTGACCGGCGTCGGCGACACATTCTCGGCGGGATATGACATCGGCAATCTCCCCGACGGAGTGCTCGAGAGTGAGGCCGAGAGGCTGGTCGCGCACCCTTTCACAGCAGCAATCGAGGCCATCGCGGCGTATCCGTTCCCGACGATCGCGGCGCTCAACGGCCACGCGATCGGCGGCGGCCTCGAGCTGGCGCTGGCCTGCGACCTGCGAATCGCGGCAGACGCAGTCTTGCTCGCGATGCCGCCCGGAAAGCTCGGACTGGTCTACTCGCACACCGGGATCGCCAGATTCATCGATGTGATCGGAGCGGCCCGCACGCGCGAGCTGTTCCTCGCGGGAACCCGCATCGACGCCGCCACAGCCCTGTCATGGGGCCTGGTCAACCGGGTGACCGAGCCACAGCGCCTCGCCGAGCTCGCGCTCGACTGGGCCACGGCTATCGCGGCGGACGCGCCGCTCGCCCAGCGCGGCAATAAGCGCGTGATCGATGCGGTTCTCGCCGCCCCTGGCCAGCTCGACGCGCGCACCGAACGCGAGCTGATCGAGCTCCGAGAAGCGTGTTTCCGCTCCGAGGACTTCCGGGAGGGGGTCCGCGCGTTCGCCGCGAAGCGCGCCCCGCGGTGGCAAGGGCAATAGACCGAAAACGAAAAAAGCACCCATTTAGGGACTTTTCTGGTCAGCTGGACACACTAGGCTTCGACGGTCGTCCGGCCAGCGCCTTATCGTCCCGCGCGTGCCGCCGCTGATCAGCCGAGAGCAAGCCCTGCGGCTCGGGGAGCTCGAGGACCGGGCCGAGATCGAGGCGCTGGTAGAACGGGCATGGCAAGCCCGCCAAGAGCGGTTCGCGGACGCAACCGACATGTGCTCGCTGGTCAACGCCAAATCGGGCGGCTGCGCCGAGGACTGTGGCTTCTGCGCCCAGTCGAAGTACGCCGAGGCCGACACGCCGATGCACCCGATGATGGAGCCCGATCAGATGCTCGAGCATGCGCGGGCGGCGCAGGCGGCCGGGGCTCACAGGTTCTGCATGGTGACCCAGGGCCAGGGCCTCTCGCGGCGCGACTTCGAGAAGATCCTGGCCGGGGCGCGCCTGGTCGCAGAGAACACCTCGCTCAAGCGGTGCGTCTCGATCGGCCATGTCAACGCCGACCGGGCTAAGGCACTGAAGGACGCCGGGGTGCAGCGCGTCCACCACAATGTTGAAACCGCCGAGTCCTACTACCCCGAGGTCTCGACGACGGTCCGCTACGAGTCTCGGCTGCGAGCGATCGATGCGGCTCAGGAGGCGGGGCTCGAGACCTGCGTGGGGGGAATCCTCAACCTCGGCGAGAGCCGCGAGCAACGGGTCGAGATGGCATTCCAGCTGGCTGAGATCAATCCGACCAGCGTCCCGATCAACCTCTTGAACCCGCGTCCCGGCACGAAGTTCGGCGACCGCGGGACGATGGATCCGTGGGAGGCGATCAAGTGGATCGCGATCTTTCGCTTGATCCTCCCAGAGGCACTGTTCCGGCTGTGCGGGGGGCGGGTCGAGAACCTCGGCGAGTTCCAGCAGACTGCGGTCAAGGCTGGGCTCAACGGAGTGATGATGGGGAACTTCCTGACGACGCTGGGGAACACCCCCGAGAAGGACCGGTCGATGTTCGAGGAGCTCGGGCTGAACGTCGGGCGCCAGCCCGACAACGGCTCGAACCCCCGACCGGACAACCGCTCGGGATGGCTGCAGGGCGAGACGCCCGATGTAGTCACCGAGACGCTTCGGCGTCCCGAGCCGGCCGCTGAGCTGCCGGTGAGGCTGTGGGACCCCTCATCTCAGCTGCGAAAGCGCCGTAAGCGCTTCGTTCCACCGCGCCCGGATGGTGCGCCAGACACAGAGAGGGATCGCGTCGGATGATCGAGATCGACACACGGCTGCAGGAGCTCAAGGCGACAGGGCTTGACCATCGCATCCGTCGGATCAGCGGTCCTCAGGGCCCGCACGTGCTACTCGACGGCAAGCCCGTGCTGCTGCTCTGCTCGAACAACTATCTCGGCCTGGCAGACCATCCTCGCGTGCGTGCGGCCGCCGCCGACGCAGCGATGCGCTGGGGCGTTGGGACTGGCGCGTCGCGACCTGTCTCGGGGACAATGACGATCCATCGGCGACTGGAGGAGCACCTCGCCGAGTTCGAGAATCGCGACAGCGCGCTGTTGTTCGGATCGGGCTTCCTGGCCAAGACCGGCGTGATAGCCGCACTTGCTCGTGCCGGCGATGTCGTCTTCTGCGACGAGCTGAGCCATGCTTCGATCATCGACGGGTGCACGCTCTCGCACGCCGAGGTGTTCGTCTATGACCACCTGGACGCGGAGCATCTTGCCTGGGGGCTCGAGCAGGCGGAGGGGCGCGGGGCACTCATCGCCACCGACAGCGTGTTCTCGGTCGACGGTGACATTGCGCCGCTGACGGAGATCGTCGAGCTGGCCGAGCGCCACCGGGTGCGCGTGCTGGTCGACGAGAGCCATGGCATCGGGACGCTCGGCCCAGGCGGTCGCGGCGCGCTTGCGGAGCTTGGGCTCGACGGGGAGATCGACGTGATCGTCGGGACGCTCGGTAACGCGCTCGGTTCCTACGGCGCGTTCGTCGCGTGCGATCGGGCGATGTCGAACTACCTGCTGAACGCCGCGCGGACGTTGCTCTACTCAACGGCGCCGTCACCGCCGGCCGTGGCCGGTGCACATGCCGCGCTTGAGCTGATCGAGGAGCGCCCGCAGCTGGTCCAGCGACTCAACGGCGCTGCCTCTGCGCTGCGTTCCGAACTCGAGCGCGAGGGATTCGATACCGGCAGCACGCGTAGTCAGATCGTCTCGTTGCCGGTCGGTGATCCGCGGCTGACGCTCCGGATCTGCGAGTCGGCGCTGGTTCGCGGCATCTTCGCCCAGGCGATCAGGCCGCCGACGGTGCCGTCGCTGGCCTCGCGACTGCGACTCGCGGTAATGGCCTCTCACCGCCCGGAGGAGCTGCGCTCCGCCGCTCGCGTGCTCGCCCAGTCGGCCCGCGCGGCCGGCCTGGATCCCGGGGCGGTGGCGGCGGCACGCGCGCCCACTGACAACGAGGAGTCGGTAGATGTGGGCGTCGACGCAGAAGCCCCGGAGCGCAGGCCCGCCCGCCGACGGACGATCTGGGGTCCGACGGCCAGACAAGCTCCGCCGTCACCCTCGTCGGTGTTTGACTACGAAGCGCCGGACTCCGTCCGGGTGGAGCGGGCCGCGTAGCCGGCACGCCGTTGCGCGGCTGCTTCGTCACCGGCACCGACACCTCAGCGGGCAAGACGGTCCTCACGGCCGCGATCACAGCTGCGCTTCGTGCTCGCGGGGTCGACGCAGTCGCGTGCAAGCCGGTGATCACGGGACTCGACGAGCCTGCGGATCCGAGCTGGCCGCCCGACCATCAGCTTCTGGCTCGAGTCAGTGGGTGCTCCCCGGAGCTCGTCAGCGCCATCGGCTTCGGCCCCGCCGTCTCACCGCACTTGGCGGCTGAGATGGCGAAGCGCCCGCTGCATCCCGAAGAGCTGCGTCATGCGGTCAGCGCCGCCGCAGCCGGGCGGGAAGCAGTGGTAGTCGAGGGTATCGGCGGCCTACTGGTGCCGTTCGCCGAGGGCTACGACGTTCGATCCCTGGCCGGGGACCTCGGCCTGCCCGTGGTGATCGCCGCGCGGGCCGGACTCGGCACGATCAACCACACCCTGCTCACGCTCGAGGCGGCCCGCCTGGCAGGCCTCCGTGTCGCGGCGGTGGTACTCACCCCCTGGCCGGCTGATCCCGGTCGTCTCGAGCTATCGAACCGCGAGACAATCGCCCTCCTCGGTCGCGTCGAGGTAGTCACGCTGCCTCCCGTCGTACGGCCAGAACCGGAACTGCTGGTCCGCGCGGCCGAAGGCTTGCCGCTCGAGCAGTGGGTGGTGTGACGCGGCGAGGAATTCGCCGCTCGCGTCGTTCAGGACGCTCCGCGAATGCCCGGCGTCAGAACCAGAACCTCAGCGGAGCAATGCTCCAAGTTGTGCGCTTGCCTGCGGACCCACCGCCGCTCGCAGCTCCGCGAGTGTCTCGCCGCGCGCCAGCGCGAGCTCGCTCAGCGTCAATCCGGAGGCGAGGTCCGTCCGCAGCCGTCGTGGGGCCACGCCCAGGTAGGCCGCGACGACGTGCAGGGCCAACGCACGCTCGCGCGCGCGGTCTCGAGACCGAGCGAGGGCTGTCGGTTCGATCAGATCCGTCCGCGGTCGCACCGGAAGTAACACCGCTGGGAGAGGGGTCTGATTGAAGTTGAACTCGTTCATCAGGTCGCCGAGCTGGGCCACGTTTTCGCGAACATCAAGCCGCGGATCGGGGCGACCGTCGGTTCGGGGATCAAGGCGCTGCCCGTTTAGGAAATCCGCCTCGATGAACTTCACGTACGCGTCGAAGCTGAGCGTCTGATGGTCGATCTGGCCCGCGCGCGCATATGGACTGATCATCAGTCCGGGGACGCGCAGGCCATACCCGTTGGCGTCGACGACCGGCGGCCGGACGTGGTCGTAGAAGCCGCCCCAGTCGTCCCACGAGACAAATATCGCGGTGCTGCGCCAGTCGGGGCTGCGCATGATCGCGTTGATCAAGCCCGTGACGTACGTCTGCCCGGCACTGACGAGGGCCGGAGGATGCTCCGAGACACGCCCGTCCGGGACGATCCAGGACACCGCGGGAAGCGTGCCTGATTGCGCCGCCGCGAAAAAGTTGCGCAGCGACTGAACGTTGCCGAGCTGACCGTCCTGGTGGACCGTGTCGAAGTACGGCAGCGGATTCCAGATTCCCGGCGTACGCGCGCTTTGCCCGATCGGAGCGCACGACATCGCCGCGTTGTACTCGCAGTCCGGCTCTGCGCCCTGAGAGACGTAGTAACGCCAGCTCACCCCGAACTTGTGAAGCAGGTAGGTGAGGTCGGTCCAGGCGTAGTCGGGCTGGCCGGGGGTCCGATAGCGATAGTGCAGGAAGTCCGGCGGGTACGCGGGCCCCTGAAGCGCGTTCCGGCAGCTCATCGGATCAGCGTGCCTGGCGCAAAACGCCGACCACTCGGACACGAGATACAAGTGGGACGGCAAGCTCCAGGAGGAATTGGGCACGAACATGTGGTCCTGCAGGACGAAGTCCCGCGCATAGGTCCAGTAGTTCGGGATGTCGGCCGCGTTGTGGTAGCCCATGACGTCCAGGCGACCGATGGCACCGGCGCACGCCGGATTGAACTGGATCACGCAGTTCCGAAGGCCGCGCTCCGCCTGAGCGATGTAGCCGCTCATCGATCCTCCGGCGATGTCGGCCCTCGAGCTGCGAGCGCCGTGCGGCCCCCCCAGGTTCTGGTCGTGGCGGTCGTGGTACGGCGCCACGCACAGGCCCGTCGCGGGGTCCGGCACGCACACGCTCGGACGCCCGCCGCTCATCGGAAACCCATCCGCCCCTGGATACGTCCCGAAATACGAGTCGAACGACCGGTTCTCTTGCATGATGACCACCACGTGCTGGATCTTGTGGATGCCCACAGCGGGAACCGCGTTGTGAACGACCACAGTCACCGACTTGGTGAGCGTCCGGGTGCTGCCGCCGCAGGCCGACGCCCCCACGGCGAGCAGGCACGCGCAGCCAGTCGCGAGTAGGCGCGCCATCCGCGCTACTCGTCGTATGGGGTGAAGTCGCGCTTCCGGGCGCCACATACCGGGCAGAACCATGTTTCGGGGATGTCCTCGAACGGAGTGCCGGGAGGGATCCCGCCGTCCGGATCCCCCTCTGCCGGGTCGTAGATGAACCCGCACGATTCACACATCCACCGCACGCTGGAAGCGTACCGGCGGGAATGATGGCGGCGCGGCGACTCGCAGATCCCGCATGCTCGCTGAGGATTGGCCCGCGTCACACTCGACGCCGGACCGCTAATGTCGGCCCGTGGGAACGCCAAGACCCGGCCCTGGAGAGGACCTCAACCCCGGGCGGGAGACAGTTCCGAGGCCTGCCGCCACGATCATCCTGTTGCGCGGGGGCTCGGAGGGACTCGAGGTCCTGCTCGTCAAACGTAACCCCGACGCCCGGTTCATGGGTGGCGCGTGGGTGTTCCCAGGTGGCGCTTTGACTGAAGCCGACGGCGTCGGAGACCCTGCCCACCGCGCGGCTGCGCTGCGCGAGCTAGGCGAGGAAGCCGGGATCGTCGTGGAGCACCCGGAGAGCCTCGTCCCGTTTTCGCGCTGGATCACCCCGGCTCAGGTAAAGATTCGGTTCGATACGTGGTTTTACCTCGCGCTGGAGCCGGAGGGTGCTCGCGCCACGGCCGACGGGGCCGAGGTCGTCGACGCACGCTGGTACGCCCCGCGGTTGGCGCTCGCAGCGGCAGCGGAAGGCAAGCTGCTGCTCGTGTTCCCCACCATCAAGCACCTCGAGCAGCTGTGCGCTTTTCGCTCGGCGCAGTCGCTGCTGGAGCACGCGCGCGATCGCGAGGTGCGCCCTGTTCAGCCGCAGGTCGTATTCGGTGGAGAGACAGCGCGAATCGTCCTTCCCGGCGAGCCTGGATATAAAGACTGACCGGCCCATACTCGCGCCGTGACGGCCTCGCTCCCGCTCGAAGTGCAGTCGGTTTTCGACCGCTTCATCACCACCGAGCTGGCCACAATCGACAACCGCGGGCAGCCCATCACCTGCTCCAGGGCGAACCCGGACCAGACACGCCGCTTCCGCCGCACGGCCAGGCGCGAGCTCGCGCGGCGCGGGTAGGCTCACGCGGCCGGGAGGAGGCTGGAGCGGGCCAGGGGTCCCTGAACGGTGCTCAGCGCCGCAGTCGCCGTTCGATCCCGAGGCTGGCGCGCCTGACGGCTTCGCCGTAGGCTCGTCGCGCCGCGTCAGGCAGCTGCAGTGGGGAACGGCGGGTCGACAGATTACGCGGCTGCGGGCAACACTGGCACGGCGGTGCAGGCGAGCAGCACGCCGGCGTATGAGCCGAGGTAGCTGCCGAACAGCGAGGTCAACGCCCCCCAATGCGCGCGCGGCCTCGGCCACCGTGCCAGGTCGCAGCCCACCGCCAGCGCACTCGAGCCGCTGAACGCGACCAAGCACCGGCGCCCATGCTCATCGGCGAGCGCCCCTATCCGTGCCCGGCTCCACGTGTCGACGGTTGGTCACCGAGGGCGGTGAAAATGATCGCCCGGAAGGCGAATAGCATGAATCCGAGGAGGCAGAGCAGCCCGACGACGTGTGCCCAGCGGGCGTCCGCGACGTTTAGCAGGCCGGATCCGGCGATTAGGCAGGCGACCGCCGACCGCGCAAGCAAGCGAGGCCTGACGCTTCCAAGCCCGCGTGCGACGTGCTCAGTCGGCGGCTGCTCGGCAGCTTGGAAGCGGCCGGTCAGCGCCAGGCGGAAAAGGAGCGCTAGCGACGGGAACAGGATCACGCCGCCGCCGAGCACTGCGACGACGATCCAGACCAGTGTGTCGTGTCCGGCCGCGGCCTGGTGGATGGTGAGCCCGGGGAGGATCGTGGGCCAGCGGGCGAGCGCCCAGCCACCGATGATCGCGGCGACGGCGACCGCGGCGCTGTAGCGCGCCGGCTCGAACCGGCGTCCGTACACGAGCGCGAGCGTCGCGAGCCCGGCGAGGAGGGACACGATCACGGCGGGCACCGCCCGTCCGCTCAGCAGCGAGTGAAACAGCCTGTGGCGGTCGGCGTTGACGATGAAGATGCCCGCGATCGCGATCAGCCCGGCCAGGGCGCCGGCACCGAGCGCGCGGAGACGGAAGTCCCGCTCGAGCGCATCGTGGGCGTCCCGGGCCGCATCGGCGGCGAGGTACACGGCGGCCAGGTATGCAGAGCTGATGACAGCGAGGACACCGATGAAGATCGAGGTGGGGTTCAGCCAGCTGGAGAAGAGGTGGCCGGCGGCGTTGCCGACCGGGACGCGGTCAGTCGCGATCGCGCCGATCGCGGAGCCCAGCGCGAATGGAGTGAGGATCGAGGAGATCGAGAAGACCGTGTCGATCAGTGCCGACTCGCGTGCGCTGACCGCGCCTGCCCTGAGCGCGTAGGCCGCGCCACGGAAGATGATCCCGATCGCGGCGATGAACAGCGGGACCGCGAGCGTCGAGGCGATCGACCCGAACGCGCGCGGGTAGGCGGTCCAGAACACGGTCAGCACGAAGATCAGCCATACATGGTTGGCCTCCCACACCGGGCCGATCGAGTGGTGCGCGTGCTCGCGGACCCGATCGGCGCGCGGGCCACGGCCGGCGAACAGCTGCCAAAGCCCTGCGCCGAGGTCGGCCCCAGCCAGGACCGTGTACAGCACCAACCCCGCAAGCACGAATACCAGAGGCAGCGATTGCAGCATCGTCTAGGCCGGCTGTAGCGGGGACGGGGGCTCGAGTGGAAGGTCGAGCGGCGCGCGGGCCAGGCGCCGCAGCACCCATACCAGGCCGCAGCCGACGATCACATAGCTGGCGGCGAGCGTCGCGTACCCGACCGGAATCCCGTGCGCGCCGGTAACCGCGGCGGCAGTCGGCATCACCCGGTACACGACCCACGGCTGGCGCCCGACCTCGGTGACCACCCAGCCGGAAATCAGCGCGACGACCGACAGCGGCCCCGCGAGTACCAGCGCTCGATAGAACCAGGTCGACTCGGGCAGCCGCTTGCGCCGGATCCACACCGCTAGGTACAACACCCCCAGCAGGGCCAGTAAGGTCCCAATCCCGACCATCGTCTGGAACGCAAGGCGCACCACGTTGACCGGCGGGCGCTCGCTGGCGGGCACGGTGGCGAGACCCTCAACCTTGGCGTTCCAGCTATGGAAGGAGAGGACCGAGAGCAGGTGCGGGATCGCGATCCCGTACTTGACCTCGTGGTCGGTATACCAGCCAAGAATGTGCTCGGGAGCCCCGCGGGTGGTCTTGTACAGCCCCTCGATTGCGGCCAGCTTGATCGGCTGTGTCGTGGCGATGTCGCGTGCCGCCCAATCGCCCACCAGGATCTGGACTGGGGCGGCGAGCGCCGCGATCGTCAACGGGATCGCCAGCGCTGTGCGCTCGTAGCGCCCCCAACGTCCCCGCAGCCGTGCGAGCGCGTACACGCCGGCGAGGATAAAGCCGCTGACGATGTACCCGGCGATGTACATGTGGATCAGCTCATGCCAGAAATAGGTGTTGGCGAACAGCGCCTTGAACGGGTCAACGTCGATCACCTTGCCCGCGCGGAGGTGAAACCCGCCGGGATGGTTCATCCACGCATTGACCGTGATCACCATCAGGGACCCGGTGATCCCGGTAATCACGATCGGGATCCCGCTGAGCAGGTGGGTGCGGCCCGACAGCCGTCCCCATCCGTACACATAGATCCCGATGAAGATCGCCTCCATGAAAAACGAGAACCCCTCGATCGCGAAGCCGAGCCCGAACACGCTCCCGAACGCCCCGGTGAAGTTCGGCCACAACAACCCCATTTCAAAGCTCAACACCGTCCCAGTGATCACCCCCACCGCGAACAGCGCGACCATCAATCGCGTCCACCGCCGCGCCAGCGTCAAATACAGCCGGTCACCCGTCCGCAGATGAAGCCAGTCGACGAACAGCACCATCGCCGGAAACGAGATCGCGAACGCGACCAGCGGGATGTGCACCGCAAACGACAGCGCCTGCATCTGCCGCGCCTCCAACAGGTAGTGCTGATCCACAGGCGCGAACGCGGCGGCGAACGAGAGGCCGCTCATCTCAGTCCGCATCCATGAGCTCGAGCGGGCGCGGGCCAAGGCTGGCTTCCCAGGTGCTCATGACGATCCGACGGGCTCCGGGCGGGGCTTGTTTGAGACGCCGCGCGCGGTGACTCGGCGCCAGTGCGCCTCGATTTGTTCGAGGGTTCGTCCCCTGGTCTCGGGCACCCCGGCGAGCGTGAAGATCAGCGCAAACATGCACAGAATGGCATAGAGCCAGAACGTGGGGGGCTTGCCGATCGCGTCTATCAGCAGCAGGAAGGTAAGCGAAACGGCCAGATTGGCCGCCCACTGGACCATCACGACGAGCCTGGTACGAGGTTGGCGCTGCTGGAGCTCGAGACGGCCTGTGCTGCATCGCGCGAGGACCGAGGTCTCCGACGGCGTACAGCACGCCGGTGAGGACACCGCACCGACTACGGCTGCCACCAGTGCGAAAGCGCTAGCTGCCGCCCGTGCGAATGGGGACGAGCTCGACCACCCCGCCCGGAGGATCGGTTCCGGTCGTCGTCACGTGGAGAAGACACCCGTACTCAGGCAGACTCCTCCTGAGCGATAACGTGCATCACGGCGTTGATCAGCGCGAGGTGCGTGAACGCCTGCGGGAAGTTGCCGAGGTGGCGACCCGTGCTCGCTTCGAGCTCCTCCGCGTAAAGGCCGAGCGATGAGGCGTGCGCGAGAAGCCGCTCGCACATCGCCTTCGCCCGGTCCCCCTCCCCGATCTCTGACAGGGCAGAGACCAGCCAGAACGAGCAGATCAGGAACGTTCCCTCTTCTCCGGTCAGCCCGTCGTCGGTCTCGCCGACCTTGTAGCGCAAGATAAAGCCGTTCTCCTCGAGCTCGTCGGCGATCGCGAGCACAGTTGTGCGAACCCGCTCGTCGCTTGCGGGCAGGAAGCGCAACAGCGGGATCAGGAGCGTCGATGCGTCGAGCGCATCAGTCTCGTAGTGCTGGCGGAACACCCCCCGTTCGCTGACCCCGTGCGCGAGGATGTCGGCGCGGATCTCGTCAGCGGTCGAGTGCCACTCTTGGGCCAGCTGTGCTTCGCCTTCGAGCTCCGCGAGCCGTGCCCCGCGGTCGAGCGCGACCCAGCACATCAGCTTTGAGGACACGTAATGCTTGGGCTCCCCTCTGGCCTCCCAGATCCCCTGGTCGGGCATCTTCCAGACATCGATCGCGCATCGCACCTGATCCTGCATCACCGGCCACAGGCGTTGCGGGATGTGACCTCCCATCTTCGTGTGCAGGTAGACGGAGTCGAGGACCGCGCCGAACACGTCGTTCTGGCGCTGCCTGAAGGCGCCGTTGCCAATCCGCACCGGCACCGCCCCCTCGTACCCATGCAGGTGCGAGAGCTCCTGCTCCTCCAGGTTGCGCTCTCCCCCGAGCCCGTACATGATCTGCAGCGCTCCGTCGCCGTTGCGTTCGAGGTCTGCCACGAACTGCAGGAAGTCGTCTGCTTCCCAGTCGAGCCCGAGCGCGTGAAGACCCCACAGGGTGAAGGTCGCATCGCGCATCCAGCAGTAGCGGTAGTCCCAGTTGCGCTCGCCCCCGGGTGTCTCAGGCAAGGAGGTCGTGGCGGCGGCGACCGTGGCGCCCGTGGGGGTGTATGTGAGCCCCTTGAGCGTCAGTGCCGAACGCTGGAGCGCCTGGCGCCAGCGGTGGTCGGGGAAGCGGCCGCCGGCGAGCCAGTCGCGCCAGAAGTGCGAAGTCCGCGCCATGCGCTCGTGTGCGTCCTCACGATCGCCCGGACACTCGAGCCCGTGGGTCCAGCCGAGGGCGACGTAGCACCGCTCCCCCTCGGAGAGCGTGTGACGGGCCCGAGCGCGGTTGCCCTCGATGCCGATCCTCAGGTCGGACGCCAGCCGCAGGTGGGTATCTCCGTCCGTGACCTCAGCCTTGCCCCAATCGTCGCCGATCATCTCCCAGCGGCCAGGCGTCCGGCCGTAGTCGAACATCGGCTCGCACACCGCCTCGATCTGCACCTGACCTTGGATGCACTCAACGGTGCGAACCAGCATGTGGTCCGCGTCGTAGTCGGTCGGTGGACGGGTGTGGGAGGTGTCGTCCGCGTGCTGGTCGTGCCATGGACCAATCGTGAGCGCGTCGCGCACGACGATCCACCCAGAGGGGGTCATCCAGGTGGTCTCGACGATCATCGTTCCCGGCATGTAGCGGACGGAAAGTGGTACGAGGAGCCCGTACGGGCCGACCCTGAAGGACCCGGCGCGACGATCGAGGATCGAGCTGAACACGCTCGGCGAGTCAAACCGCGGAATGCACATCCACTCGATGCTTCCGTCAGGAGCGACGAGCGCACCCGTGTGGCAGTCGGACAGGAACGCGTAGTCAGCGATCGGGGGAAACGGAGACCCACCGCTGAGCGGTGTGTCGTGCGGCGGCAGTGGAATAGTCGGGGACATCAGCGCGCGAGAGCGTAACCGCGCGCAGCCGCGGAGGCCGCAATACCGCCACCACACCGCTGGCGTCAGTCCGCTGGTGAAGCAGCGCTCGCGCTGTTTTTGGCGCCCAGCCCCAGGTAATGCCCCAGCAGCGCGAAGCCGGCCAGCCGGCACCGCCGTCGAAGATCCCGCGGGACGGGTCATCGGCGATCACCAACTAGTCCACGGCTCCCGGGGGGAGCCTTCAACCGCTGCCGAGAGCCGTCAGCCGCTGCCGAGCGTGACGATCAGGTCCGTCAAGACGCCGATCAGGAATCCGGCGGTGAGCATCATCAAACCGAGCTCCCGGTGCCCATAGCGTCGCATTCCGTTCCAGACCTCGCCGATCACGTACAGGATCGCGCCGCCCGCTGCGGCATAAAAGGCGAGCTCGAGCGGATGGCTTGTGACGCTGTAGCCGACGATCGACCCGAGGAACGTTGGGCCCCCGCCGATAAGTCCCGCCGCGGCCAACCAGCGCCAGGAGGGCTTGACGTCGCCCAGCGGCCCCACGATTCCAAAGCCCTCTGTGGCGTTGTGCAGCGCGAACCCAATGATCAGCACCGTTGCCAGGCTGATCGCTCCAGCCCGAGCGGAGACCCCGATCGCCAGGCCCTCGGCGAAGTTGTGGACCCCGATCGCCGCAGCGATCGTCAATCCCGTTCGGAGCGCCCGGCGCCTCGACGCCTCGAGCTCGATCGCAAGCGCATCGACCTCCGAGCCTGTCAGCGCCGCAGCAGCGGAGCCGCCGGCGATCGGCGGATGTCGCGGACCCGCCGGTCGCATGGCGCGCTCTAGCAACCCCAGCCCCGCGCTCCCCGCAGCGAAGCCGCAAGCGAGCAGGACCATCAGCCAGATGACGTACCCGACCGAGCCATGGTGGTTCTTGGCCGCCGCGAGCGCGGTGTTGATGATGCCGATGCCATTCGAGAGGACATCGACGAAGATGAAGGCGAGCACGCCGACGGCGAACATCGCCATCGCTACTCGCCCCCGATTGGTGAGCAGCTTTAGGCGCCCAACGGGGAGGCCGAGGAAGATAGTGAACCCGGCGAGGGCCCCCAAGGCGATCGTCTGTAGTAATGACATTCGATTGCTCGCAGCGAGTTAGGTGACCCTAACCTCGTCGCACCTTACCACGATTAGGGTTGCCTAACCGTCGGTACGTTTCCACGCGAACACAGGCCGCACCTCCTTTGTTCGGCGCGAGATTCTCGGTACGGCGCGGTGGCTCCGCGCCTAGGTGTCGGAATTGAGGTCGGGCAGCCCCAGCGTCTGAAGCCAATGATTGACGGTGATGTTGAGCTGCGTGAACTCACCGGTCCAGATCAGGACGCCCATCCCGATCAGAACCACGCCCCCGGTCCCGATCACCAGCGGGTAGTGGCGCTTGACGACGGCCAGCATTGAGGTGGCGGTCCCGAACGCCAGTCCGGTGACAAGAAACGGGACGCCCAGCCCCGCGCAGTACACGGCAAGCAGGAACGCTCCATGGGCGGCGGAATGCGAGGCTCCTGCTGCGCTGACGATGGCTCCCAGGGTCGGGCCGGTGCACGGCGTCCATGCGAGCGCGAATGCCGCGCCCGTGACGATCGGTCCTCCGCGCTCGGCACGCGTCATCAGGCTGCCGACATGCCACTCGCGACTGAGTCGAGGCACGAATGGGGCGAGGACGAACAGGATCCCCATCAGCACGATCAGCGCGCCGGAGACCTTGAGCGCGGTCGGCCCGGTGAGGGTTCCCCGCAATGCCTGCTGGCCGAGGAGCCCGAGCGTGATGAAGATCGCCGAGAAGCTGCCCACAAATGCGAGGCTTGGCCCGAGCACCCGCCGAGGACGGATCTCCGACGGGCCGACGCCCGCGACGGCCGAAATGTAGCCGGGGACGAGCGGCAGCACGCACGGCGACAGGAACGAGATCAGCCCTGCACCGAAAGCCACTGGGATACCGATGCCCGAAGCAGGATCCACTCTCAGCTGAGAGTACCGACGCCTGAGTGAAGCCGACCCTCTGTAACCAGGAACTTCCGCGGTCACCACCCGTTAGAGTGGTGACGGCGAAACAGTGGAAGCCTCCGCCCTCCAAGCCCGGCCAGTCCTAGCCCCCTCAAGGGCGGGCATTGGAGCCTCGTTTCTACGTTTGCGCTCCGACGAGCAGCTCGTCGCGATGTTCCGGGCTGGCCAGGACGAGGCGTTCCGGGCGATCCACGACCGTTACCGGGCGCGGCTGTTTGCCTACGCACGGCAGATGCTCCCCGGACGTCAGGACGCCGAGGACGCCCTCCAGGACGTGTTTTTGCGCGCATACGCGGGACTGCGTTCCAGCAACCGCGAGCTGGCACTGCGTGCCTGGCTCTACCGAGTCGCGCACAACCGCTGCATCGACGAGCTTCGCCGGCCCGTGCCGCCGCCCGAGCGCATCCACCTGTGCCCAGCGGTGGACGACCCCGTCGCTCACGCTGATCAGCGCGAGTCGCTCCGGCGGCTGATCGGAGATATCCGGCGTCTGCCCGATCAGCAGCGTTCCGCCCTACTGATGCGCGAGCTGGGCGGGATGAGCTACGCCGAGGTGGCCTCCGCGCTCGGTGTCTCCGTCCCAGCGATCAAATCGCTGCTGGTCCGGGCACGCATCGGTCTGGTGCAGGCGATCGAGGCTCGCGACACGGCATGCTCGGAGATCCGGACGGAGCTGATGCTCGCTCACGATCGCCGCGTGCGCCCCGGGGCTCGATCCAGGCGCCACATGCGCGACTGTGCCGGCTGTCGGGAATTCAGGCGCGATCTGCGCGGTGTCAGCCGCCAGCTCGCCGCTCTCGCGCCTGCGATCGGCCCGATCGGCGTACTGGCCAAGCTGCTTGGTTTTGGGACAAGCGGCGGAGCGGCAGCCAGCGGCGGAGCGGCAGCCAGCGGCGGTGGCGCCGCCGCGGGTGGCGCCGTGGGCGGAACCGGAGCCGCCGCATCCGCCGGAGCGCTCGCGGGTGGAGTCGGTCACGTTGCCACGCTTCTCGCGGCGACGGTTGTCGCGGCGGGCGGCGCGGTAGAGCTTCAGCACACGATCGCAACGGCCCCGCGCCCCGCCCATCATGCCGCTGCCAGGTCGACAAGTCACCCGTCGACTCGGCTTACAGCGGACGCGCCTGCGCCCGCGCAGGACCGGCCGACCGGCACCGCTAGCGCGACTGCGCCGGCAGGGACCGCGAGCAAGCCGTCATCCTCGCCTCCCGGCTCCTCCTCGAGCGCTACGAGGGGCACGGCGGGAACCCTCGGCGCCAGCACTAGCTCTACACGCGTCACGAGTGGCATCGGCGTCAACGACCAGCTCACCGGCAATGCGCCGCTCAGCGGGCCTGTCGGCGCGGGTCCTCCAGGGACGGCACCTGGCTCCAGCGGAGATCCAGGCGGAACACCGCCGAATGGCACACCTTCGCCGACCGGAGACGGACCCAACACCGGAACCGGCGGACCTCAGGGTGGAATTGCCGGGGGCGGCTGCGCACCCGCTGTGACCGTATGTCAGCCGGGCTCTCCGCAGCCCGGTTCGTCCGGCGCAGGCACGGGCACCGGCGCCACCAACGGAGGCGGCACGAATGGGGGCGGCACGAACGGTGGCGGAACAACCGGCGGAGGTACGAGCACCGGCGGGACCGGGGGCGGGTCGTCCGCATCGGCTCCGTGAGGGTGCCAGCAGCTGACGGACTCGCAGGCCCCGGCGACGGGCGACAGTGTCGCCTAGGGCCATAGACCGCTACCTCGAGCAGCTTGACCACGAAGAGGTGCTTCTCCGACGGGGGCAGCGCTCGGGCTTGTACACGTTCGTCGCGGTTCACTGCACGCTCCGGGGACCAGCGCTGGGCGGCTGCCGGTTGTGGTCGTATCACGACTCGCGCGCCGCGCTTCGCGACGCGATGCGGCTATCTCGTGCCATGACCTATAAGGCAGCTGTCGCGGACCTGCCCCTGGGGGGCGGTAAAGGCGTGATCATGGTTCCGTCGGGAGGCTTGAGCCCGAGGCAGCGGCGAGATGCGCTGCTTGATTTCGGTGACGCAGTCGCCGCTGTCGGCGGCAAATACATCACCGCCGAGGACGTCGGAACCTCGAGCCGGGATATGGGCGTGATCGCACAGCGGACCAAGCACGTCGCAGGGCTCTCACGCCGGCGCGGTGGCTCCGGCGACCCCAGTCCATTCACGGCGCTGGGGGTCGAGTCGGCGATCCGCGCCTGCTGCGAGCGGGTTTTCTCGACCGCGAGCCTTCGCGGTCGGTCGGTCTGTGTGATCGGCCTTGGTCATGTGGGCTCGCGCGTCGCCAAGCGCTGCGCGCAGGCGGGAGCCAAGGTCCTGGCCAGCGACGTCGACCCGGCCAAGCGGCAGATAGCCACGCGCCTCGGCGCCCGATGGGTGCAGCCCGAACGTGCTCTGGTGGTCGGGGTCGACGTCCTCGCTCCGTGCGCGCTCGGCGGAATCTTCGATGAGCAGACTGTCCCGGACCTGAAATGCGCGGTGATCGCGGGAGCGGCGAACAATCAGCTGGCCACCGACAAGATCGCTGAGCTGATCGCCGCCCGTCAGATCTTGTGGGCGCCCGACTTCGTCGTCAACGCCGGCGGGATCATCAATATCGCCGAGGAGCTGGTGCTGTATGACCCGGTCGTCGCGCAGCGGCGGGTACGGGGGATCGCCGACACCCTGGGGCGGATCTTCGACGAGGCACACGCTGCGCAGACCACACCGCTGCGAGCGGCCATGGAGCTGGCCCGAAAGCGCTTGGCCGTGGCCGGCAGTGGCGATGGCGGTCAGCGCGCGCCAGCGCCGGCCACCGCTAGCCGGTCCTGAGCGGTCGCTCCACATCCGCGGGCAGCCTGCCTTCGCCAGCCAGTTTGTCGAGATGCGCAGCAAGCGTCGCCGTCGCGGCAGGGCGCAGCACTGCCGGTGCGTCGTTCCAGACCGCGTCGAGTAACTCCTGAACGCTCCGGTTGCCGGCTGCTATGGCGCCCAAGAGTCGCCGCTCGCGGTCGAGCCGATGGGCGATGTACTCCTCCAGCTTGCGATCGGGATCGCAGACGGGTGGGCCGTGGCCGGGACACAGAACAGCGACCTGGCGAGTCAGGAGCGCTCGCAGCCCCGCAAGGTATGAGACGAGCGCCCCCGGGTCGGGAGACATGAATACGCTGCCCTCGCCAAGGACCGCATCGCCGGTGAACGCTGCGCGATTGCACACGAACGCAACGTGATCGGACGAGTGTCCCGGGGTCCGCACTGTCACCAGCGGTCCGAACATCGAACCTTCGCCTAGCCGCATGTCGACGTCTCCGCGCGCCGCCGCGACCGGCGCACTCGGGAACCGGCTGCGAATCGATCCCAGCGCCTCGGTGTGGTCCGCATGGTCGTGGGTGAGGGCGATCCCGCCAAGGCCTCCTCTGCCCTCCAACTCGCGCGTGAGCGCTTCCACGTGCGATTCGATATCCGGGCCCGGATCGACCAGCCAGCCGGGGCCATGACCGACAATCCAGGAGTTCGTGCCGCTCAACGTGTATGGCCCTGGATTCGCCGCGCGAATCCCAACGATGTCGTGCTCGGGAAGCTCGATGCGGGTCATCGGCGACCGGATCGCAACGCGGGTGTGAGCATTGCTTTGCTTTCCATTACGGGACTGATGATCCCAGCGCCGCCGCGCGGCCACCGTCGCGCCCATGCCCTTACGCACCCCGGCCGATCGGGGTAGGCTCAAGCCGAGCAATGAGCGTGATCATGTACGTCAAGCCCGGTTGCCCCTACTGTGAGGCGGCGCGGGAGCACCTGGCAGCCCAAGGTGACGGTGTCGAGGAGCGCGACGCTACGCAGAACGCGGCTTGGAAGGCCGAACTGATGGGCTACACCAACGGTAGGGGGGTTGTCCCGACAATCGTTCGCGCTGACGGCAAGGACGTCCAGGTCGGCTTCCCGCCCGGGCGCGGTTGACGGGTGTACTGAGCGGGCAGTTGCCTGCTGCAGAATTGGCGAGCGACTACCACACCGACGAAGACCTGCGAGACGAACGCGGCCGCCGACCTCCGCGGTGACGGAGCTTCGGCTCGAGCCCGATTAGCCCCAGGCGGCTGCAAAACACGCGGCATCGGGGACCACCGCCGACGCACGTCGAAGTTGTGGCCATTCATATGGATCAGCAAGACCCACCAGCTGTGGCGGGACGTTGCATTTGTCGGCACAGCCTGCTCTGAAGTCCGGAAGCTCACGTGCAGAGCTCACGATGCGCCCGCGCCGGTGAGAGTCAGTAAGACCTCATCCGGGGCCAGACGGGGCGCGACGGGCATCGTGCGCTCTGCCTGTGGCCAGGGAAACTTGAGGGTTCGCGACGCCTACAGGACGGCGGTCGCTCCGAACAGCGAAAAATCGGGGCGCCCGGATTTGAACCGGGGACCTCACCGACCCGAATAACGCGCGCACCCAGCTCCGGCCAACAGGAAATACCTGCAAACCGCGCGTTTTGTCGATCACCACGAGCCACCTCAGACCCTCGGATTTTGCTGCGGATTACCGGGGATTGGGCACAGAAATGCGCTCTGTGCCCAATCATTGACTTCGCGTGACTCGCTGGCATCAGACGGCAGCCCGGCCGTGCGCAACGCTGGCACTGCACCAATCGCACTGCGCGCCGCCGACCAACTCCCCCACACAGCGGTGACGACGCTCGCCGACGGCCAACAACCGGGGTTCAAGCGCCGCAGCGCCTCTCCCCCGCGCCGGCGCGCCTGCGTCCTCGACCAGTCGTAGGAGGTCGGCAGCCGCCCGTACTCGGCCTCCCACGAGCGCATCGCACCTAGTACTCGCGCGCGCGACCAACGCCGCTCGATCGCGCCCGGATGACACGCCTTGCAGTAGGCATATGCGTCGCCCTTGCCGTTCCGCGGCTGCGTGTCGGCGCCGCAGCCGCGGCACACGCCGCGGTAGCGGGCCTTGACGGCCCGGGCCTTTTCGCCAGTCGGGTCGTAGAAGTAGGCCTTCACGGTGGCCTGAGAGCGGTCCAAGCGATCCGCGATCTGAGCGATCGACAGCCCCTCGGCCTCGCGGAAGTGCCGAGCGAGCGCTACGGCACGTCGGCGCTCGGCGACCCGATCGGCCGGGGCGTCGGCGTTCGGCACCACGCGGTCGAACCTAGCGCCGGCGTGTGGTGTTTTCGCCAAGCCTCGCCTGTCCCCTTGGGCTTGGGGTTCGGTTCCGCGAACGTGCCCATCCTCTGTCGGGCCGGAGTACCGCTCGCGCGTAGAGCGGGTACCAGCTCCTCGCGTCCCAGGTGGCCGGGTTCCAACCCACACGCTCCCGTTCCACGTCGGCTGGACTTCCGGATTCTCGGGCCGATGCAGCATCCAGAGACCCGCGCGGGACAGCGCTGGTCCTCGTCCGCACCGGAAGTCTCAGACGTCGGGATCGGGTGCTCGCCGGCTCTCGCATCGCCACGGAGCGGCACTGATCGATCGCTTCCCCAATGCGAGCTAGCAGCGCCGACGCACAGGCGAAGCCAGGGGCCAGCCACGCCGCCGGTCCTCGCCCGAAGCGAAAGCACGGGGTTGCACTTCTGTATCGATCTCAGTTGCGAGAGTGTCGCGATGCTGTGGCTCCGTCTGCCGAGGAGGTGCCTCATCGGGGCTGCTTCGAGCAAGATTCAGATTCGGCCGTCGCGCAATCCACCGGTTGACTTTGCGGACTCCTGCAGCCAGCGCCCGGCCGAACCGGTCAACTCCATGGAGAGGTTTCCAGCTGGACGGGGAGCCGACATCCCAACACCGTCGGGTGGGTTGCGACGCGCTCGTCACCCTCGGATCTCGGCCGAACCGGTCAATTCCATCGGCAGACTTCCCACTGGAAAGCCCCACAGATGCTGAAGATCCCCGCCTCGGCGGATCGTCAATGGGTTAGGGAACCTTTGTTCCCTAACCTGACCACGCAGAACTAACGGGGGTCGGAAGCGGCCGGCCACGGCACCTGTGGCTGGAGCAGCGGCGGCCGGACGGAAGGCTCGTTTCCGCGGTCAGACTATTGGTGCAGCCTTCTGGCGCGCGGAAGACGGGCTTTCCGTCGGAGCAACGGTCGCAGGCTTGGGGGCAGGCGGCGTCTCGGCGCGAGGGTCTGGGGCGTCGAGAACTGGGGCGGGGATTGAGAGACGTCCGACTCTGGCGGCATCATTACGTGCGCAGTCATGGACGTGCCTAAGCTGACGCCGCCGACCCCGATTGCGGCCAAGTGACTTGTCGCGTACCGGGAGGAGCGAGATGATCGCGGCGGTCTTCAATCTTAATCATCCGGCGAACACGGTGCACTGGCATTTTTTCTCGATGTCGGTGGCAAATGTGGTGGTGGTCGTGGTCATGCTGATCGTGTTCGCGGTGGCGCTCCTCATGCGTCAAGTCGGCTGATGTGGTGTAACGCCAGCTCGTCGTGAGGGCGTTTCGCTTCTCAGGTGGCGTTGAGGGTTGCGACCTCCTTTTGTAGTTGTTGGGTGAGTGATTCTTCCTCGGTCCGTCGGTCGTCGAGGATCAGGGTCATGGATTCGACTGAGAGGTAGCGGCGAGCGACGATCCACTCGTCGTTCTGTTCGATCAGGAGCGCGCCGACGAGCCGGATCGCGGCGGGGTCGTTGGGGAAGATCCCGACGACGTCGGTGCGCCGGGCGATCTCTTTGTTGACGCGCTCCAGGGGATTGGTGGAGCGCAGCTTGGTCCAGTGCTCGCGGGGGAAGCGGTAGAACGCGATCAGGTCCTCTTCGGCGTCTTCGAGGCGCTGGCAGACCTTCGGCGCGAGCGGTGTTAGGCGTTCGATCACGTGGCCGACGCGCTCGCGGGCTTGGTCGTGGTCCTCGGCGTTGAACACTTCTCTGAGGGCGGCGGAGACGAGCCCGCGTTGGTGGCGGCGGCAGTGGGCGTGCATGTTTCTGACGAAGTGCACAGGGCACCGCTGCCAGGGGCAGGCCAGCACCTGACAGATCGCGTGCTTGAGCCCTTCGTGATGGTCGGAGACAGCTAGGCGCACGCCGCTGAGGCCGCGGGCTCTGAGCGATCTGAGGAACTCGATCCAGAAGCCGCCTGATTCGACCTCGCCGATGTCAAGGCCGATCACCTCCCGCACCCCGGTCTCATGGACGGCATAGGCGACCACCAGCGCCTTGGAGCGCACGTGCCCGCCAGAGCGGACCTTCACATGCTTGGCATCAAGCCACAAATACAGGTAGCTGCCCTCGAGTGGACGCTGGCGGAACACTTCGACCTGCTCATCCAAAGCCCGGCACAGCGCGGAAACGCGGTCCTTGGTCATCCCCCCGATCCCCAGCTGCTGCACGAGCCGGTCAACCTTCCGCGTGCTCACTCCGTTGACATACGCTTCCAGCACGACCGCGACAATCGCCTGCTCAGAGCGCCGGCGCGGCTCCAAGAAGCTCGGGAAATAAGCAGGCCCCTGGCGCTTTCTCGGGATCAGCAGCTCGATCTCCCCGACCCTGGTCTCCCACGGTCTGGGGCGGTATCCGTTGCGGTGCGTGACCCGGGTCTCGGACACCTCGCCGAGCTCGGCTCCGACCTCCGCCGTGACCTCCGCCTCCATCAGCTCACAGGCAACCAGCGCGACCGCGTCGCGCACGAAATCGCCGTGCTCGCCCGCCATCACCCGGGCGACGACATCAGCAGCGGTCATCCTTCGATCCTCGGCCATCGTGGTGCTCCTTCTCATCGGACTGCGGGAACAGACCGACGAGCTTGGACGCCACGGTGGTCGGAACCACTACGCGGCGCTCGTTACACCACTTCTACCTACATGACCCACACGCCCTCGCCACGACGCAGCGCACCGCGCCGTCGCCATTCCAGAAGCGCAGGGCGTCAGCTTCGTGCTGAGGTAAGGCTCGGCGAATTCGAGCTCCGCCGCACGGCGCGCGCCGCGGCTGGTTGAGGATCGAAACTAGGCCGCGGTCAGGTAGTTGTGGACCTCGAAGAACGATGTCTGGGGAGGATTCGGGAGTCCGACCTCCGCCGCGTAAGGGCCGATCTGCTCTTGCGCAAACTTCTCGAACTGCTCGCGGCTCTCCCACACGTCGGTGACGCGCATGCCGTCTTCGGTCCGGGCCACCCAGTGAAACAGACACCCGTGAGCACCCGCGCCACCCGGTGAGAAGCCCATCTTCTCGATGATCTGGTCGTACTGGTCGACCGTCGCGCCCGCGAACTCCTGAACTAAACCGATAGCCATCAGCGATCTCCTCATGCTTGAAGACTGAGCTGCGCCGAGCGTATACGCCACGGGGCTAGCGGCGCAAGCAGGGCGGCTGCTCCATGTCCTCGCCAAGATCGAGTCCGACTCGATCAGGTGCTGACCGGGCGGACTCGCTCATGCGTCCGTGCGCGTAACTCCGCATCCGCATCGACGATCCACAAACAGTCCACCACGGCATCGCAGCTTCCTCACTTTCGACACCGCGCGACACTCTGGCCCGTTGGAGCTCAGACCCCCAATGCGCGCACCATCCCGCCGGCGACTGCTTTCGCGGCCCGGACGAGCTCAAATCTGACGACTCCTCTGGCGACGTGCGACACGAGGTCGCACGCATTGAGTGAACTATCGGATTGGAGATCGACTGATG
>JALYZY010000007.1 GCA_030948665.1 Actinomycetota bacterium | reverse complement strand
CGGGCGCGGGCTGTTCATCGTGAGCTCGATGGAGGGGACCTGCACCTCGGTCATGACCTGAGTCCGCAGGGAAACGTATCGCGCCACAGAGATCCGTGAACCGCTGCCGTTGCGTGGAGCGTTCGCCGCTCAGATGCTTAGGCTGCGATCGCTTCTACTAAAGCGCCGGGACCCGCTGACTATCCGGTTAGGAATGCGTAACGCGGCTCAGCTGCACTAGAGGTGGGACCTGGGCGAGTCGGACAGGGCTGGCCGACGCGACACGGACCTGCGCCCTGTCGGACAGGGCTGGCCGGAGCGGCAAACACCCGACCGGGTATGCCGGTGAGCATCCGCCCGACGAAGCCACGCCACGAACCCCCCGAAGTTCTGATCGAACCTCTTTGCCGGGGCATGCCGCACGCACCGGGTCGTTGTTGGGGTGGATAGTGCGTCATTCGCCGAGGCCGCACGAACGCTTGGCGCACCATCCTCCCCTGGCGTGGTTAAGGCGGCAGCCGTGTGCTCGGCTACATCGTTTGATGCAATATCCACACTGACCGATGGCGTCGGCGCGGCGTGCGATCTGACCCTCCGCCTGTAGTCGCGCCATGGTGACACTCGCCGCCGTTTGCGATGAAGCGTCGGAGATCTGGGGCTTGGCGCCGTCCCGTCGGAGTCAAATGTCCCTCCCGGCGTGATCGTCGGGATGCTCGTCACCTCCACCGGTTGTCTTCGCCCTGATCAGGTAGCGGCGGGCGCCCCGAACTCTCTCTGAAACCTGCGCACAACTACGATCGGGAGCCATGCCAGACCTGCTCAGGCCGTCTTCGCGCGTCCGCCAGTCGTTCCGGCAGGCCCTCGCCGAGTCCCGCGCCGAGGGCCGGCACCGCGACCTCGATCCGCTCGTGCCGGCGGAGCCACAGGCGTTCGATATCTAGCTCGAATGCCTGCTCGCGGCATCACGGTGGCTCCGGACCCGTCGGGTCGCGTTGCCAACCGTGCTGTGGTGGATTCGAAGCTAAGGCCAAGACCCCTACCTTGCCGATAACCGAGCAATGCCGTTGAGCACGAGCGTTATGCGTCCCCGCGGGGTCGGCGAGATCCTCGACGGAAGCTTGAAGCTCTACCTCCGGAACGCCCGGACCCTGATGGGCCTCGCTGCGTTGGTGGTAGTCCCCGTTCAGGCGATCGAGGGAATCATTCTGCTCTCCACCGTCTCGTCGACCAATCAGGTCCCCACCGGGTTCTCAAATCTCTCGACGACGAGCAGCTCCACGGGGAGGCCCAGCGCGGTCGCCGTTGGCGCCTACATCACGGTCGCCGTCATCGGGCTGCTCGCGACCACGCTCACAACCGCTGCGTGTGTGAAGGCCGTGAGCGATACCTACCTCGATCAGCCGACCGGCATCGGACAGTCGCTCCGCTACGCCTTGCGGCGGCTGCCGGCGCTCCTAGGGATGGAGATCCTCTGGTTCCTCGGCCTCGCTCTGGCGTTTGTCTGTCTGATCGTTCCAGGTATCTGGCTCTACGGGCTGTGGTCGGTCGCCACTCCGGCGCTGCTGATCGAGCGCAAACGCCCGGCGGGTGCGCTTGGGCGCTCGCGGCGCCTGGTGAAGGGCCGCTGGTGGGCGACGGCAGGAGTCGTGCTGACGGCGACGATCATGGCCAGCGTGATCTCCGGCGTGTTCCAAGGGTTGCTGGTTGTGGTAGGCCTTCTCGCAGCCCGTCACTCGCTGGTAGCGACAGTCGCCGTCAGCTCGTTCGCGGGCGCGGTGGCGGCGGTCCTTACCCAGCCGTTCCAGGCGGCGGTGCACACGATCCTGTACTACGACCTGCGGATCCGCAAAGAGGGCTTCGATCTGGAACTTATCGCGCAGCAGCTCGGCCTGCCCGCTTCCGCGCTTCCAGCTAGTGACGACGCTATGACGAGCGACGGTCCAGACCTGCCTATCGGCCCCGAGTCGGTCGGCCAGCCCGGAGGCCCGCCGTTCTGGCCGCCTCCGCCCGGCTGGAGTCCGGGAGCCTGACGGGAAGCAGTGGTAGCGCCTGAGCTCACGCACGGAGGCGCCGCGGCCCGTGCCCTGGCCAGGTCGATCCTCGGCGAGAGCAGGTTCCACACCGCGCTGCCACATCCGCTGCAGTCGCTGCTGCGGACCATCGGACAAGCGGTGAGCGCACCCATCAATGCCTTCGGGAGATGGTTAGGCGGGATCGGAGGGGGGGTCCCTGGAGGAAAGACGATCGCCCTCTTGACAATCGCCCTGGTGCTGGCCGTGGGCGGGGTGCTGGTCGCCCGGATGCTTGCCCGCCGCAGGGTTACCGCCGCACGCGCGACGGCGCGCGCTGCTCGAGGAGCGCCACCCGAGAGCGCCGCCGAGCTCGAGCGCGCCGCGGATGCCGCCGAACGGGGCGGAGACCTCGCGCAGGCGGTACGCCTTCGGTTCCGGGCGGGGTTGCTGCGCCTGGCCGAGCAGGGAGCGATCGAGCGGCCTGGCGCCACGCCGAGCCGGGAGCTCGCCAGCGCACTCCGCTCGCGAGAGTTCGAGCTCCTAGCGAACCGTTTCGATGAGATCGCCTACGGCGGATCGGGCGCGCGAGCCGAGGATGTGCAAGACGCCAGGCGTCGCTGGCCGGCGGTGGTTCGTGGCGAGGCACGGGCACGATGACCGCGGCAGGGCAGCAGGGACCTGGCGCGCTCGTCGCCCCAGCAGCCAGGCCACAGTGGAGGGGGTGGGCGACGGTTGGGTTGGTGGTTCTGACGGCGCTCGTTCTGCTCGGTCTGATCCTGGGCGGTTTCGCGCCCGCGCCCGAAGGTCCGGCGGAGTCCTCCTACGCAACAACTCCCGCGGGCGTGGCGGCGTGGGCGGAGCTGCTCGACCGGACCGGACATCCGGTGAACCAGCTCCGCAGGCCGCTGGCGAGTGCGGCGCTCGATCCCGGCTGGACGGTGGTCGTGCTTGGGGCCTCGAGCCTTTCGCCCGGAGACGTACAGAGCTTGCAGCGCTTCGTCCGGACGGGCGGCGTGCTGGTGGTCGGCGGAGGAACCCCCGGCACTTCGCTCTCGGCGCTGATCCCCGACCCGCCGCAGCTCGCCGACAGCGGGCCGAAGATCGCACACCCGCTCTCGATCGCCCCCGAGACTTACGGGGTGCGAACCGTCACCGCCGCGGGGGAGGGAGCCTGGAGCGCCGGCGCAGGGCAACCGCTGCTGGCCGGCCGCGGTGGCGTGCTGCTGCTGCGCACCCGTGTCGGTGCGGGACGGATCGACATGCTGGCCGATCCCTCACCGCTCGAGAACCGGCTGCTGGCCTCCGCGGACAACGCGCGGCTCGCGCTGGACCTGGCCGGCGGTGGGCGGCCCGTGGTGTTCGCGGAGGCGATCCACGGCTACGGACTGGCCACCGGACTCGCTGCGATCCCCGCTCGCTGGTGGCTCGCACTGGCCGTCCTCGGGGTCGCAATCGCTGCCTGGTCGATTTCGCGCGGTCGCCGGCTCGGCCCAGCCGTGGCGCTGGCGCCGCTCCCGCCTCCTGCTCGGAGCACTTACGTCGGAGCCGTGGCGCAGGCTCTGACCAAGTCTCGCGACACCGATGGGGTCACGGACCTTGCCCGAGACGCTCTGGAGCGGGAGCTCGGTAGGCGGGCAGCCGAGCGCCACAGCGATCGGGCCGCCGTCCTCGCGGCCGTCGGTGCCAGCGATACGGACATCGAGCGGGCGCTCGAGCCGCAGGCATCCGGCGGCGCGGAGGCGCGCGGGCTGGCGATCGGGCGGATACTGGCGGGCATGCGCACGACTGCGAGCATGCGGGGCCGGCGGTGAGAGAGCTCTACGAGCGGGTCCGGGAAGCGGTCTCGGGGGTCGTCGTCGGCCAAAACGACGCCCTCGCACAGCTCTTGGCTGCGCTCGCGTGTCGCGGCCACGCGCTGATCGAAGGGCCGCCCGGAGTCGCCAAGACGCTGCTTGCGCGAGCGGTCGCGAAGGCGCTGGACCTGGAGTTCGCCCGCGTGCAATTCACCCCCGACATGCTGCCCTCCGATCTGACTGGCACGATGGTGCTCCACGGCGGCGAGCTTCAGTTCCGGCAAGGGCCCATCTTCACGAACATCCTGCTCGCCGACGAGGTCAACCGCACGCCGCCGAAAACGCAGGCCGCGCTGCTCGAGGCGATGCAGGAGGGCCAGGTCTCGATCGACGGGCGTGCGCGTCCTCTTCCGGATCCGTTTCTGGTCATGGCCACGCAGAATCCGATCGAGTACGAGGGCACCTATCCGCTCCCGGAAGCGCAGCTCGACCGATTCCTGTTGCGGGTCGAGGTCGGATACCCAGGCGCCGCTGACGAGCGCGCGATGCTCGCCCTCAAGCGCGAGGGGCTCGCCCCAACCGCCCTGGCGGCGGTCCGTCCGGTGGCTCGCTCCGAAGAGCTCGCCGAAACGCGCCGCGCGATCGACGCTACTGCAGTTACCGATGACGTCGCAGGCTATGTCGTCGGGATCGTGCGCCGGACGCGCGAGCTCCCGAGCGTGTCGCTGGGCGCCTCGCCACGAGCGGCCGTGCACCTGCTCGTCGCCGCCAAGGCGGCGGCGCGCTTGGCCGAGCGGACATTCGTGACTCCCGACGACGTCGCCGGGATGGCCACAGCGGTCCTCGCGCATAGATTGATCCTGACGCCCGAGGCGGAGCTCGAGCGCTACACGGCGCTCGACGCGGTCCAGGCCGCGATCCACGAAGTGCCGGTGCCGCGCTGACCCGGTGCGCGCGTTCGCGCCGACAGCGAGGGCGGCGGGAGCACTTGCGGCGATCGGCGTCGCGGTGCTGGTCGTCCCGGCGTGGCTGGCTGCCGCCGCCGCGATCTTGCTTGTAGCGGCGGCCGCGGTCGACGCGCGCTCGGTTCGCAAGCCGCCTGCGCTCGCACGCGCGCTCACCCCGGTGCTCTCCCGCGGCGTCGCGGCCCCGCTCAGGATTCAGGCCGTGAGCGCAGATGGCCGGCGGGTGCTTCTTCGCCAGCCCGCGAGCCCTGCCCTCGAGGTGACGGCCGCCGTGGAGCATGCCGGCCTGAGCGGCCACGTCGTTCCCCACGTCCGAGGACGCCATCGGCTCGCGCCCGTGGCCAGCGCGAGCATCGGCCCGCTCGGTCTGGCCCGCGTGCACCATCCGCTTGGCAGCACAGCGGAGGTGCGGGTCTATCCCAACCTGGTGGCGGCGACTGCGCTGATCGCGCGCCTACGCCGGCAGCTCGCCGGGCATCCTGGCCGTCTGGCCCGCGGACCGCTGGGCCTCGGGACCGACTTCGAGATGGTCCGCGAGTACACCCCCGACGATGATGTCCGCCAGCTGAACTGGCGCGCGAGCGCTCGAATGGGACGCCCGATGAGTAACCAGTACCGCCTCGAGCGCGATCGCGATCTCCTGTGCCTTCTGGATACCGGCAGGTTGATGGCGAACCTGATCGGCACGCGGACGATGCTCGATGCCGCGCTGGACGCGGTGACCGTCCTCGCAATGGCGGCTGACGAGCTGGGAGACAGGTGTGGGGCGATCGCGTTCGATGAACGGGTCCGCACGTCGCTGGCGCCGGCCCATCTCGGTGGGCGCCGCGTGATCGAGGCGCTGTTTGACGCCAAGGCCGCCGCCGGGGACTCCGATTTCGAGCTGGCTTTCGGGCGCGTGGGGCGCTCCCGGCGGGCGCTGGCCGTGGTGTTCACCGACCTGGTCGACGAGGCGGCGGCGAGGTCGCTGATCGCCGGCGCCCCGATGCTGGCGCGGCGCCACGCGGTCGTCGTGGCAAGCGCGATCGATCCCCAGCTCCACGAGCTGGCCGCACGTCTGCCGGGGTCACAGTCCGAGCTCGAGGCGATGCTGGTCGCGCTCGATGTGCTCGAGGCACGTGCCGCGGCGGCGGCACGGCTTCGACATGCGGGTGTGACGGTGCTCGAGGCCCCCGCGCAGGAGCTTTCTGAGCGCTGCCTCGACGCCTATCTGCGCGCCAAGGCCAGAGCCCGCCTGTGAACCGGCACCGTTCCCGGCGCACGGCCGCGAGTTATCACGAGCAGCCAGTACGGAGCCGCCAGCCCCAGCCCGACCGCGAGCGCGGCGGGCAGCGCGAGTCCCCGTGGCGTCACGAATCCCTCGGTGAGGCCAGCCACGACGAGCCAGGGGGCTGTTCCGAGCACGACCGCAACCGCCGGGCGGGCTTCTCGGCGCAGCGATTGCCCGCGCGGCAGCGTGCCGGGGACAGCGACCGCCCACGCCAGCCGCAGCCCGGCGGCGCCGCACACGGTGATGCAGGAGAGCTCGAGCAGCCCGTGCGGCACGACGTAGCGGACGAACACCGAGAAGCTCCCGCTTTGGATCGTGAGGCCGGCCAGTGCTCCGACCAGGACTCCGTTGAAGGCCAGCACCGCAAACGTCCCGAGACCCAGCGCCAGCCCGCCGGCAAACGTCAGGAACGTGACTTGAATGTTGTTGGTGAAGATCGAGCTGGCGAGCGCGGCCTGCGTCACGGCGCCCACGGCGAGTGTGTGGACGTGCGGATGCGCGGCGGCCTTGAAGCGAGTGGGGACCAGGCCGATCGCTGCGCCGGGGTCGTGCACCGCCCACACGGCCGCAAGCAGGCACGGGCCAAACATCGCCAGCGCCGCCGCTCCGAGCGTGCCGGGGCGCCCCGCCACGAGCGTCCAGTACCCGCGCGTGAAGAACTCTCGAAGCGTCACAGCAAGGCGGGGGCGCTCGGAGTAGACAGCCTGGCGGCCCGCCAGCACGAGTCGTTCGAGACGGTCCACGACAGGATCGCCCGGAAACTGCCGACGGGCGATCGCCAGGTCGGCGGCGGCGGCGCGATAGTGGCGTCCAAGCTCCAGCACTCCCTGCGCGCCGAGGCGCTCCGGATGGCCCTTCGCGCGCGCGAGTGCGTCCTCGAGCGCCTGCCAGCTGGGTGCGCGATCGTGCAGGAAAGCGTCTAAGTTCATATCGATGGATCTGGACGATCGCATCACGATCGCCGCTCCCGAGGGCATCGAGCTTCAACTCGTCTTAGCCGGCCTTGGCTCTCGCTTCATCGGCGGCGTGATCGACCTGATCGTCCAGGTCTTACTGATGCTGATCCTAGCCGTGGTCACGGTTATCACGGCCACGTCGAGGACCGTGGTGCTCGTCGGCTTCTCCATCGGACTATTCCTGATCACGTTCGCCTATCCGATCCTGTTCGAGGTTCTCGGCGCGGGCCGGACGCCTGGCAAGCGCTTGGCGCACACGCGAGTCTTGCGATCGAGCGGAGCGCCAGTTGACCTGCCCGCCAGCGCGATCCGGAACCTGATGCGGCTGCTCGATGGACTGCTTCTGCTCTGGATTCCGACGATCGTCTCGATTGCCATCACCCCTCTGAACCAGCGCCCGGGCGATCTCGCCGCGGGGACGGTCGTAGTCCTCGATCGCGGGCAGCCAAAGGTCCGTTCGCGGGCGGTCTCGTCCGCGGCTGCCCAGGCCCAGTCGGGACCTTCCGGCGGCCAGGGCTGGGACGTCAGCGCGGTGTCGATCGACGAGATCGCCGCGGTCCGGCAGTTCCTCGAGCGGAGGGAAAGCCTCGACCCAAACGCCCGGCGGTCCTTGGCGCGGCGGCTCAGCAACGGATTGGCGGTAAAGATCACGGGTGCACCGGCCGATATCCCAGACGAAGAATTTCTCGAGCAGCTGGTGAGCGCGAAGGCAAGCAGAGGCTGACGGAGCATCGGACTCCCGATCGCGTCCGCCGAAGGCGACCTTATTCTGCGCCGCGGAACTCACCATGCTGGGACCACAGGAGGAGAGAACATGTCGTACACCCAAGCACCAGCCGAGCCGAGCATTACAGCCGGCGGCCCATCCGGGCCCCGCGCAGGGTTCTGGCGCCGCTTTGCAGCCAGCTTCATCGACGGGCTCCTCGTCGGCATCGTTGTCAGCATTCTGCTGGCGGTGATCGGCGGAGGCATCGCCGTTCGGGAGCTCATTCAAATCGTCTTGCTCCTCGCTTACTTCACCTACTTCGAAGGCTCGACGGGTCAGACGCTCGGCAAGCGGGCGCTCGGGATCCGTGTGATCGACTTCAGCGGCGGGGGGGTTATCGGCTACCAGCGTGCGGCGATTCGGTACCTCGCGAGCATCGTCTCGGCGATCTGCCTCCTCATCGGCTACCTCTGGATGCTGTGGGATAAGGAGAAGCAGACCTGGCACGACAAGCTCTCGAATTCGGTGGTCGTGCCCGCCTCTGACTATCCGGTGTCCTAGGCGGCCGCCGCCGCGGCGGACGCTCGGGCGGGCGCTAAGCGGTTGCGGTAGCGCCCTGAGACGAATACGTAGTTGCCGTCGTGGGCGCGCGAGACGTCGGCTTGGCGCAGCTCGCCGTTCTCGAGCCGGGTGAACGTGTAGCCGTGTCCTTCCATCAGCTCGACGAGGTCGCGCACCTCGATGCCGTAGCGCTCCTGCAGGAGCCCACGCCCGATCTCGCAGACGACCGTTGGCTGCTGCTCTGAGAGGATCCTGTCGGCGCCCCGCAGCACGAACAGCTCGGCACCCTCGACGTCGACCTTCACGAAGGACACATCGTCACGCTTGACTGCGTCGTCGAGCGTCACGATCGATGCCTCAGTCGTTTTCCACCCCTCGGTCCCCTCAGTCCCGGCCATGTGGGCGAGCCCGGCGACCGCGGGACCGCCAGGCCAAGCGATCGGGATCCGGAAGGTCCCGGTCTCCATCCGCTCTCCGCAGCCTGCCGCGTGGACCTCGACGCTGGCGCCGACGCCCAGCAGGTGCATGATCCGCCTCATGGCTCGCGCCGTGGCCGGGATCGGCTCGAAAGCCACGACGCGGCTGCCAGCCCGGGCAAGGTGCCACGACCACAAACCGTAGTTCGCGCCGACGTCGATCGCCGTCTCGCCAGGGGCGACGAGCTCTCGGACGAGCTGGAGCTCGGGCTCGATCCAGGCGCCCCGACGGATCTCGAGAGCCTTAGATGCCGTCAGAGCCGCGCCGTACAGGACCGGCGCGCGCTGCAGGCGGCGCTTGACGCCCTCGCGGCGCTTAGCGCTCACAGGCCATAGGAACGCCCGATCAGCTCGAGCATGATCTCGTCTGTGCCTGCTCCGATGCGGTTCAGACGCAGATCACGCCAAGAGCGTTCGATCCCGTACTCCTTCATGTAGCCCGCACCGCCGTGGATCTGGATGCACTCGTCGGCGACCTCGACCGCGATCCGCGAGGCGTACAGCTTCGCCATCGTGATCTCACGAACCGGGTACTCGCCGTTCTGGTGGCGCCAGGCGGTCGTGTAGAGCATCTGCCGTGCGGTCTCGATCTTTGTCGCCATCTCGGCAAACTTGTGGCGAATGACCTGGAAGCGGCCGATCGGGCGTCCGAACGCGGTGCGTTCCTTGGCGTAGACGAGCGTGCGGTCGAACACCTGCTGGGCACCGGCGATCGCGCCCGCCGCGCCGACCAGCCGCTCACCCTGGAGCTCCCACATGATGTGGTAGAAGCCCTTGCCCACCTGGCCGAGCACAGCTGACTCCGGCACGCGGACGTCCTGGAAGGCAAGCAGCGCTGTGTCCGAGGCGTGCATGCCGAGCTTCTCCAGGCGCTTTTCGCGGATCACGCCGGGAAGATCCATGGGAACCAGGAACAGCGTGAACCCGTCGTAGCCGGCGTCAGGGTCGGTCTTCGTGACCAGCACGATCACGTGGGCGCGGTGGCCGTTGGTGATGAACGTCTTCGAGCCATTGATGACGTACTCATCGCCATCCTTGACGGCGCGCGTCTTGATACCCGCTACATCAGAGCCCGCGTCGGGCTCGGTGATCCCCAGGCACAGGATCGCTTCGCCCTTGATCGCGGGCACGAGCCAATCCTGCTTCTGCTCCTCGGTCCCGAAGGCAAGGATCGGTGGCATCGCCATGTCGGTCTGCACCGCGAGACCCATCGAGAGCCCTCCGCAGTGGGCGTGGGCCATTTCCTCGGCGAGCACGAGTGAGCTGTAGTAGTCGCCTCCTTGGCCGCCGTACTCGACCGGCTTGTCGAGTCCGAGGAAGCCGAGTTCACCCATCCGCTCGAACACCCAGTCTGGGAAGGTCGTCTCCTCCCACTCGTCGGAGTGCGGCTGCAGCTCCTTGATCGCGAACCGGCGGATCGACTCGCGCAGCTGTTCGTGCTCGTCGGTGAAGATGAAGTGGCGCCGGGGGGCGGTGAAGTCAGGCTTGAGGACGTCGGCAGTCGCCATCGGGCGGACGCTATCGCACCCGCTGTCCAAAGTAAACAGTGGAACTTCCTACTTCCCGCGGCCTCTAAGCGCGGTCCAGACCGCTGTCCTCGTGCCGAGGCCGGCAACGGATGTGCGGTAGTTGGCGAAGTCTGGACAAGCCGAACGGCTTGGGCGCCCACACGATCGTGGAGCGAGCGCGGGGAGCCGTCATCGTTCGTCGCTCGGCCTATACGATCGCGCAATCGCTCCTCCCCTCACCCCAGCCCGCCCCGTTGCGAAGGCGCGACGACTGGCGTTTATGGTCCTCGCGATCGCTTCAGTTGCGGGCGCTCTGGCCGCCGTCGGTGTTGCGAGTGTGCCCCCGCAATCCGGGTTTGTCTGCGCGCCCAGCAATGCGCTTACGGCGGCAGGCCGGGACCCCGCCTGCTGGCCGTTCGCCAGCAGCTCTCCCTGGAACACACCGATCGGCTCGGCGGCCACGCTGGCGCCCTCGACCGCCTGCGCGCAAGAAATCCAGGATCACAGCCTGTACACCGACATTGCCTCGAGCCAGTGGAGTCACCCGATCTACATCGCGCGCGCGAGCGATCCGCTGACCCCGCTCTACACAACGAGCGGAGGCGGTCCGCGCACGTATGTGGCGAGCGTGCATGCACCGGCCGGGATGAGCCCGGCCGATCCGCAGTACCCGAGCGGCGACGCGCACCTCCATATCGTCGATCCCACCCACTCCGTCGCATACGAGCAATGGCAGGCGCGTCCCTATGGCGGCGGCTGGGTCTCGACGTATGAGACGACCACGAACCTGAATGGACCGGGTGTGGGGCAGGGGGGGGTTCGCGCCTACGGAGGATCGGCTCTGGGCGGCCTGATCCGAAGCTGGGAGCTTCAAGCGGGCGCGATTCGCCATCCGCTCGCGGTCGCGATCCAGGTCGACCACCAGACCGACTCCTGGGTTTGGCCGGCAACAGCCAATGACGGCTGGTCCCCCAGCCAGTACACCGGGCACATCCCGATGGGCCAGTTGTTCGCGATCCCGAAGAACTACGGCTTGCTGCCGGACGGCTCGTTTTCGCTAGCCCTGTTCAAGCAGCAACTGGGCCTCCAGACGCAGGTCGGAACCGTGATCGCCCTCGCAGCCCGGGACTACGGCGCCTACCTCGTCGACTCGGGCGGAGCGTTCTCGATCTACGCCGAGCCGTGGGCGGCCAGCCTGGTCGCGCCGGCGGTGAGCGTGACCGACTCGAGTGGGCATACCGACGCCGCCAAGATCCGCTACGCGCTGCAGTGCGTGACGAACAACTCGGCTAATACGCCAGCCGGGGGCGGGACACCGCTCGCGCCCGCGGCACCCCCGCTGGCGTCGGCGACCACGTTCGGGCCGCAGCAGCCCGGGCAAGGCCATCCGCCCAGCATCAATCACCCGCGCGGTCGAAAGCACCACCGCCCGCACCGCCGCCACCGTCGCCACCACCACCGCAAACACCACCACCACCATCACCACCGCGCCACCTCCTGAGGGCCGGGATCGACCGGTGCCGAGCTGGTCAAGAGGTATGGTGGGCACTCGATGCCGTTCTTCGGACACAAGACGCGTCATGAGCGCGAATGGGAGGAGGTCCACGCGTCCGCCCAGGACGACCTCGTCGCGCTGGGCGATGACATCCGGTCGCTGGATGTCGACATGGAGATGCCCGGTGTCTCCAACGACGCCAAGCAGCGCTACGAGCAGGCTCTCGAGGCCTACCAGCGCGCCAGCGAGATTTTCGACCGCGCCAAGCGGCCTGAAGATCTTGCCCCAGTGAGCGAGACGCTCGAGGAGGGGCGGTACGCGATGGCCTACTCCAAAGCCCTGCTCGAGGGCCGGCCGCCGCCGGAGCGACGGCCACCGTGCTTCTTTGATCCCCGCCACGGACCGTCGACCGAGGACGTCCAGTGGGCGCC
Organism: Actinomycetota bacterium; assembly: GCA_030948665.1. Classification (GTDB taxonomy): domain Bacteria; phylum Actinomycetota; class Thermoleophilia; order Solirubrobacterales; family Solirubrobacteraceae; genus Palsa-465. Next base: position 8,418 of record JALYZY010000007.1, on the reverse strand, counting down.
CCCCGGCGGCGCTCCGCGCCCGGTTCCGGCGTGTGCCGCCGACGCGGTACGCCTCCAGGAGGGATTTGCCCCGCACGGCCGGCAGGTGACGGTCGACGGCCGGCCGACGGACTACTGGAACGCGCCCCGCCACTACGGGCCATGGGCGGGCGGCTACTTCAACGGGTTCGGCGGCGGAGGTCTGCTGCCGGGACTGCTCGTGGGCTCGGCCCTTGGCGCCGGCCTCGGCTTCGGCGCCGCGGGGCTCGGCGATCTTTTTGACGGTGACGGTGACGGCGACGGCGACGGGGACGGTGGCGACGGCGGAGGTTGGGGCGGTGACGGGGGTGACGGTGGAGATTGGGGCGGCGGCGGTGACGGTGGGGACTTCTGAGGGCTGCTAGTCCCGGCCTCGCTCACCTCCGGCGCGGCTAAGCGCGAACCGCTCAAGCGCCGGTCGAGCTGACGGACGCGGCAGCGTTGGCGGCCCAGTACCGGTGGAGGCGCCGGCCGTAGTCGGAGGCATAGCTCTGCAACCCCTCCAGCAGCTGAACCTCCGTGGCCGACAGACCTGGGTGCCAGAGATCGACGACGAGGACGATACGGTCGTCCGAGGTCTGATTCCAGGCTTCGTGCTCGACGGAGTCGTCGAACACCAGACATCGACCCTCTTGCCACGGACGGACGGCGTCGCCGACGCGGAGCGCACAGTCTCCGTCGGGCACCATGATCCCGAGATGACACCGCAAGCGCAGGTTGGTCGGCCCGCGATGAGGACGGATATGGGTTTTAGGCCGCATCCGCGACACGTAGATCAACCCGGCCGCCGTCCGAAGCGCGGGCAAGGTCTCGATCCCATGCGTCGTGACCGGACACGCCTCGCACACTTCGTCGCGCCGGCGGCCGCGCTCGTAGAAGAACGCGACGTCCCAGTCGCCCGTTCGCTGCAGCCGCTCACTCTCACGGTGAAACCGGGCCCCCTCCAGGGCGAGCACCTCGTCCCGGATCGCCTCGAAGTGCGACTCCAGATAGCTGGCCAGCGGGAAGTCCGAGGCATCGTGCCACGGCCGTGACTCGAGGTCCGGATAAGTGCCGTGGGCGGTCCCGCCGGTCGCGTCCACGAGCGTGTCGACATATCGGTAAAAGCGCTTTCGCCCGGCGGCCTCCTCGGGTGCCATGACCCTGCCGATCCTGGCCGGCGCCGTCGAGGGTGAGACAGGGCCACCCAGCTTCTGACACCGTGCCGCAAACAGCGCACCCGGATCGGTGATCAACTCGACAGCGGGTGACCCACCCTCCACACCGGGCCGGTCGAGCCGCCGGGCGAGCTGACCCCACTCGCCGAAGGTCAGGCGCTTATCCCAGGCCGTGCCAAGCGTCTGCAGGCGCCGCTGTGCTAACCGAGCCCACGAGCTCGCGCCCACGGCGTCTCGGCGGCAGCGCGACAGATGTGCCAGCCAGACGCAGGGCTCGGGCACGACAGGGCAGGTCGCGGCGGCCAGGGCCAGCCGGTTGCGCCGCCACACAGGCACCTCGCCCTCGGCCAGCCCGGCGCGGTAGAGCTCACGGGTGTATTCCTCGTCGGCCGCAGTGAACGGGGCGAGCTCGGCGATGCATCCAGGGAGGGTCACGGCGTCGCTGGCAAGGGCAACCTCGGCTAGCTCGCGTAACTTCGCCAGCCACTTCCCGGGCGACCCGTCGCGGGCCTGGGTCTGCTCGGCGAGATTCGCCATGTGAAGGACGATCAGCGCGTCGCTTTCATCGCGCGAGGCGGGCGGGTCGGAAGCTGCGCCTGGCTCACCGACTGAACGCCGCGGCAGATCGCGAAGCCACGCGTGGGTGCCGGCGAAGAGTGGACCGCGCGGCGTCACCGAGAACAGGTAGGCGAGGCGCTCGACCTCCTCCCCGGCCAGGGCGATCAGCTCGGGCCTTCTGGACAGCGGTAGGAGCGGCCGCGCGTAAACGTCCGTGCCGTAGACGCTGTGGATGAGCGCCGCGTGCGCGATGGCGGCAGGTTGCTCCCATCGCCTGAGCACCTCGTAGGTGCCGATGAGATGGTCGATCAAAGTGCGCTCCCCGGCATGGTCGCGCGCGTCGGCGCCTTCGTGGCGCAGAAAGGCGATGAGCCGCGCCACCACTGCGTCGTCCGCTGACGGCGGGGCGAGGGGATCGTCGGCGGTCACGAGTAACAGTCTCCCGGATCCTTGCCAGTCGAGCCCGACCCTGGGGTCGCCGACTCATGTCATTCGGCCGTCGTGGGCGATGAATTCCTTCTCGCGGAGCGGTCTCAGTGGCAGGTCTCGAGCCAAGCCAATCAAAGGCGTTGGCCATGCAGTTCCCCGCCACCATCCAGCTCGACGGAAAACCGCCTCGACACCCAAGATCCTCGACCAACTGAGATCGCCGACTTCGTGACGAACGAAGCGTGGCGTTCTGAAGCGCACACCCCTCAGAAAGGACGAACATGCCCATCATCGACACCAGGTCGTCGCAGAGCCCGTGGAGCCTCGAAGGCGCCGGGCACGGAGCGACGATCTCGTTGATCCTCGACAACAGCGAGCCGGGTCAGGGGCCGCGGCTACATCGGCACCCCTATGACGAAACCTGGGTCATCCAGGAAGGGAACCCAACCTTCCAACTCGGCGACACGCGCTGCGCAGCAGCGCCGGGGGACATCGTGGTGGTCCCACCAGGCGTGCCACACAAATTCATCAACGATGGCCCCGGGCGCTCGAAGCTGGTGTGCATCCACGCCAGCCCGACCATCATCGGAGAATGGCTGGAATGAGACCGGTTCGCCGTGCCGACGAGCATGGCGTGCCAGCGGAATGGGGCCGATCGCGCTCGTCGATGTGACGCGCCGGATCGCCCAGGCCGTAGGCTTCCGCGCCGTGGACTTCAGTACCGTGCGCTGCGCAGTCTCGCCAGAGGGCGTGGCGACGATTGCCCTGGATCAGCCCGAGACGCGGAACGCTCTCTCAGACGAACTACTCGCGGAGCTGACCGCGGCGCTCGAAAAGGCCCGCGACGACCCCGCGGTGCGCTGCGTGGTCCTGACCTCGACCCACGATCGAATCTTCTCTGCCGGTGCGAACCTGGGCGGATTTGCGGCCGAGGTCCCGCTGATCCACAAGCACTTCGCCGCCGAGCGCTTCCCAGCCGTCTTCCGGCTGCTGGGGGAGCTCGGTAAACCGTCGATCTGCGCGGCGAACGGGCATGTCCTCGCCGGAGCCCTCGGAATCGCGCTGGCCTGCGACCTGGTGATCGCCAAGGAGGACGCGCGGTTCGGTACGCCCGAGATCAATGTCGGGCTGTTTCCGTTCATGATCATGGCGCTGATCTATCGAAACGTTCCCCGTAAGAAGGTCGCGGAGCTGATGCTGCTCGGAGAGCAGATCTCGGCCACCGAGGCGGAGCGGATCGGGATCGTGAACCGCGTCGTCGCGCCTGAGGAGTTCGACGCGGCGGTGGCGGACTGGGCCCAGAAGCTCGCGGCGAAGTCGCCGGCGCTGATGAAGCTCGGCAAGGACGCGATGTTCCGCCAGCAGGACATGGCGCTCGCCGACGCGCTTGACTTCCTGCGCTCGCAGCTGACTGTCGCGTTCTCGACGGAGGACATCCAGGAGGGCGTGAAGGCATTCTTCGAAAAGCGCGAGCCGGAGTGGAAGGGACGCTGAGCGATCGGCCGGTTGGCGCGCAGGTCGACTGGACACCCGCGCGCCGTCCGGACCGCACCCCCCTGCGCGGTTCGCACGTCCTCCTACGCCCGCTCGATCCGGCGGCCGATGCGGGAGCGTTGTACGAAGCCTCGCGCGATCCAGCGATCTGGACCTACCTGTTCTACGGGCCGTACCCCGGCGTCGAGGAGCTGCGAGATCTGCTCGAGTCCGTCAAGGAGGGCGAGGACCCGCTCTACTTCGCAATCGTGCGCCTCCCGCAGGAGCGTCCGGAGGGGATGGCGTCGTACGTGAGGATCACCCCCGAGCACGGGGTGATCGAGATCGGGCACATCTGGTTCGGGACGCCGCTTCAGCGCACGACCGCTGCGACTGAGGCGATCTACCTGCTCGCGCGCCATGCCTTCGAGGATCTCGGCTACCGGCGGCTCGAGTGGAAGTGCGACTCGCTCAACGCGCCATCGCGCCGGGCTGCCGAGCGGTTCGGGTTCGTCTTCGAAGGTGTGTTCGCGCAGCACATCATCTACAAGGGGCGAAATCGCGATACCGCCTGGTACGCGATCACCGACGCGCGCTGGCCGGCCGTGCGGACCGCGTTTGAGGCTTGGCTCGAACCGTCCAACTTCAACGCCGGCGGGCGGCAACGGCGATCACTGACCGACCTGATGCCAAGCAGCGCTTGACGCATCCGCCCTCCGGCTGACAGAGTAGGTAGTAGTACGTCTCACTATCCGATGAGCGCCGACGCCCCACCCACAAGCCAGCTCCGGACCCTCGCCGAGGATCTGCGTGCCCGGCGGGAGCAGATCAAGCTCGGCGGCGGGGCGGAGAAGGTTGCGGCTCAGCATGCCCAGGAGAAGCTGACCGCCAGGGAGCGGCTCGATCTGCTGATCGACGCTGGGACATTTGTCGAGCTGGGGATCCACGGTCGGCCGCACTTCTCGCAGCGCGCGATGGAGGGCCGGGAAGCGCCCGCCGATGGCGTGATCACTGGATATGGAAGGGTCGACGGCCGCCTCGCCGCGGTCGCCGCGTACGACTTCACGGTGATGGCCGGGTCGATGGGGATGACCGGGGAGCTCAAGGTCACGCGGTTGCGCGAGCTTGCGCTCACCAAGCGGATTCCGATGATCTGGCTGCTCGACTCCGCAGGCGCCCGCATCCAGGAGGCGGTCGGATCGCTGTTCGCCGGCAGCGGTCACCTCTTCCGGGAGGAGGTCATCAACTCAGGGGTGATCCCGCAGGTCGCAGCGCTGATGGGACCTTGCGCGGCCGGGACCGCCTACATACCGGGCCTTGCCGACTTCGTCCCGATGGTCAAGGGCCGCGGCTCGATGGCCTTGGCCGGGCCGCACCTGGTCAGAGCAGCGATCGGCGAAGACGTGACCCAGGAGGAGCTCGGAGGCTCGAGGGTGCACTGCCGCAAGTCGGGCGTCGGCGATCTGGAGGTAGCTGACGACCCCGAATGCATCGAGTCGATCAAGACGTATCTGAGCTTCTTCCCCCAGCACTGCGAGGCGCCACCACCGACGCTCGAGTGCAGCGACCCGGTGGACCGCGCCGACGAGGAGCTACTCGACGTCGTGCCCGATTCGAATCGCAGCCCCTATGACATGTATGAGGTGATCCGCCGGATCGTGGACCACGGCGCGTACTTCGACCTGAAGCCCCAGTTCGCGAAGACGATCATCACTTGCCTGGCTCGCTTCGGCGGCCGGCCGGCCGGGATCGTCGCCAGCCAACCCAAGCATCTCGGCGGCATCCTCGACAACGACTCCGCCGACAAGGCAGCCCGGTTCATCAACCTTTGCCACGCGTTCGGGATCCCGCTCGTGTACCTGATGGACGTCCCCGGGTTCATGGTCGGGACCAAGGTCGAGCAGGCCGGGATCATCCGCCACGGGGCGAAGATGCTGTACGCCACCGCCAACGCGACGGTTCCGAAGATCACGGTCGTCCTGCGCAAGGCGTACGGCGCCGGCTACTACGTGATGTGCGGCCGGGCGTACGAGCCAGATCTGATTGTGGCCTGGCCAAGCGCCGAAATCAGCGTGATGGGAGCGGAGGGGGCAGTCGAGATCATCTTCCGAAAGCAGGTCCAGGAAGCCGAGGACCCCGAGGCGATGCGCCGCCAGCTGATCGAACAAACCAGGGGGGTAATCGACGTCTACAAGGCCGCTGGCAACGCGATGATCGATGACGTGATCGATCCCCGCGAGACCCGAGCCACCATCTGCCGCGCGCTCGAGATGACCGTAGGGAAAACGGTCGAGCGCCCGCGCAAGCGAAGCGGCGTGGTGCCCGTATGAGCCTTGACGATCCGGTCGTCATCACGTGCGCGATCTCCGGGGCGATCGCCAACCGCGAGCAGTGCCCGGCGATCCCCTACACGCCCGAGGAGTACGCGGCCGAGGCCCGGCGGATCGTCGACGAGGGAGGTGTCCACATCCACATCCACGCCCGCCGACCCGACGGCACGCCCAGCTACGAGGTAGCGGACTTCATCGCGATCCGCGACGCGATCCGAGCCGAGGTAGCAGACGCGGCGATCATCAACTTCTCGACCGGCACGATCGGCGTGCCGGTCGCCAAGCGGATCGCGTACCTCGAGGCTGGAGCGCCCGAGGTCGCCGCGCTCAACATGGGCTCGATGAACTACGCCAAGTACTCGCGCAAGCGCCGGGACTTCGTGTTCAAGTTCGTGTTCGCCAACCCGTTCGAGGAGATCATCGAGCTGCTCGAGGCGATGCGCCGCCTGGGGATAAAGCCCGAGCACGAGTGCTTCGACATCGGCCACGTCGGATCGCTCGAGCCGCTGCTCGACATGGGACTGCTCCGGCCCCCGCTGCACGCGGACTTCGTGATGGGCGTGGTCGGCGGGATTCCGGCCAGCGCTCGGAACCTCGCGACGATGGCGGAGAACCTGCTGACTATCCGCCAACGTCCTGGCAGCTCGACGGCGCTTGCGGATCGTGCCGGCGACCACCACTGGGGAGTGATCGGAATCGGGCGGGCCCAATGGATGCTCGTCGCGGCAGCGCTCACGTTAGGTGGCTCCATTCGGGTCGGCCTCGAAGACAACCTGTATCTGCCCAGCGGCGCGATGGCCCGCTCGAACGGCGAGCTGATCGCAAAGGCGCGCCAGATGACCCAGGACGCCGGCAGGCGCCCGGCCACTGTCGACGAGGCGCGCGCGCTGCTGGGGATCTGGGCGCCGGCCAGGACATGACGCCGGCACTCGACGGCCTGCGGATCCTGGATCTGACCAGGCTCCTGCCCGGTGGCTTCTGTTCGCTGATGCTCGCGGACTTCGGCGCCGACGTCATCAAGGTCGAGGACACCGGCATGGGGGATTACATCCGCTGGTCGCCGCCGTACTACGAGGGCGCGCACGAATCCGCTCGCAGCGCCCTGTTCCTGGCGCTCAACCGTGGCAAGCGGTCGATCCGACTCGACCTCAAGCATGATCGCGGCCAGGAAGTACTGCTGGCGCTGGTCCGCAACGCCGACGTCCTGATCGAGTCCTTCCGTCCCGGCGTCCTTGACCGACTTGGGGTCGGGTATGAGCGGCTCGAGCGCGAGAACCCCAGGCTTGTCTACTGCGCGATCACGGGCTACGGCCAGGATGGCCCGAACCGCAATCGCCCCGGTCACGACATCAACTATCTTGCGCTCGGAGGCTTGCTCGGGCTGACCGGAGAGGCAGGCGGCCCTCCCGTGCAGCCCGCCGCACAGATCGCCGACATCGGCGGCGGGGCGATGATGGCTGTGATGGGGATCCTCGTCGCGCTCCGCGAGCGGGAGCGCTCGGGCCGAGGTCAGATGGTCGACTGCTCGATGTTCGACGGTGCGCTCTCGTGGCTTGCCATGGTCGCTGCTGAGACCCTCGCCGGGGGGCGAAGCGCGCGTCGGGGCGAGCTGATGCTGGCTGGAAGCCTCGTGTGTTACAGGCCATATGCGTGTGCCGATGGGTACGTCGCGATCGGCGCGCTGGAGCCGAAGTTCTGGAGCGCTTTCTGCCGGGGCGTCGACCGCGAGGACCTGATCGAGCATGCTTTCGACGCGCCCGGCTCGGACACGCACCGGGAGCTCTGCGAGATCTTTGCCGGGCGCACGCGAGAGGAGTGGCGGGAGTTTGCATCCGAGCACGACTGCTGCCTGGAGCCGGTCAATGACCTCGATGAGGCGCTCGAGACCGAGCTGGTCGCCGCGCGGGAGATGGTGGTCGAGCTCGACCAACCAGGGGCGGCACAGGCAGTGAGGCTGCTTGGTGTTCCGGTGAAGCTCAGCCGGACCCCCGGCGACCCGGTCCGTGGTCCGGGTCCGATACTCGGGGCGCACAGCGAGGCAGTCCTACGGGAAGCTGGGTACACGGCGCAGGAGACCGTCGAGCTGCTCAGCACCGGCGCGGTTGCCGGCCCCACGCAACGCGTGCAGGGCTCGTTTCTGGGGGGCTGAGCATGGCCAGCGAAAACGGCCTCTTGAAGATGTCCGAGCTCGCGGAGCGCTCGGGCGTAACGGCCGGAACGATCAAGCATTACCTCCGCGAGGGGCTGCTTGATCAGGGGGCCGAGGTAGTCAGGACCTCACGGAACATGGCCTACTACCCGCCGGAGTTCGTCGAAAGGCTCCGGCTGATCAAGCGGCTCCAGGAGGAGCGCTTCATGCCGTTGCGCGTGATCCGCGACCTGCTCGCGTCCGACCCAGAGCGGGCGGCTCGGCTGATCGAGCTCGAGGACCGCATCCTCGAGCGGGCGATTGC
>JALYZY010000228.1 GCA_030948665.1 Actinomycetota bacterium | reverse complement strand
CGGAGCTGACCACCGAGCAGCAAGAGTACGCCCGGGTGGCGTCGAGGTCCGCCGAGGCATTGATGCTGGTGATAAACGACATCCTCGACTTCTCCAAGATCGAGGCCGGCAAGCTCGAGATCGTCGACGAGGACTTCTCGGTGGAGGAGGCAGTGGCAGATGTCTGCGAGATCGTCGGAGGGATGGCGCGCGAGAAGCGGCTCGAGCTCATGTACTCGGTCGGCGAGGACGTGACGGAGGTTCTGCGTGGCGATGGCAACCGCGTGCGCCAGGTGTTGATGAACCTGGTGGGCAACGCGGTCAAGTTCACCGATCAGGGCGAGGTCGTGGTGAGCGTGACCTCCGGGACCGGTCAGGACGGGAGCGAACGAATTCGTGTGGAGGTTCGCGATACCGGCATCGGCATTGTGTCCGACCAGTTGCGCCTACTGTTCCAGCCCTTTGCCCAGGCGGACGCCACGATGACGCGGCGATACGGCGGCTCAGGGCTTGGGCTCTGCATCGCCAGGCAGCTTCTAGAGCTTATGGGAGGAAAGATCGGCGTAGAGAGCGTGCCCGGCGAAGGAAGCACGTTTTGGTTCACCCTGCCGTGCCGACGCGGAAGCTCGCTCTCCTCGAATGGTGCCCGCACTGAGCTCGAAGGGGTTCGAGCCCTCATCGTCGACGACAACGAGACCAACCGAGCTGTCGTCACCAAGCAGCTGCAGCGCTGGGGCATGCACGTTGACAGCGCGGAGGGCGGCGCCGCCGCGCTCAGCCTTCTGCAGCGCGCCACGGAGGCCGGATGGTTCTATGAGCTGGCGCTGGTCGATCATGAAATGCCCGGCATGGACGGTGTTGAGCTGGCCCAGGAAATCAAGCAGAGTCCGCGCCTGCGCGGCACTCGCCTGATCATGTTGAGCTCCTCCACGCCCGGAGAAGGACGGGTGCAGGCGGCGGGGATCGACGCGGAACTGCTCAAGCCGGTGCGCAGGTCACGACTCTACGACCAGCTCGTCGCCTCGTTGCGCGGCCGACAAATGGAGAACTCACCCCCACCGCCAGAAGTTGCCGGGGAGAGGAGGGCGGCAGGGCGGAAGGTCCTGGTTGCCGAGGACAACGAGGTCAACCAGTTCGCGGCGACCCGACTTCTCGAGAAGCTCGGCTTCACCGTCGAGATCGCCTGCGATGGCCGTCAGGCGATCGAAATGACCGGCCGAAGCCACTATGCCGCAGTGTTCATGGATTGCCAGATGCCGGAGGTCGACGGCTATACCGCCGCAGCGGCCATCCGCAGCCGCGAAGCGGACACTCGGCACACGCCAATTGTCGCCATGACCGCCCATACCATGGCCGGCGACCGGGAGAAGTGCCTCGCATCAGGAATGGACGACTACCTTTCCAAACCGCTGCGCCTGGACCGCGTCGCCGAGGTGTGCGGCAGGATCGGCGAGCTCGAACAACAGGCGCAGCTCCCGGCCGAGCCGGCGGCGGCGCTGTTCGATCCGGAGATGTTGCGCGAGGTCGCGGACTCCGAGCAAGAGCGCCATCTGGTGAACCTGTTCCTCGACCAGCTGGACGATCGGCTGCAGCGCCTCGCCGAGGCGCTGGCCGTGTGCGACTCGCACTCAGCGCGCGAGATGGCCCACACCCTGAAAGGCAGTGCGGCGACGTTGGGTGCCGCTCGCCTCGCGGAGGTATGCGCGAAGATCTGCGAAGAGGCTGGGCAAGGAGATATCCACCGAGTGCGCGAGGCTGAGCTCACAGAGACCGCGAGCAGGACGCGCGCTGGGATGATCGCCTATCTGCACCAGCCGGCCACGACGGGTTAGGTGGCTAGCTCGCCTACCGATCCGCATCGCTCGCCTCGATGTCATGGGCCCGAATTGACCGCTCGATGACGACGGCGAGCTCCTGCGGCCAGATTCCCTTAACGGCAGTAGGTCATCGCCCCCGCCGCGAGCAGGTCGCGCACGAGCGCGTCTTGCTCGTGGGCCGACAGGACGACGACTGCAGTGCGGGGCGAGACCTCGGAGATACCGCGAACCGCGCGTAGCCCATCGCCTTTGGGCACCGCGACATCGACCACCGCGGCATGCGGCTGGGTAGCGGCCGCCCGGGCAATAGCCTCATCAGCGTCGGCCGCGGCGACGATCTGAAATCCGTCCTGCAGCGCCATTGTCAGCGCGGAGCGGATGACCGGGTCGTCGTCGGCAATCAGAAGCCGGGGGCGTTCAGGCTCATGTGGTCGACGTTGCGCAGGCAATGGAGCTCATCACGGGTCGGCCTCAGCCGGGAAAGCCTACCAACCCGAAAAGCGCCGTCGCAGAGCCTCGCCACCAAGCGCGGATCCTCGACCGAGCGCAGCGAGTCGGTGGTCTTCAACACAAGAGATCATCGGCTCCGGCCTCGATCGAGAACTTACGGGCATCGCCGGATACAACTGCGACCCGCTGGCCGCCGCTGCCGGGCTGAAACGCGTGCGGGTGATCCCCGATCTCCACCAATTAGCTATCTCGAGGGCCGACCGCAAGCACCTTGGTGCCAGCAGTCCACGCCTCCAGCAAACAGCTAGCTATCCAAGTAGCAGACGTGATGAACCGGCCGAACCGTTCTCGTCCTCAGAACGTCTCCGGGAGCCGTATTCCCGGAGATGGAGGGCGGGAGGCAGCAGTGATTCGCGGGCTGGACCCGGCGGCGCGGGCGCTCGTCGCTGTCGTCGGCGTGCGGGGCTTGAGGAGAGCCGCTCCCAGCTCCGTGTGATCAATTTTGCTCCTATATCGGTCAAGATCGATCACACGCAAGGATTTCGCCCGGGCGCGAGCGCTTCCCCCTGGCTCGCGCCCGTGACGTGCATCTGATATATCACCGACGGGTGAGCGCATCGGCGGACAGCACGCGGCAGCTTCCGCAGTCCCAGCGTGTCGTAATCATCGGTGCGGGGATCGTGGGCAACAGCCTGGCCTACCACCTCACGAGGCTCGGCGAGACAGACGTCGTGCTGATCGACAAGGGGCCCCTGCCAAACCCCGGCGGGTCAACCGGTCATGCGTCCAACTTCATCTTCCCCGTCGACCATTCGAAGGAGATGACCTCGCTGACGCTCGAGAGCCTCAGGCAGTACGTCGAGCTGGGAGTGTTCACGCGCAGCGGCGGGATCGAGATCGCACGGACACAGGAGCGGATGCAGGAGCTCGGCCGCCGCATGTCCTCGGCCAAGTCATGGGGAATCGAGCCCGTCTCGATGCTCACGCCCGACGCGGTCAAGGAGCTCGTTCCATTCATCAACGAGCAGCTGATCATCGGTGCCTTCTACACCCCAGGCGCGGGCGTCGTCGACTCGCTCCAGGCCGGGACGCTGATGCGCGAGCGTGCGATCGAGTCGGGGCTCCGGGTGTCGGCGAACACCGAGGTGCTCGGGTTCGAGGTCGAAGGCGGTCGCATCCGGCGCATCCGCACCACCCGGGGCGACGTCGACGTCGAGAAGGTCGTGATCGCCTGCGGGGCCTGGAGCCCTCGTGTCGCGCGGATGGCCGGGGCGTCGATCCCGTTGACACCGATGGTCCACCAGATGATCGACATCGGACCGGCGCCGCGTTTTGCCAATACGACGGGGCTGATCGAGTTCCCAATCGTCCGCGACATGGACACCAACATGTACGAACGCCAGGAGGGCACTGGGCTCGAGATCGGGTCCTACGCGCACCGGCCGATCATGCTCGACGCCGACGAGATTCCGTCGAGCGAAGAGGCCGCCTTGACGCCGACCGAGCTCCCGTTCACCCAGCAGGACTTCGATCCGCAGATGGAGATCGCGCTCGAGCTGATGCCGGAGATCGTCGGTGACGAGTCCGTCGGGGTGAAGTACGCGATCAACGGCGTGCTGTCTGTTACCTACGACGGGATGCCGCTGCTGGGCGAGACCCCGGAGGTCAAGGGCCTCTGGTCGGCGGCGGCGATCTGGATCAAGGAGGGTCCCGGCGCGGGCAAGACCGTCGCCGAGCTGATCGTCCACGGCGAGTCCGAGATCGATGTCTACGAGTCGAACATCGCGCGCGCCTACCCCTGCCAGCGCACCCGCGCCCACATCAAGGCCCGCGCCGGCGAGGGCTTCAACAAGATGTACGGGATCGTCCACCCCGGCGAGCAGTGGGAGTCGGACCGCCGGGTGCGCCTGTCGCCGTTCTACGAGCGCGAGCGCGAGCTCGGGGCCGTGTTCTTCGAGGCCGCCGGCTGGGAGCGCCCCCAGTGGTACGAGTCCAACTCGGCGCTGCTCGAGGAGTACGGCGACCGCGTGACCCGGCGTGAGGCCGAATGGGACTCACGCTGGTGGTCGCCGATCATCAACGCCGAGCACCTGGCGATGCGCGATCGCATTGGCATGGTCGATCTGACTGCGTTTTCGATCTTCGACATCGCGGGCCCGGGAGCGCTCGACGCCGTTCAGCGGATCGCGATGCGACAGATGGATGTCCCGCTCGGCCGCGTTGTCTACACGCCGATCTTGACTCACGGTGGAGGATTCAAGGCCGACCTGACGATCATGCGCCTCGAGGACGAGTTGTTCCGGGTTGTCACCGGCGGCGCCTACGGACTGTCGGACCAGAAGTGGTTCGCCGATCACCTGCCGGCGGATGGCTCGGCCCAGCTCCACGAACAGACGAACGCGTGGTGCACGCTTGGCATGTGGGGCCCACGCGCGCGGGACGTACTCGCGAGCGTCACCCGCGACGACGTCTCGCACGAGGGGTTCCCATTCGCTCGATGCCAGACGATCGAGGTCGGCCCAATGAGTGTTCTCGCATCCCGGATCTCGTACGTCGGGGACCTCGGCTGGGAGCTGTATGTCCCCATGGAGCAGGGCGCCCGGCTGTGGGACACTGTCGCGGAGGCCGGCGAGCCGCACGGCATCGTGCCGATGGGAATCGGCGTGTACGGGACCACTGGACGTCTCGAGAAGTGCTACCGCGCCTATGGCGCCGAGCTCGAGGGCGACTTCAATGTTCTTGAGGCCGGAATGGCCTGGGGCAAGGTTAAAGATGAGCAGTTCATCGGCAAGGAGGCGCATCTGCGCCACCGCGACGAAGAGCCCGCCGCGGTGATGTGCTCGCTCACGGTTGACGATCACACTTCGAGCGATGGCGTCAAGCGTTACATGCTCGGCGGCGAGCCGATCCTGACCCGCGACGGGCAATCGCTCACAGACCGTAAGGGACGACGCTCCTACGTCACCAGCGCCGGAGCGGGCCCGTCGATCGGCAAGCACATCCTGATGAGCTATCTGCCGCCCGAGCATGCAGTCGCCGGCACCGAGCTGGCGGTCGAGTACCTCGGCGAGCGCTACCCAGTGACTGTCGCGGTAGCCGGGCCGACGCCACTGTTCGATCCCGAGAACACGCGGGTGCGCGCGTGAACGTGCTGGTATGCGTCAAGCGGGTCCCGATGACGGGCGGAAAGATTGTGCTGACCGATGACGAGCGTGCGATCTCGACCCGGCATCTCGGCTTCACCGTCAGCCCCCACGAGGAGTGCGGCGTGGAGGAAGCGGTCCGCGTAGTCGAGCAGCATGGTGGCTCGAGCACCGTCCTCACATTGGGGCCAGCCGAGGCCGAGGAGCAGCTTCGCGACATGATGGCGATCGGCGCCGACCGTGCGATTCACCTGGTAACCGATGGCGGCGAATGGGATCCCCAGGCGACGGCAGCGGCGATCGTCGCGGCGATCAACGCCGACTCCGAGGGCTACGACCTGATCCTGTTCGGGAACGAGTCGGCCGACGCCGGCAACTACCAGGTCCCGATCCGGGTGGCCCATACGCTGGGACTGGCGTGCGTCACCGGCGTCAAGGCGATCTCCGTGCAGGGTGGACAAGTTCGCTGCGAGCAGGAGGTCACCGGCGGACGCGACGTGTACGTCGTCCCGACCCCGGCCGTCGTCAGTGTCAAGGAGGGCATCAACCTGCCGCGCTACCCGTCGGTTCCGGGGCGCCTGCGTGCGAAGCGAAAGCCCCTCGGCAGCTCGACGCCGCAGCGGCCCGACCCACGCCTCGAGATGCTCAGGCTGAAGCTCCCGGCCGGCGCGAGCAAGCGGACGCAGGTGCTCGGCACGGGTCCGGACGCGGCACCCGCGGTGGTCGAGGTACTGCGCGAGATCGGGGTGCTGTGAGCACACTCGTGTTCGTCGAGAGCGCGGATGACGAGCTCTCGCAGCAGGCGCTTGCGTTCGCGCTGGCGCTCGACGGCGAGGTGGAGGCTGTCAGCATCGAGGGCGCCTACGCGCCCGCCGCCTGGGCTACATCGATCGTGCGAGCCGCGCAGGAGAGATCCCCCGCGGCTGTGGTCGGACCGGGGAGCGATCGTGGCACTGAGGTCCTTGCGCACGTCGCGGCTCAGATGGATCTGCCGATGGCCGCCAACTGCACATCGGCGCAGGTCGGAGACCCCGCTTCGGTGACTCGCATCCGCTGGGGCGGCAGCCTGCTCGAGGAAGCGCATGTCCATGGTTCGCCGCTGCTGCTGACGGTGGCGCCTCACGCCGTCCCCGCGGAACCGACCAGCGTGAGCGTCGCGCAACTCCCTGTCAGCGAGAACGGCGCGGTCAAAGTGGCAGAGCGTCTTGCGGCTAGCACAGCAGGGGTCTCGCTTTCAGACGCTGACGTCGTCGTGTCGGGCGGCCGGGGCGTGGGTTCGGCCGAGGGGTTCGTGGTGATCGAGGAGCTGGCGGAGCTGCTTGGTGGCGCGGTCGGGTGCTCGAGGGCGGTGACCAGCGCGGGCTGGCGACCGCATACCGACCAGGTAGGTCAGACCGGTACCAAGATTTCTCCCGAGATCTACATCGCCTGCGGAATCAGCGGCGCGACCCAGCACATGGCCGGCTGCAAGGGCGCCAAGAAGCTCCTGGCGATCAACCCCGACGGCGAGGCATCGATCTTCGCGAGCGCCGACTATGCAGTGATCGGCGACCTGCACGAGGTGGTGCCGGCGATCTCGGCTGAGATCAGGAAGGCGAGGGACTCGTAGGACCTGCAGCGTCCCTCCCCGCCGCAATCGCGCTGGCCGCCGCGCTCGCGCTGAGCGGCACCCTGTTCGCCCGGCGGGTCATGCTGCTGGTCTCGCTGGTGCGCGCCGCCAAGCCGGTGGACCGTTCTGACAATGCGCCCCGCCGCGCACGGAACGAAGCGACGATCGTCCTGGGCCAGCGCAAGCTGCTCCAGCGGCTCGGCCCCGGGCTCATGCACGCGTTCATCTTCTGGGGCTTCCTGGTGCTCGGCCCGACGATCCTGATCGCGCTGATCGGGGTGGTCGACAAGCATGCCACGCTCCCCTGGCTTGGTGAGCAGGGCTGGTACGCAGCGATGGTCGACCTGTTCTGCGTGCTGGTGTTCGGCGGCGTCGTTGCTGCCGTGTGGATCCGGAAGGTGCAGCGGCCCCGCCGCTTCGAGGGCAGCCACCTGGGGGAGGCCGACTTGATCCTCGCGATGATCGCGACGATCGTCACCACGCTGATCCTGTGGCACGCGTCCCGGATCGCGCTTGGCCTGAACGAATGGCCGCGCGGCTGGTCGCCGCTGTCGAACGCCGTCTCACACCTGTTCGGCCACGACTCCGTCACGCGCGTGCTCGAGCGCGTCTTGGTCTGGGCTCATGTGCTGACGATCCTGACCTTCCTCGCCTACCTCCCCCACTCCAAGCACCTTCATATCGTCTCCTCCGCGTTCAACGTGTGGTTCGCGCGGACGGGCCCTGGAGGCCGTCTCGAGCCCCTGCGGTTCGACGACCCCGACGTGCCCGAGGAGGAGCTGCGGTTCGGCGCCGGCACCGCCCCCGACCTCACCTGGAAGGAGGTCCTCGATACGTACACGTGCACGGAGTGCGGGCGCTGCCAGGACGTCTGCCCGGCATACGCGACCGGCAAGATCCTCTCGCCGAAACTAGTGATCATGGGCCTGCGCGACCATGTGCTCGCGCGCTCCGAGTCGCCGCTCGTCCCTGACGCCGTCCCCGAGGAGAGCGTGTGGGACTGCGTTACCTGCGGCGCATGCGTGCAGGCCTGCCCGGTCTCGATCGAGCACGTGGACCACATCGTCGACCTGCGGCGGCACCTGGTGATGGTCGAGTCGAGCTTCCCGAGCGAGGCCGAGCCGATGCTGCGGGACATCGAGCGCGCGTCGAACCCCTGGGGTCACCCTCAGGCGCAGCGCGCCGACTGGGCAGCCGAGCTCGATGTGCGGGTGCTCGAGCCCGGCGACCCGGCTCCGGAGTACCTCTACTGGGTCGGCTGCGCGTCGTCGTTTGACGATCGCGCGCGGCAGACCGCCCAGTCGACCGCCAAGCTGCTGCAGGCCGCGGGGGTCGACTTCGCGATCCTCGGGCCGAGGGAGGCTTGCACGGGTGACCCCGCCCGGCGGATGGGCAACGAGTACGTGTTTCAGGCGTTCGCCGAGCAGAACATCCAGACGCTCAACGAGTCACAGATCACCAAGGTTGTGACCGGATGCCCGCACTGCTTTAACACGCTCGCCAATGAGTACCCGGACTTCGGCGGACGCTACGAGGTGGTCCACCACTCGGAGCTGCTTGCATCGCTCGTGCGCGACGGACGGCTCGCCCCATCGCGAGCGGAAGGCGGCCTGCCGATCACCTATCACGATTCGTGCTACCTGGCGCGCCACAACGATGTGCTCGAGGGCCCGCGCGAGCTCGTCTCCGCCGTGGGCGAAGCCGTCGAGATGGAGCGCTCGCGAAAGAACACCTTCTGCTGCGGCGCAGGCGGCGCGCACATGTGGATGGAGGAGCGCGCCAAGCCGATCAATGAGGAGCGAGTCAGGGAAGCGGCGGGCACCGGCGCAGGGACACTCGCCGTGGCGTGCCCGTTCTGCAATGTGATGCTCGACGACGGCGTGCAGGGCACTGGCGCGGAGATGCGCGTCGTGGATGTGGCGACACTGCTGGCCGAGTCGCTGTAGCTCTCGATGCTCCGCCCTCCGCG
>JALYZY010000161.1 GCA_030948665.1 Actinomycetota bacterium | reverse complement strand
CGAGTCAACCCGCCGGATTCGTCGGATGACGACGTGTACATCTCAGCTGCCCAGGTCAAGCGCTGCGAGCTGGTCCCCGGCGACCGAGTAGCCGGCCCTCGGCGCCCGCCGAGGCGCTCCGAGCGGTTCGCGTCGATGATCAGGATCGACGAGATCAACGGCCGACCCGCGGACGAGGTGGTCGACAGCACGCGCTACGACGAGCTACCGACCGCGTTTCCCCAGGATCGCCTGAGTCTCGGATCCGAGGATCCCACGGTCAAGGCGATCGAATGGCTGACGCCGTTCGGCCGCGGGTCGCGGGTGACGATCATCGGGCCAGCCCAAGCTGGGAAGACAGAGGCGCTTCGGCGCCTAGCCGCGGCGCTCTCCGAGCAGCCGGGGGTTCACCTGACGCTGGTGCTCTCGGGCGTCCGCCCGGAGGAGATCGCGGAGTGGCGGGAGGCCACGTCCGCGGACCGCATCGAGCCTGCAGCGGCGCTCAGCTTCGACGCTTCAGCTGACGCGCAGTCACAAGCCGTCGAGCGAGTGATCGACCAGGGTCGCCGCCTTGCTTCCCGCGGCACCGATGCGGTCGTACTGATCGACTCTCTTGATGGCGTTCACCCGGCCGCTGCACGCAAGTCGCTCGGAGCCGCTCGGAATATCGTGGACGGTGGATCCTTGACCGTGATCGCCACCGCCGCCATCCCGATCGGCGGTGAGACGACGGTGATCGCGCTCGACCGCACGCTGGCGAGCAGCGGACGTTTCCCAGCGCTGGACTTGACCGCCAGCTGGACGATGCATCCGGAGCATCTCGTGGGGGAGGCAGGCGCCCAGGCGATCCTCTCGGCCCGCGCCGAGGCACTCGACAGCTGAACTCAGTAGGCGGTGCAGCGGCTGCGGTGCCGCGGCGAGGCTTTATAGCGCGGCTCGCCACCGCGCTCCCATAGCACTTCGTCGACGTCCGCCGCGCGAAGGTCCGGGCGCGTCTGCATCAGGAGCTCGACGGCATGAACCGCGCACGCCCTGATCTCCACCTCTGGCGGCGCGCCGTGCGCGATCAGCTCCTCCTGCTCGATCGATGCCAGGAGCTCGGGAGTGAACTCGAGGACACCATCCAGTCGAAGCACGTGCGGCACGAGGTTGTCGGCGAACATCGTGAGGCGGCCGATGTCTCCGAACCTCGCCGCGCCTGCTCGGTGCAGGTCTGCCGCCGCGATCTGTGCCCGCTTGAGGAACGGGACGATGCGTCCACGGTAGGTCGAGGTATCGCCGAAGCAGTCCCAACCCGCGAGCAGTTGGACAAGCTCGACTGCGGACCCATTCGCCTGGACCAGCAGGCCGCCGAAGCGACCGTGGTGCTGATCGATGAGATGGGCGCCAAGGTCGCGGAGCGAGCAGGCGAACAGCTCCATCAGCTCGTGCTCGCGATCCTGGTGCAAGGCGGCGGCGATCTCGGTGGCTCCGATCGCGGCGAGCTCCTGCGCGCTCCACGCGCCCGAGCGCTCGAACTGCTCGCTGATGCCGAGCGCGATCGTGTGATAGCCGGAGCGGCCGTCGCGCTTTCTGAGCGTGGGGAACCAGCCCGAGCCGAAGTTGATCGCGTCAAGGGTCAACCAATGCGCGGCCAGTCGCTCGCGCTCGGCTTCCGAGAGCGCGGCCCGCTCGCCGCTTGCCGCCGCTCTTTTGGGCAAGGCAGCCGCATAGGGCACGATCGCGTCGCGATCTATCCGCACTTGCTGGGCGCCCGCCGCGACCCACTCACACCCCTCCCGGATTTGCTGGACGATGTCCTGATTCATGGTGAAACTGACAGTAGGTGGAGGCGGGAGCGAGGCGACAGGAGTGGCCGCTACCGTTGAAAGTTGCCCATGACCGAGACGAGTACCGCTGTCGAAATGCTCCTTGCCGGGCTGAACGAGCCCCAGCGTGAGGCTGTCACGTACGGGGAGGGGCCGCTGCTGATCCTGGCCGGGGCCGGGTCGGGCAAGACCCGGGTGCTGACCCACCGAATCGCCTATCTCCTGGCCACGTCGGCGGCGCGAGCGAACGAGGTCCTCGCGATCACCTTCACGAACAAGGCGGCGGGGGAGATGCGCGAACGCGCCGAGCTGCTCGTGGGCCGCCAAGTCAGGGCGATGTGGGTGATGACCTTCCATTCGGCGTGCGCGCGGATGCTGCGCGCCCATGCCGACCGCCTCGGCTACAGCCGCCAGTTCACGATCTACGACCAGGCGGACTCGCGCCGGCTCGTCAAGCGCTGCCTGGACGAGCTCGGCATCGATCCGAAGCGCTTCACGCCCGCAGCGGTCCAGTCTCAGATCTCGGATGCGAAGAACAAGCTCCGCGATGCCGAGGCTTACGGGCAGCTGGTCGGCTCGTTCTTCGAGCAGACCGTGGCGGACGCCTTCCGCATGTACGAACGCGAGCTGCACCGGATGAATGCGATGGACTTCGACGACCTGCTGGTCCGCGCGGTTGACGTCCTGGAGCTGTTCCCGGAGGTCCGGGAGCGCTATTCGAACGGTTTTCGCTACGTCCTCGTCGACGAGTATCAGGACACCAACCGCGCTCAGTACCGCTGGCTGCAGCTGCTCGCGGAGGAGCACCGCAACCTGATGGTGGTGGGCGATGATGCGCAGTCGATCTACGGCTTTCGAGGAGCTGATATCCGCAACATCCTCGATTTCGAGGAGGCGTTCCCGAACGCGCACGTCGTCAAGCTCGAGCAGAACTATCGCTCGACACAGACGATCCTCGACGCTGCGAATGCGATCATCGCCAACAATCGCGGCCAGAAGCACAAGTCGCTGTGGACCGAGCTGGGCCAGGGCGATCCGATCAAGGTGCGCGAGATGGACGACGAGCACGCTGAGGCAAGGTTTGTCGCGGGCGAGATCCAACGGCTCGTCGATGAGGGCA
>JALYZY010000207.1 GCA_030948665.1 Actinomycetota bacterium | reverse complement strand
TCCTCTATGGCCCGGGAGAGCGAAGCCAAGCACTGAGCGCGGCCCGCCTGCTCTCACCTCGAGTCGCGGCGGTCGCTCCGATCGACGCCGCTGTCCGAGCCGT
Organism: Actinomycetota bacterium; assembly: GCA_030948665.1. Lineage (GTDB taxonomy): Bacteria > Actinomycetota > Thermoleophilia > Solirubrobacterales > Solirubrobacteraceae > Palsa-465. Next base: position 5,315 of record JALYZY010000207.1, on the reverse strand, counting down.
GGCGGGAACCAGTGCCAGCGTCGTCATCGTGATCGGGTAACTACCGCCCTCCCGACGGTTGTTCTAACCCTGCGGCGACCGTGGTCTGGTAGTCGGCGCTCCTCGCAGAGCGCGGCAGCGCGGTACTTGGCCGTGCTATCGAGGCTTTCACCTGGCTCACTACGGGCCCTGCTGTAGGGGCAGCTGTCGGTGCCGCGCTCGCGGGTCGCCTAGCTCCGACCGACCCGGCCTACGGCTTGCTGCTGGTGATCGCCTTCGCGGCACTTGCAGTCCGCGTCGCGATCGGTCGCCGGAGCCGCCTCGCCTGTGGATCAAGCAGCAGAACGTTCGATTAGCAGGGGTTTTGACCGCCCATAAGCCGCCGAGTGGCCATCCCGCGCGAGTATCCCACCGTCTGAGCGCCGCGGGACGCAAACGGCCGATCGCCCGAACGACTAGGCAGCAGCCCACCGACGGCCCAAAGGGCTAGATTCAGCAACCGGTGGCCCGCCGTCCAGCCTGTCTCGGGGTCGTTGCTCCGATCACCGCGGTGAGACGTTGACTGCGGTTGAGGCTGAGTCGCTGACCAAGCGATTCGGATCAATCGTGGCGGTGGACGACCTGTCGTTCACGCTCACCCCGGGGACGATCACGGGCTTTCTCGGACCGAACGGCGCGGGCAAGACGACAACCTTACGGATGCTTCTCGGCCTGGCCGCGCCGACGAGCGGACGGTCGCTAGTGCTCGGCAGGCCATACGCCGAGCTCGATCATCCGGCGCTTTCCGTCGGCGCGGTCCTCGAAGCCACGGACTTCCATCCTGGTCGCTCCGGGCGCGATCATCTGAGAACGCTGGGCCGCGCTGCCGGCCTTCCCGACTCGCGCGCAGACGAGGTGCTGGGGACCGTCGAGCTCCAAGAGGCCGGCAGGCGACGGGTCAAGGGGTACTCGCTGGGCATGCGCCAGCGCTTGGGAGTGGCGGGCGCGCTGCTCGGCGACCCTGAGCTGCTGATCCTCGACGAGCCCGCGAACGGCTTGGACCCAGAGGGGGTGCGGTGGCTTCGCGACTTCCTGCGCGCGTTCGCGTCCGGGGGACGCACCGTCCTTGTCTCGAGCCACGTGCTTGCTGAGGTCGCACAAACCGTGAATCAGGTGCTGATCATCAACCGCGGTCGCCTTGTCGTCGAATCATCGCTGCAGGCGCTCACTGCCCGCGTCGGCGGCGCCGTCCGCGTCCGCACCCCCCGACTCGATCTGCTGCTCGAGGCATTGCGGCGCGAGCACCTGGAAGCGACCCGCGAGGACAACATCGTGCACGTCCACGGGGTGGACAGCGAACGGGTCGGGGACATCGCCTTCGCCGCAGGTATCCCGCTGCACGAACTCGTTGCGGAAGGCTCCTCGCTCGAGGAGCCTTCGAGAACGACCAGCTCGGCTTCTTCGCGACGGGTGGGATCTCGCTGATCTTCTCGGGCCTCGCCGGAGCCCTGCTGGTAACCAGCGAGTACCGCCACGGGACGATCCACCCAACGTTCCTGTTCACGCCGCGTCGCTCGACGGTGCTTTCGGCCAAGCTCGCAGCCGGCCTGCTCGCCGGGCTAGTGTTCGGAGTGGCCGGCGTCGGACTGGCGTTCGGGGTCGGCTCGCTGATCCTCTCCGCCCGCGGTATCCCGTCTGCCCTGAGCGGCGGCGACATCGCGTTGCTCGTGCTCGGCGGCCTGGCGGGGATCGCGCTGCGGGGCGCGTTCGGAGTGGGTCTCGGGCGATCCTCCGTAACCAGGTTGCCGCGGTGATAGCCCTGCTCGCTTGGGACCTCGTGATCAACGGGCTGCTGTTCGGACTGGCTCCATCAGTCGGCCGGTTCATGCCCACCACAGCCGCCGACTCCCTGATGGGACTCGAGACCGCACATCTCCTTCCGCCCGCCGCCGGCGCTGCTGTGCTGGTGGGCTGGACGATGGTGCTGGCGCTGGCCGGACTCGTGCTCATACGGAGACGAGACGTCACGTAGGCGTACGTGCCTGGTGCGCCACCGGCGAGTAACAGATCCGCTGGTGGCGAGTTGCTCGGATCGGACGGCGGGGCCAGTGGTTCATCCCGCGCGACACGGCCATCACTGCACCTGCGGGCCTCCCTCGCTTGCGCGAACGGGCTCCAGCCGGAACACCGGCCGTCTGGCGGCCGCTGTCGGTTCAGATGACAAGAGCGGCGGCCGTCCTGGCCGCCGCTCGTGTGCCGCGGGGTGGTGAGAGTGCCCCCCGTCGCCCGTAATGTCGTTTACGGCCGGGGCTTACTGCGTGACGAGCTCGATCTTGGTCCAGGTCGCTCCATTGCCCGAAAGGCTGAGCTCTGCCTCCTGGACGACCGTTGTAGCGGCGAGCGCGGCGGTCGTGCAGGCGCTCTGGCCGCCTTGGTTGCCGTTCTCGTCGCCCTGGTCGCCCTGGTCGCCGTTGTTCGAGCCACCGTCATTGCCATTGCTGTTGTCGCCGCCACCCGGACCCTGGTCGGCGTGCCGCATGCTGACGTCGTTGCCGTTATTGCCGTTGTCGTCGTTGCCGTCCCCAGCGTTGTTGTCGCCTTGCTCCGGTGCGGAGCACTCGATCTCCGTGCGGTCGGTCACCATTCCGCTGACCGTGGATCCGCTACCAAGCGTGATCGTCAGCACACCGTTTGTGAAGGAGGTCACGGTGCCAGCTGTCGGCGAGCTGGGATCTGACGTGGCGTTTGCCTGCTGGGTGTCGCTGGTGCCGAACCGCTCCCTACGCACACTCGCGTGTCGCAGATGAGATCGATGGTGGTGGTGACTGCGGTGGCGCGCAAGTGCCGGCGTGGCCGCTAGTCCGAGCGTCAAGACGCTCGCTGTGATCATCAGCACGATCCTTCTCATGGGTACCTCCCGTTGAGAGTCCGGTTCCTTCCGGACGTCCGTTGTCTGTTGCTGGGGAAGAGACGCATCCCGCAGAAAGGTCACGCTGGTTCGAAAGAAGATAAGACCGGCTGTCCAGCGGCGCTAGCGGATCCCGGCCGCCACTCGAGGCCGACCCGCCATCCGTCGCTTAGTCGTCTGACCCTCCACTCGAGCCTGAACTGCCGCTCGGACCCGAGCCACCACCGCTGGAGCCTCCGCCGCCACCGTTGGAGCCTCCGCCGCCAGTGTTGGAGCCTCCGCCGCCACCAGAGCCGCCATCTGACCCCGCGGCGATCGCGGGGCCTCCTCCAGAGCCGCCGGAGCTATTCGACCCGCCCCCACCAGAGCCTGAGCCGGCGCCGCCATGCCCGCCACCTCCGCCTCCGTGCGAGCCGCTGCCTCCGCCCCCTTGCGAGCCGCCGCCTCCGTTCCCCCCGCCCCCACCACCATCGCCGGATCCGGATCCAGATCCGTCCGACGACTGACCACTCGAGCCCCCGCCTGATCCGCCGCCGTCGGCTCCATCGCCACCCGTGTTTCCTCCACTGCCGTCCGGTACCCTGCCGCCCGAGCTTCCTCCGTCGCCTCGACGCTTGCTACGGCTGTCGCCTCCGGACCCAGACCTCTCCGGCGTGGAGAGGTGCTGAGTGCTGCGCGTCGGGGCCGCGGCTCGGCCGCCGCTGTCCACAGCGGGAGCCGCGGCCTATCCGACGCGGATCAGACCACTGCCGGGTGTCGAGAGGACCCCGGCACTAGCGATGCGGCCTGCGCGTAACGACGCTCGTGCTGCGTGGCTCGTTCCAGCCGGCTGACGGGCATGGTGGCGCGCGACGTGCGACGACACGATTCCGGTCGCGATCACGCCGGAGGCAAGCAACGCTCCGACCTTCACGGCGACACCCCCGCCCGACGCTGCACCCGCCGCTATCGCGGTCTCCTGAACCCCGTTTCCCATCAGTGGCGACCGAGCAGACGCAAGGCATCGGGCGAGCGGGTACGGGGTGATTGCGGTGACCGCCGTTCTAACTGACGCCCGGGCCCGGTGAACGAGCTGCCGGACCGACCCTTCCGAGAGTCCCATCGTCATCGCGATCTCGTTACGACTACGACCCTGGATCGCTGTTGCCATGAATGCCTCGCGTTGCCTGGCCGGCAGCTTGGCCATCTCGGCCAGTGCGCCATACGCGAGCATGCTCGTCTCGACAGCGTCCTCGAGGGGCTCCGTCGGATGCCGTTCTGGATCCAGCTCTGCCTCCACGGGCGTGTTAGAACCCATTCGGATTGCGGTGTTGCGCAGGACCTGGTGAAGCCAGCCCCGGAGATGGATGACCTTGGTGCCCGACTGGAGCGCAGCGAACACGTCCAGAAAGGTTTGCTGGACAAGGTCCTCTGCACGCCTGTCGTTGGTCAGCTGCCTCGCGCGCCCCAGCAGCTGAGGCCGGTAGCGCTCAACGATCACCACGAACGCTCGCTCGTGGCCCGACCGCGCCAACGTCACAAGCCGCTCGTCCGATTGGGAGCTCAAGAACAGATCCGAAAGCCACGGGCTCATGCAGCATCAGACGCCACTTCGGCCATCGAACTTCCCCGGACTGGACGGATACACGATGCGGTGATCGGGCGACAATCCGCCGACGGGTGCAGTTCCGTCCTGTCCGGTAGCTTCCGTCGAGAGTTCTAAGTGCGACTCGCCGCGACCAAGCCGAGCTGATCCCCTTGGCCCTTAGAGGTCGATGAGCGCCAATCCCGCTACGGACCTGCTCGACCTCCTGGATTGGAGGCGGCGAATCGCCGGCCTGTATGCCGAAATACGGGCGACGTCAGACAGACAAGCCGCGCGGCAGCGCTGGGGCGAGGTGCGCGCCGAGCTGTTCCGCCACCATCCGCAGTCTCCGGTTCCGCCGTCGGAGCGGAGCCCCTACTCCGGGCCCCACTTGTACCAATACGATCCCGCGTGGAGCACGGCTGCCACTGTCAGGCCAACAGCGCCCCGGCGCTTCGAGCTACGGACGAGCCAAGCCGACGCTATGGCCTTCACGAGTTTCGGGCACGCGCACTTCACGGTCGCCGGGATCGAGCTAGGCCTTGAGCTCTACTGGCTCGAGGGTTACGGCGGCGGCCTGTTCGTTCCGTTCGCCGACGCCACCAGCGGACTCGAGACCTACGGTGCCGGACGCTATCTCCTGGACAGCGTGAAGGGAGCAGATCTAGGGCAACGGGGTGGACTTCTCGTGCTGGACTTCAACTTCGCCTATCAGCCGTCGTGCTCCTACGATCCCCGCTGGGCTTGCCCGCTCGCGCCGCCGGCCAATCGACTCCCGGTGTCCGTGCGTGCTGGCGAGCGCTACACGCAGGACTGAATCGTGCGCCCGGCGCTTGTCGGATGTCAGGAATCCGCCCGAGAGCCTCGGCCCCGGGGGTATACCCC
>JALYZY010000169.1 GCA_030948665.1 Actinomycetota bacterium | reverse complement strand
CGAGCTCGCCTGAGATCGTCGAGAACGGAGCGTCGCGCTCGGGGGTGCGCCCGAACGTCTCGCGCTCCCAGCGCTCGAGATCGCCGATCCGCGGACGCGTCGCCACGCGGGCAAGTGTAGGCGCGTACAGAACCGCCTATCCGAGTCGAACAGGCACACGGGCGCAGGGTCCAAGGGGGGATCCCCTTGAACGACACCCAGACTCCGTTCGGTTTCTACGTCACGTTCAACTGACTTCCCCGTCGGCGACTGGCGCATAACGCCGCTCGGGTCAGGACATGCGCTCCTTGACGTCACCTTGAGCGTCGCTACCGTTCTCTGGACGCATAGCTGAGATAATGGGCGTTGTCGAGGCGCCGGCCGGGAAAGGTCGGCGGCTCAGGGGACTAAGAAAGGAGTCTTGGGCTAGATGAAGCCCCGGTCGGGTAGTGGCTTCGCTGCGGCATGCGCGCTGGTTACAGCGCTCGTGGTCGGGGTGCCCGCCGCGTCTGCGCTCGTGGTCCACACGCCGAACGGGCATTTCCTGGGGATCGCCCCCCACCGAGGGGTAGCTGCCGTTTCGATCCCCGGATCGATCGCTGCCCAACATAAGGCCAATCTCTCCTCGAACGGGACTCTCAGCTTCCACAACGGGCCGGTGGTTCATTCGAGCACGGCATACCTCGTTTTCTGGGCGCCCTCCGGGTTTTCGATCCAGCAGAGCTCACAGGCGCTGCTCGGGCGCTACCTCACCGATGCCGCCGCCGACAGCGGCAAGCCGAACAACGTATACGGCGTCGCCCGGCAGTTCACCGATGCCTCTGGCTTCGCCGACTACAGCCAGGCCTTCAGCGCCGGGGCGCAGGCGATCAGCGACACCCAGACGTACCCGGCGCTCGACAGCGCGAACTGTCCCAAGAGCCTGTCGATAGAGACCTACTGCCTCACCGACGCCCAGATCGAAGCGGAGCTCCAGCGACTGATCGCCAGCCAGCACCTTCCGGACGATGGCCCGGCTTCGTCCACGGGGCTCCCTGCGAACGCGCCGATCTACTTCATGGTGCTCCCGCCGACCGTCAACGTATGCGACTCCGGCGGCTGCGTAGACACTCAGTTCTGCTCTTATCACTCAGTTTTCACCAATACCAGCGGCCATGAAGTGCTCTACGCCGCGGTCCCGTTCCTCGCCACATCAGGAGGTCTGGCGAAGCTTTGTCAATCGGACGGCAACTCCGTGGTTCAACAACCGAACCGCGACCCCGCGGATGTCGCGCTCAAGTTCCTCAGCCACGAGCACAACGAGGTGCTCACTGACCCGCTAGGCACCGCTTGGTTCGATAGCAGCTCCGGCAATGAGGACGGCGACAACTGCAACCAGTACGCACCGACGGCGAACCCGGCGAATGGAACGAGCCCGCACGCGTTCACCCCGGTGATCGCGGGCAACGCACCCCAAGGCACCCTTTACAACCAGTTGATCGCCGGGGATCCCTATTACTTGCAGAGCGAGTGGAGTAACGGCGACATCGGATGCGAGATGGCGCCGACCGGTGGAACGATCGTTCCCCGGTTCACGTCCCCGAGCTCGAACATCCAGGGGACGCCGGCGAGCTTCGACCCCAGCGCCAGCACGAGCACAAATCCCCTCTCCAGCGCTACCTGGGACTTCGGCGACAGCAGTGCCCCAGCGTTCCGCGGCGGGAGCTCGTCGCTGGCGAACGTCTCGCACACGTACAGCCTGGGCGGGACCTACACCGTCAAGCTGACGCTCGTCGACAATCGCGGCAACCTCGCCACCACAACTCAGCAGGTCACCGTCGACGAGGCGCCGACTGCCGCTTTCACGTCCACCCCACTCCACCCCGCCGTCGGACAGCCGGTCTCCTTCGACGGCTCCTCCTCGAGCGATCCCGACGGCTCGATCATGTCCTATTCGTGGAAATTCGGCGACGGCGCGTCGGGCAGCGGCGCGACTCCCACCCATAGCTACGTCACATCCGGGATCTACACGATCACGCTCAAAGTGACGGACAGCAGCGGGGCGACCGCGACCACCACGCAGCAGCTCCCTCTTGGACTGATCGCCTCGTTCACAGTCACCTCGCCGCCACCGCTGCTCCAGGGTCAAGCGGTCAGCTTCGATGGGACCGGCTCTAGCACCTCGCAGGGGGCGACGATCACCTCGTACAGCTGGGACTTCGGGGATGGTTCCGCTCCCGGAGCGGGTCCGACGCCGAGCCACGCCTATCTCCACTACGGGTCCTACATCGTCAAGCTCACTATCACTGACAGCAGCGGCGCCCAGGCGGCAACGGCGCAAACAGTCGTCGTGCACGAGCACCTTCCGATCGCCAGCTTCGTCGTGCCGACAGCGTTCCCCATGGTGGGCCAATCTGTTGCGTTCGACGGGTCATCGTCGAGCGACCCCGACGGGCCAATCACCTCCTATTCCTGGACCTTTGGCGACGGCACCACCGGTACGGGCGCGACTCCGAGCCACGTCTACGCGAGCTACGGCGCCTACTCGGTGACGCTGACGGTCACCGACGGCGACGGTCAGACCGCCAGCGCGACGCAGCAAATCGTGGTCCACGCGCTGCCCGTCGCGAGGTTCGCGGTCCTGACGAGCGGCCCCACCGCCGGCCAACCTGTTGCGTTCGACGGCTCGGCCTCGAGCGATCCGACCGCATCGATCGTCTCCTACGTCTGGACGTTCGGCGACGGCGGCGCCGGCACCGGCGCCACTCCACGCCACACCTACACGAGCTACAGCACGTACACGGTGACGCTTACCGTGACCGACAGCAATGGGCTGACCAACACCGTCTCCCAGCAGGTGGTGGTGCACGATGCGCCATTCGCCGCGTTCACGTTCACCCCCAGGCGGCCCGTCGAGGGCGCCGTCGTCGGCTTCGACGCCAGCAGCTCGGGCGATCCGGAGCCCGGAGCGTCGATCGTGTCCTACAAATGGAGCTTCGGCGACGGCGGCGTGGCGGCAGGAGTGCGTCCTCGACATGTGTATCGCCGGGCGGGCACGTTTCTCGTCGCGCTGACCGCTACCAACGCTCTCGGGGGGAGCGCAACCTCGTACCAGGACATCCGCGTCGCCCCGGCGCGGATCACGAGAGTCTCGCTGCGTTCGGTCCCCGGTGGCGCAGCGCTGCTGGTGGTCGTGAACGCCGCGGGTGTCGTGTCTGACGGCAGGAATTCGATCCGGATTCGCCATCCCGGGACCGTGAGGGTGCGCATCACGCTCGACGCCGCGCAGACCAGTCGGCTGTCAAGCCACCAACCCGTCAACGTCCCGCTGAAGCTCCGCTATGTCCCGCACGCAGGCCGGACCTCGCGGATGACGCTCACGATTACTTTCTTCCCGCCATCGCGGCCCGGGCACCGCTTCAACGCCAGGCTTCAGCGATAGCGAGACCGGACCGGCAGCTGCCGGGTCGGCTTTCGCGACGGTGCGCGACGGCCGAGCAGCTGCCGGGTGGGCCTGCGCGAGGATGGGCGGTGCGCCGGAAGGCTGCCGCGGCGGGCCCGCACCGCAAGCGCCGCGCTTCCAGCGCCACCCGCAATCGCCGCCCCGGCGAGTGCGGCGGCGGCTTTCAACCGGCGCCCGAGCCGATCGAACCGGAGGACGTCCCAACCCTCCGCCCTGGCGACACGCGCAAGCTCGGTGTCTGGGTTGACCGCGACGGGGTGGCCGACCAGCCGGAGCATCGGCAAGTCAGAGGCTGAATCGGAGTAGGCATATGAGCTGGGGAGGTCGATTCCCTTCCGGCTCGCGAGCTGTTCGATGGCTCGCGCTTTGCCAACGCCATAGATGAACAGCCCGGTCGGCCGCCCGGTGTAGACACCATCGACCACCTCTGAGAACCGCGATCCGATCGCGCCGTCGAGCCCGAGCACCCGCGCAAGGAGCTCAGCTAGATCGTGTGACGCCGCGGTCGCGATGTACACCGCGCGGCCCCCGTCCTGATGCTCATGGGCAATCGCCAGGACCTGTGGATACAGGCGTGGGAGGATTCCCGCGAGGACGTCGGGTCCGAGACGCTCGAGGTCCTTCACCCGGGTGCCCGCTAGCGAACTGGATATGCGGTCGCGCAACGTCTGCGTTGCTTCGTCGCTGGCACCGCGCAGCCTGAAGCGGATATTCGCGAGCGCGTCGGCCACCAGCCGCCGCCGGCTGAGCAGCCCGGCACGGTAGGCCGCGCGCCCGAATTGGAAGGCCGAGGAGCCCTCCATCAGCGTCCGGTCGAGATCGAAGAAGACCGCTGCAGAACCGCTCTCGCGAGCGGCGCTGCTCTCTAGCGCAGCGCCGTCCGCTCGGGCAGCGCTGCGCTCAGCCGCCATTCACCTCGATGATGACCGCGTCGCCCTGGCCGCCGCCCGAGCAGATCGCGGCGCAACCAAGCCCGCCTCCGCGGCGACGCAGCTCCAGCACGAGAGCGCCGAGGATCCGGGCGCCGGAAGCACCGATCGGGTGGCCGAGCGCAACAGCTCCGCCATTGACGTTGACCCGGTTCTCATCGATTCCCAGCATCCGCATCGAGTTCAGGACAACCGACGCGAACGCTTCGTTGATCTCCCACAGGTCGATCTGGCCGGCCTCCAGGCCGGCCTTCTCAAGTGCTTTCTGGGCGGCCTTGGCCGGCGTGCGCGCGAGGTAGGCGAAGTCGTCCGCTACCTGGGCCTGAGCAATGATTGTCGCCAGCGCCGCCTTCCCGTTGCGCTTCGCCCATTCGTCGCTGGCCAGCACCAGCGCGCCGCCACCGTCGTTGACGCCGGGCGAGTTGCCGGCGGTGTGCGAACCATCCTTGCCGAAGATCGGAGGGAGCTTCGCCAGCGCCTCGAGGCTCGCTTCGCGCCGGGGGGCCTCGTCTACCTCGACGACCGTATCGCCCTTGCGGCCCTTGACGGTGACGGGAACGATCTCTTCGGCGAGCCTGCCTTCGTCGGTGGCCTTGATCACGAGCTGGTGCGAGCGCAGCGCCCAGCGGTCCATGTCCGGTCGCGTCACCTCGAGTTCGGAGGCCACTTCGCTCGCCTCCTGCGCCATGTGCTTGCCCGAGAAGGGATTCGTCAGCCCGTCGTGGATCATCGCGTCGATTGCCTTGCCGTCTCCCATCCGAAAGCCAAAGCGTGCCTCCTTGAGCATGTAGGGCGCCTTCGACATCGACTCCATGCCGCCACCGACGCCGACCTCCAGGTCGCCGGCACGGATCGCGGCGTCGAGCATGCCTGCCGCGCGGATCCCCGAGGCGCACACTTTGTTGATCGTCTCCGAGGAGATCTCCTTCGGGATACCGGCCTTGACCTGGGCCTGGCGAGAGGGGATCTGGCCCTGTCCGGCCTGGAGCACCTGACCCATCACGACATGCTGGACGTCACCCGGGGACACCTCGGCACGCTCCAGCGCGGCGCTGATCGCGGTCGCTCCTAGCTCGGTGGCGTCGAGGCCAGCCAGCGCCCCTCCGAGCTTTCCGATCGGTGTGCGAGCGGCAGACAGGATCACGGTCTTTGGCATGGCGGGGGCCTCCGGGGCTGGTGGCAGACAACCCCCAATCCTAGTGCCACCGCTCGCGCGCCCGGCCTAGCGTGAGCGCCGGGTCCGCTCGCCACCCCGCCGCGGTGCCAGCGGCGACTTACCGGCCGATGGCTTGCGGGAAGTTGAACTTGTGGTGGGGATCGACGCGTTGCTGGATCGAGACGAGCTTCGCGTAGTTCGACCCGTAGTACGCCTGCCGCCAGTGGTTGAGCCCGGCGTCGATGTAGTTCTGATACGCCTGGCCGGAGACGTACGAACGCAGGCTCTGCCAGGTCTGCTGAAGCCAGGCGGCACCGCCGTTATAGCTCAGGTACTGGATCGCGCACAGCGCGTCGCGGTGGACAAAGGCGGTGGCGTTCGGCGCGACGTTATTGATCGCGCCGCCGTAGGAGTCGAACAGGATCGCTGCGGACCCCGGTACCCCCTGGCTCTGGTGACGGTCGATCGCGCTCACAAAAGCCTGCGCGCCGCTGCTCGAGAGAGGATTCTTGATGTAGTCGGACTTGGCCCAGAACCTCTCCCGCGGGAAGGTCCCCCCTGGATGGGTCCCGACCGTGTGGCACGCCGCGAACGAGAGATGAGAGCACCCGGCCCACGCCATCTGGAGGGCCATGTAACCGCTGTTGCCACTGCTGATGCTCGCCCCCGGCACGGACGCAAGCGAAGACAGGAGGCCGCCCAGGTCGGACGCGGGCCCGAGGTATTGCCCATTCGCGCTAACCGTCTGCCCGCTGTTCAGGTGGAAGATCGAGGTGATCTGATCGTGAGTGTGCGGCGCCCATTGCAGCCACGTCTGGAGCGCGTGCGCAGCCGAGGACCATGGCCAGCTGACGTTGAAATAAGCCGCCGAGGAGGGCAACGGATGGACTCGGTAGTGCAGCTGGGTCGCGACCCCGAAGTTGCCGCCACCACCACCGCGCAGCGCCCACAGGAAGCTTCGATCGGTGTTCTTGTCGACGTGCCTGCTCCGCCCGTCGGCGGTCACGATGTCGACCGCCACAAGATTGTCAGCGGTCAGCCCAAACGCCCGGCCCGCAAGGCCCATCCCGCCCCCCAGGGTCACCCCGGTTATCCCGACCGAGGGGCAGGAGCCCGCCGGGAGCGTCGCCCCCTGGGCGGCAAGGCCGGCATAGACGTCGATCAGCTGGGCGCCCGCGCCAATCGACGCTGTGCCCTGGCCTCGATTGACATGAACCCAATTCAGCTTGCGGAGGTCAAGCACGACCCCTCCGGACATCGTCGAGTAGCCCGCGTAGCTGTGTCCGCCCGAGCGCGCACGCAGCGGGACGTTGTGAGCGACAGCCCAGCGCACCGCACCGCGAACGTCGGCGGCGTTAATCGGCCGCGCCACGTAGTCAGGGAATACGCCATCGAACCGCTCGTTATAGACGTGGGCGACGCTCGAGAATCCTGGAGCGCCGCGCGTGAAGACGTGGCCCCGCATCGCCTGCTGAAGCTTCTTTGGTATCGGGGAGGCCTTCCGCCTCTTGGTGGGCGAGCCCGAGGCGATCGCAGCCGGCCCGCACCCGGTGAGGAACGCCGCACCGGCGGTGCCGGCGCCCGTCAGGAAGCCGCGACGATCGATTCGCTCACTCATCAGTCCCTCTTTCTCCTCTCACGGCAAACATCCTGTCGCCGGCCTACCGAAGGAGGTTACCTCTCCCACCTAGCCGTGTCGCCCCGAAAGGACATCTCGCGATAGGGTCGCCGTCGTGCAGGTGCAGGCAAGCACGGCCGACCCGCTCCAGACGGGCGCCGACACAGTCGCGATTGGCGTGTTCGATGGCGAGGATGCGAGCAACGAGGCGCTGCGAGAGCTCGTTCGCGCCGGGGAGGCCCGACCCGCGCTCGGGCACGTTGCGGTCGGACACGCCGACGGCCGACGCCTGATCGCCGTCGGGCTCGGGTCGCGGGCTGAGTTCGATCCCGAAGCCGGGCGGGTGGCGGCTGCCCGCGTGCACGCTCGAGCCGTCGAGATCGGCGCTGAGGTGCTGTGCTTCGTCGCGCCGGGCGGAGCGGACGACCTGATCATCGAAGCGATCGTGCAGGGCACGCTGCTTCACGCGTACCGATTCGAGCGCTATAAGCCGGCCCAGACCGACGGTCGGCTGACCCGGCTGGTGCTCGCGGCCCGGCAGGACTTCTCAGCCCCGGTTCACGACGCGGCGATCGTCACTGCCGCTCAGAACCGAGCGCGCGATCTGGGCAACACCCCGGGGAACGATCTTCCTCCGTCGGCGCTGGCCGCCTACGCGCAGGAGCTCGGAGCCCGACACGGTTTCGGAGTTACGGTGCTCGACGAGCACACCATCCGAGAGACCGGGATGGGTGCTTTCGCCGCGGTAGCGCAGGGATCCGAGCAGGACGCTCAGCTGATCCGCCTCGAGTACGAGGGCGCCTCGGGTCCTCGTCTGGGGCTCGTCGGCAAGGCGGTCACGTTCGATTCCGGCGGCCTGTCGCTGAAGCCGGCGGCGAAGATGCACGAGATGAAGTTCGACATGTGCGGAGGCGCCGCAGTGATCGAGGCGATCGCCGCGCTGGCGGAGCTGGGAGCCCCGGTTCATGTGCTCGGGATCGTGGGCGCCACCGAGAATCTTCCGAGCGGCTCGGCGGTCAAGCCCGGTGACATCGTCAGAGCACTGGATGGGACGACCATCGAGATCAACAACACCGACGCGGAGGGACGCCTGGTGCTTGCCGACTGTCTCTGTTACGCGCGCCGGGAAGGCTGTGAGCGACTAGTCGACATCGCGACACTGACCGGCGGGATCGTGGTCGCGCTTGGCTCGACGTACGCCGGGATGATGGCCAACGACGACAGCTGGGCCACATCGCTACTCGACTCCGCGCGGCGGAGCGGCGAGTTGCTGTGGAGGATGCCACTGCACCGCGGATACGCCGAGATGATCAAGGGCCGCTACGCCGAGCTGACCAACCTAACCGATCGCCGTGAGGCGTCGCCGATAACCGGCGCCGAGCTGCTGCACCACTTCGCCGGCGATGTGCCGTGGGCCCATCTGGACATCGCGGGGACCGCCTACGACGTTTCGCTGCCGTACATCGATAAGGGCGCCACTGGGTTTGGGGTGCGCCTGCTCGTCGACCTCGCGCGATCGCTGGGTCCGGAGAACGGTTCCGCGGAACCGCCCTCGCCGAGAATGTGAGAATCAGCGTCATGGCGCTCGATCTCTCAGACGACCATCAGCTGCTTCGCTCCACCGTGCGCGAGTTCGCCGAGCAGGAGATTGCACCTGTCGCCGAGGAGCTCGACCGCACCAAGTCGTTTCCATACGAGATCGTCCAGCGACTGGGCGAGCTCGATCTGATGGGGATCCCGTTCCCCGAGGAACTCGGCGGCGCCGGTGGAGATTCGCTTGCGTACGCGCTGGCGGTCGAGGAGCTCGCACGCGTCGATTCCTCGGTGGCGATCACGATGTGCGCTCATACCTCGCTGGGAACGCAGCCGATCTACCTGTTCGGATCAGACCGGCAAAAGCGGGAATGGATGCCGCGACTGTGCAGCGGAGAGCGCCTCGCTGCGTTCGGCCTCACCGAGCCGGAGGCGGGATCCGACGCTGGTAACACCCAGACCCGAGCGGCGCTAGAGGACGGCGAATGGGTGATCGACGGCAGCAAGCAGTTCATCACCAATGCTGGCACCGAGATCTCCGCGCTCGTCACGATCACCGCGGTCACCGGTGCAGCAAACGGCGAGCGCGAGATCTCGAACATCGTCGTCCCGAACGGGACCCCCGGCTACGAGCTCGGCGAGCCGTACCGCAAGATGGGCTGGAACGCCTCGGACACCCGACCGCTGTCGTTCGCGAACTGCCACGTCCCCGAGGAGAATCTCGTCGGACGGCGCGGAGCGGGGCTGCGCCAGTTCTTCGTGGTCCTCGACATCGGACGGATCGGCGTCGCCGCGATGGGCGTGGGGCTGGCCCAGGGGGCATTCGACCAGGCGCTCGCCTACGCCAAGGAGCGCAGGGCGTTCGGGCGGCCAATCGCGAAGTTCCAGGCGATTCAAGCCAAGCTTGCGGACCTCTCTGCCGAGATCGAGGCGACCAGGCTGCTCGTGCACCAGGCCGCGATGCTGAAGGACGCCGGGCGGAACTTCACGCTGACTGCCGCACAGGCCAAGCTGAAGAGCGGCCGCCTGGCCGTCCAAGCAGCAGACGAGGCGGTCCAGATCCACGGCGGCTACGGCTACATCGAGGAGTACCCGGTATGCCGGTTCTACCGCGACGCGAAGGTCCTCACGATCGGAGAGGGCACCGACGAGATCCAGCAGATGGTGATCGCCCGGGCGCTGGGGGCTTAGTGCTTGCGGCCGGAGGAGACCTGGATCGCGACCGACTTCCCCGCTGCGTACGTGCCTGAGCCGGGGACCGTCTTGACCATGGTTCCCTTCGGAAAGCGCGCGCTATGCACGCGGGTGACCTTCCCCACCCGGCAACCCAGGCTCCCCAGCAGTCGCTTGAGAAGTCGGAGCTGGATCCTGGCGACCGCGGCGTCCGCCCTGCTCTCAGCGGCGCCAGCGCAGGCGCAGCCTCCAGTGAGCGCAACTCTTCAGGGGACGTTCGCTATGACGGGGAGGGTCACTGTCGCCCAGCACGTCCGCCGGGAGCACGTCGGTCAGCGCGTCAGCCGAAGTTGGACTTTCACGCCCGCGTGCCCGAGTGGCCCGTGCACCTCGGTCATGCTGTTGCGAAGCCGGGCCACGGGCACCGATACGCTGCTGCTGACCGAAGGCCCTTCGGGGGTGTACTCCGGATCCGGTACGTTCTACCTGCCGCTTAGCTGTGCCGGGCATCGGTATCCCCACGGCGAACGAGTTCCATTCGCGATCACCGTGCGCAGGCAAACTACCGCCGTGGTGAACGGGACCGTCGTCGTCACCGCAGTCAGCGCCACCTACCAAAACCGCTCGCGCCGCAACCTCACCCCGTGCGTCGCGGTGCTCGGGCACGACGCCGCAAGCTACTCCGGCACTCTGAACCCGCCCTAGATGCGCGGGGCGATCCGCAGCGATCTGAGGATGCGGTCGAGAATTACCAGCTGCCGGCTGCGCCCGGACCGCGGGCCGGCCAGCACCACGTACAGGCAGAACGGCCGGTGCGAATCGGTCAAGAAGTGCTGCATCCCGAGCTGCCCGTGCCGGGGATGCGCCAGACCGGCGCTCGAGAAGCTCGTCGGGTCCAGCGGAAGGCGCACTCCGCGTGGGGCGAACAGGCCACGTCCCGGCTGCAATCTCCCACCGGGCTCGTACTCGGTCAGCGCAATGAACGAAGCCGCCGCGGGCATCTGGCGGGTGCTGCCATCGCCGAACTCCCCGTCGTTCAGCTTCAGCTGAAAGTCGCCGGCGTGCAGCGTGGCCACGCCGTTTGCGCGTGAGAACACCCGCCCGCTCCAGCCCGTCGGCAGTGAAACCCGAATTCCGTGTGCGTCGAGAATCACCACAGCGCCCCGGCAACGGCAGCGCTTAGGCTTGCGGCCATTGCGATCAACCCCGCGCTTCGTACGGGCGCGCCCCAGCGCGCGAGCGCGCGATGAATCTCGATCAACGCCGCCGGGCTGCTCACGCGCGCCGCCAGCAGCGGCGTCAGCCCGCGGACCGCGCCGTAGCAGCCGAGTACGACCGCGCTCTGCCACGGGGTTGCGGTCAACGCGGCTCCTGCGATCGCCACGTACGTCGCGGAACTGGCGACGACAGTGGTGATCCCGAGCCCCAGCTGGGAGCCGAAGCCGGCCCCATATACCCATCCGCGGTATTCGTCGAGCCACCTCTGGTTCACCTGGCGGCGAGGTCCCGGGATACGCCGGGCCTTCATGTCGAGCACGATCGCTGCCGCCAGCAACCCCGCCAGGACCGCGAGCCGTCCGTCCTCACTCAGCACGGGCGAGACCGCGATCCGGCCCGCGGCGCCGAGCAGCGCGCCGAGTGCGGCGCCGGCTGCGGTGGAGGCGCTGGCGAAAGCCACGACCGTGATCCACCATCTCGAACGCCGGCCCCGCTCACCGAGCGGAGTGATGCTCGCGAGCATCGACTCCCCTCATGGCGACCAGGCCGCGCGAACGGCAGCGACCACCGCGGCGACGATCCCCAGCGCGGCCAGCACGGTCATTCCGAGCCGTTACCGCCTCTCTGACCCGGATACAGGCTCGGATGCTCAGGACCGATTCCGCCCGCCGCCAGCACCGCGTCGACGCTCAGCGCGGGCGAGTGCGGCGAAGACTCGTGCTGATCGTCCAGGGCGTCGCGAACGAGGGAGGACAGCGCCTGCCAGGTCATGGCTACCCCCTCCCCGCGGATGCCCCCGTCGACGAGCACGAAGTACGGAGCCCCCGGAACGCGGTAGTCCTCCCATGCTGGTGTCGACATGACGACAGGGATCCCATCCGGCGCTAGCGAGCGCAGCCGGCCCGGCCGCTCACGCTCGGCGCCGTGGGCGACGACCACGATCCGGACCTCGGGTGGAAGCCGAGGCTCGGCGAGTGTTTGCCAGAACGACAGACAGCTGCTGCAGCCACTCGTGAGAAATGCAAGCAGCGTCGGTCCGCCCCCGGGACTCGAGAAGTCGAGCGTGAGCGCGTCGCCGGACGGCGTCATCCCCGACAGCGCAGCGGCCTCGAGCTCAGTCGCTGCGCGGGCTCGGGCCACCGGCGCTCCGACGCCTTGTTCCTCCATCGACGGCCCCAGGCGCCGAAGGATCTCCGCATGGCTTCGAAGCAACCCGGCCACGAGCACCACCAGCAGCACGAGCAGGACGGTCTCGGCCGCCACCAGTGCGACCATCACGCCCCGCCGCTCTGCGGTCGCTGCACCGCGGGCCCGACCATCACGCCCCGCCGCTCTGGGGCGGCTGCACGGCGAGCCCCTTCAGACAACCTGCCTCGTGGCCGCAGGTGTTGTCGTCGACCTTCTCGGTGGCGTTGCAGCTCCACCCCGGCGTGTGCGCTGGGTTCTGGCAGATCACCAGCCGGCAGACCACCTCGGTGGTTCCGGCGATCTGGGTGTTGCATTGGCCGTAGCGGAAGTGGTTGCAGTCAACTCGTCGCCGGCCGCAATCGCCGCGTGCGCACTGGCAGCCGCCGGGAAACACGTGCCCCGGAATGCGGTTGCAATCGATGTAGTAGCGGACCCCGGCCTGATGGCAAAGCCCAGTTCCGGTGTAGCTGGTGCACTTCCACCAACCGGCGATGTAGGTGCTCTCCGGACAGGTGTTGAGACCGTGCTGGATCTCACAGCAGAAGGCGGTGTAGCCGTCCGTGCACAGCCCAGATGCGCAGTTGCCCGGGCCGATCACGGCCCAAGCGGTTCCCGGGCGCAGCAGATAGCGCAGCGGCGCCACGGCGAAGGCGGAGCCTGCGACCGCCGCCCGCGAGAGCGCCCCCCGGCGGGAGAGGCGGCGCTCGAGCAGCCTGCTGAGCGCTCCGGTGAGCCGCAACCCAGGGTCTGTCACCTCGGGCTCCACGCGGCCCACGCGGCCGGCAGCAGCATGTAGGCGACGACGATTGCGTACGCGCACCCGACCAGGGCGACCAGCAGCGCTGCGGCCAGGACCGCAGGCCGACCAAGCATCCACAGAAAGGATGCAGGCGTGCGCACCGCTGCGACCACGCACAGCGCTGCGAGCACGGAGCTGAGAGCCGACTGCCATGTCGTGGCCGGAAGCTCGCTCTCGCCGAAGCATCCGCACGAAGCACGGCGCAACACGAGCAAGCGTGCGATTACCGCGAACACCGCGTAGGCCGCGGCCGTCGCCGCCGCGACCACCGCTCCCGGCGCGATCAGGCCCCAACACCCCAGGGCTACCTCGAACGCTCCCAGCGCGCGTACCAGGCCCGGCGCCGTGCCGAGTCCCAGCGCTGCGAGCGCTCTGGCTGCTGGGTGCGGCGATCGGAGCTTCGCCACGCCGGCGATGCCCAGCACCAGCGCGGCAGCGGCGAACGGAACGCCAAGTACCTCGTGCACTAGCGGGCTCCGGCCAGTGGCCGCTCGAGGATGGTTGTGGCCGCGCTGGCCGGGTCGAGCTCGCGGCTGACCACGCGGTCAAGCAACTCCTTGACCGCAGGATCGTCGCGAACGGAGGCTTCGAGCTCCCGGCGGATCCGGTTGGTTGCGATCGCCAGCACCTCATTCATCAGGTTGCGCCGGCGGCGCACGGACAGCGTTCCCTCTGACTCGATGAACGCGCGATGCTCCTCGAGCTTCTCCGCGAGCTCGTGTACGCCCTCCCCACGCCCGGCCTCAGTCCGCACGATCGGGATCGGCCAGTCGCCCATCGGACCGAGCGCCAGGACGCCCTTGATCTCGCGCACCATCGTGTCTGTGAGCGGATGATCGGCCTTGTTGACGACGATCACGTCAGGGATCTCCATGATCCCCGCCTTAAGCGCCTGGATCGAGTCTCCTGACCCCGGCATCAGCACCAGCACGACCGTATCGGCGTGATCGATGATGTCAACCTCGGCCTGGCCGACGCCGACCGTCTCGAGCAGGATCACCTCGCGCCCCGCGCCATCCATCAGCAGCGCCGCCTGGAGCGCGGCCTCGCTCAGGCCACCGAGGGCTCCGCGAGTCGCCATCGAGCGTATGAACACACCGGGATCGAGAAAGTGATCGGTCAGCCGAATCCGGTCGCCCAGCAGTGCCCCGCGGGTGAACGGCGACGACGGGTCGATCGAAAGCACACCCACCGAGCGCCCAGCGGCCCGCTCAAGCTTGATCAGCGCTCCGAGAAGCGTCGACTTGCCAACGCCCGGCGGGCCGGTGAACCCGATCACCGTGCCCTTGCCGGTATGGGGATAGACCTCCCGGACGAGCGCCCAGCCCTCCGGGACATCGGCTTCGACCAGTGAGATGCCGCGTGCGAGGGCCCGCCTATCGCCCTCAAGCAGCCGTTCTGCAAGCGTTCGCTCAGGGCCGGCCATCGCGCGGGAATGATGTCAGGGCGGCCCGCCAGTTCGCTCGAGCGCCCACGGCGGGGGCTGTCCGGACCGCACGCCGGGTCCCCGGGCGTCCCTCACGATGCGCGGAACCGTACGATCTCGCCGTGCAGCCAACGAGCACCAAGCGTCCGGGGCCGGTGAGCGCCGAGCAGCTCGAGGCCTTCCGGACCGGGCCCATCGCACCGCCACGCGTTCGCGGCGCTCCGCCGATCATCCGCGGCGCCCCTTCGCCCTTGCGCGGCGGCCTGCTCTCGTTTCTGCGCTTCGCGCGCGCGAACCACATGTTGCGGCCGGCCTACGCGGTGCTCGTTCTCCGTTGGCTGTGGCTGAAGCTCCGCTGGCGAGGACGGCTTCAGACCGATGGCCTGTGCTTCGTGTGCCCCGGCGTGAAATTCGAGATCGGTCGCAACGCGACAGTCTCACTCGGCCGCTGGTCGTGGATCGGTCACGACACGAAGATCCGCGCCCACGAGGGCCTCGTTTCGCTCGGGGCCAAGTCTGTGCTCGGCCAGGAATGCACGATCTCCTCCTTCCAGCACGTGTCGATCGGACGAGAGTGCATCATCGCCGACCGGGTGATGATGATCGACTTCGACCACGGCATGGTCGAGGTCGAGCGTCCGATCCGCGAGCAGGGCATCTACAAGCGGGACGTGAAGGTGGGCCACAACGTCTGGATTGGCTACGGCGCCTGCCTGCTTCGTGGCGTCACAGTCGGCAACAACTCGGTGGTCGGGACCAGTGCTGTCGTCACCTCGAACGTGCCCGAGAACGCCGTCGTGGCGGGCATCCCCGCCCGGTTGATCCGGATGCGCGAGGCGCCCCGGACCTTCCGCTGGGGCTAGCCCTCCGCCCGGACCATCTCGAGTGGCGCGCGGAGGGGCGTCGTCGTACTGATCTACTTCCTGGCGCCCGATCGCGAGCGGATCGCGCCAACGCGGCGCGTGTTCACCGAGGAAGGAGCGCCCGCGAAGGCTGGTCGCGACAGACCGCGAGGAAGTCGAGCGCGGCGTCCAGGCCGCGCGCACGAAGCGTGAAGTCGCTTGCGGCGATCGCCGGCGTGAAGCGGTCGTAGAACGCCGCGGTCAGCCCGAGCTTCCGATGGACCTGGTCCCACCCGAGGCGCAGCGCCAGCTCGTGCGCGCGCAGCTTGCGGGAATGGAAGACGCCAAGCAGCTCGACCGATTGAAAGCTCGAACGGCATAGATCCTCGAACTCCACAGCCCGGTACTCGCGGATGTGCCACGGGTTGTCTGACTTCGCAGCCCCAGGTCCCGCAAGTGTCAGCAGGTTCGGCGTCGACACATACACCGCCCCTCCCGGGGCAGTGATCGAGCGGAAGTGCTCGAGGACGCGGACCGGGTCCTGCACATGCTCGATCGTTTGCAGCAGCACGACCGCGTCGTAGGTTCCGGGCGCTCCGTGGGTCTCGATCACATCGCGCTCGAAGCGCAGGTTCTGACGCCGGTAGCGGGCCCGGGCGTGCTCATACGCTTCCGGGTTGGCTTCGACACCGACCACGCTCCCGGCGCTCCGCGACAGGACCTCTGATCCGTAGCCCTCCCCGCACGCCATGTCGACCACTCGTAGCCCGGCGACCCTTGCCCCTGTCCATTCGTAGACAGCGAGGTGGCGGCGGTACCAGTAGTTCTCTGCCGGAACGTCGGGGAGCGTGCGCTCCCCGGTCAGCTCGAGTGGGCGCACTCCGGGCGGCTGGTTCTGCTGAACGTAGACGTTCACTGGGAGTCCGACAGGGTAATGTGATGCGGCGATGAGCGCCGTCCTGAACGCCGACGACGTCCGCGACGCGAATATTCGCTATCACGACGTCGCCGCACCGGGCTACGACTTCAAATGGGGCATCGATTTTGGCGAGCTTGGACAGGGCCAGGTCCTGCGCAAGCTGCGAAAGCTGCTGGGCTCGGAGCTCGACCGAGGATATGACCGCGCGCTCGAGATTGGCGCGGGCACCGGATATTTCAGCCTGAACCTCCTGCAATCCGGGGTCATCCGTTCGGCGACCTGCACCGACATCTCCCCGGGGATGCTCGAAACCCTCGAGGACAACGCAAGTCGGCTCCGGCTGTCGGTCGAAACCGAACCCGCCGACGCGGAGGCGCTCCCGTTCGCCGACGAGAGCTTCGACCTCGTCCTCGGTCATGCCGTGCTCCACCACCTGCCTGGGCTCGGGCGCGCGTTTTCGGAGCTTCACCGTGTTTTGCGCCCCGGCGGGCGGATGGTGTTCGCCGGAGAGCCATCCCGGGTCGGCGATCGACTGGCGAGAACGCCGAAGCGTGCCGGCGCGGCACTCGCCCCCGCCTGGCGGGCAGCAGTTCGCAGCCGCCCGGCACCCCGACCGGAGAAGGACGGCGGCGAGCCCGAGGATCACGGGCTCGAGCGCCTCGTCGACATCCACGCGTTCTCACCCGGAGAGCTGGCTGACTATGCCCGCTCGACCGGTTTCGCCGATGTCAGCGTCAGGGGGGAGGAGCTTCTGGCCAACTGGTTCGGCTGGTTCAACCGAGCGCTCGAGGCCTCCGCCGATCCCGCCGATGTCCCGATGCTCTGGCGCCGTTACGCGTTCCGCGGCTACCTGCTGCTCCAGCGCGTGGATGAGCTGCTGCTCGAGCCGGTGTTGCCCCCGGCGATCTTCTACAACCTGCTGATATCCGCCCGCAGGGCCTGATCCGGCGGCCATACACTCACGGGAGTGCCTGATCGCCTCTCGAATGAGTTTCCACTGTTCCCGCTCGGGCTCGTCGCACTCCCGGGCGAGCTAATACCGCTTCACATCTTCGAGGAGCGCTACAAGACGATGATGAACGAGTGCCTGGCCAACGAGGGCGAGTTCGGCATCGTGTGGCTGGCGGATGATGGCCTGCGCGAGATTGGATGCGCGTGCAAGATCGATCGCGTGCTCGAGCGCCTGGAGGACGGGAACATGAACCTCCTGGCACGCGGAACCCGGCCGTTCCGGGTGGTCGAACGCCAGGGGCACCTGGCCTATCCGGCCGGGGTGATCGAGTTCGTGGAGGACCGCAGCACCGACGCCGACCCAGAGCTCGCGCGAACGGCCCATGAGGCCTACGCCGAGCTCGTCAAGCTCGCAACCGACCGGGATCCCGATCCAAGCGAGCTCGCCGACCTGGGCGCCTACGCGATGGCCGCAACGATCGACTTCGGGCTGGACGCCAAGCAAGGCCTTCTCGACCTGCGATCCGAGAACGCCCGCCTGCGGCTGGTCACCAGACTGCTGCGCGCCGCCATCAAGCGCCTCGAGTTCGTCGAGCACGCTCAGGAGCGAGCGCGCTCGAACGGCAAAGTCAAGATGGGCTGACCCTCGCGGTCAGACGTTGTAAGCGACCATCGCCGCCCCGAACAGCAGGCAGTAGATCCCGAACGGGTTGAGGTTCCCGTGCCTGAAGTAGCGCATCAGGAAGTGCACCGTTATGACCGCGGTGATCGCGGCGAAGATCGCAGCTATCACCGCAGGACCGCGAATGCCCGCACCGTTCGGTCCGATCAGGTCGGGAAGCTTGTAGAGGCCGGCCGCGAGGATGATCGGCGTCGCAAGCAGAAAGCCGTACCGGGCCGCGTCGGCGTTGTCGAGCCCCCTGGCCAGGCCGGCGGCCATGGCCATCCCATCGCGGCTGATGCCGGCGATCAGCGCCGTTGACTGGGCTACGCCGATGACGCCCGCCTCCTTATATTCGAGGGTCTCGAGCCGGCGGCCACCATCCTCCTTGGTGCCCTCCCTGCGCGCCAGCTCTCGCACTTCGGCGCGTCTGCGCAGCCGCTCCGCACCGAGTAGCACGGCGCCGTTGACCATCAGGAAGATCGCGGCGATCAGCGGCTTCGCGGTGGCGGTACGAGCAGCGTGCTCGAACAGGATCCCGAAGATCCCGACCGGGATGCTGGCAACGATGATCAGCCACGCCAGCCGCTCGGTCGGCGTCTCGGCCCGCCGCTTGCCCAGCGTCGCGAAGAACGCGCGGATGAGCGCGATCCAGTCACGCCAGAAGTAGATCAGCAACCCGATGGCGCTGCCGACGTGAAGCATCACGATGAAGGCAAGCCATGGCGACTCAGGCTGCGACTGCCATGCGACGATGTTGTTCCACCCGAACAGCTTTGGGAACAGCACCGTGTGACCGAGGCTCGAGATCGGAAAAAGCTCGCTCACGCCCTGGAGAACGCCGAGGACGATCGCCTGGAAGGTCGTGATGAGGCTGTGGGCGGCTATCAGGATCATGGCCGGCCGGGGAGGCTACCGTCCCGGAGCCTCTGGCACGCTGAGAACTCCCACAGGCTAAGAAACCCCACAGGATCGCTGGGCGACCTGGAGCGCGAACGACACTGCCTGCGCGAGCTCCGGGTGCTCGAGTGCGGCGGTGTCGGGAAACCGGATGCTCCCGTCCTGGAGCTGGACCGAGTACGAGTAGATGCTGTTCTTCGACGGAGGGATTCGGAGCTTCGCCTTGGCGTCGGTGTCGAGGCCTGCAGCGAGGTCTCGGGCCCGAAGCAGCAAGGGGTCGGAAAGCTGCTTGGCCGCGCCACCATCACAGCTGATCGTTCCCGAGTCGTTGATCAGGAGCGTTAGCTTGGCTCCCCCACCGGTCCGGGTGAGCAGGAACAGGTCCGGCGACTGCACAGCCAGACCGCAGGCGGATCCGAGCAGCGCGAGCGCCGTCAGGACAAGACCCCAGCATGACGTTGCACGGGGGGCTGGGCGCGCCGTCATCCGCCGGTCACGACTTCCGCGGCCCCGCCGCGGCGCGGGTCTCCCCCTCCCCAGAAGGCACCGTCACCGTGGCGCTCGACCGCCTGCACCCCGCCGAAGAACAGGTTGCGCTCCCTGAAGCGCGCGATGCTTCGCGCTGCGAGCTCCAGCGTCCTCGTGTCGATCCCGGGCTCGACATAAACGATCCCGTCCTCGAAGTGCAGCCGTGGCGCCTGCACCGCATCAGGGGCACGCAGCCCGTCATCAACGACGCGAACGATCGTTTGCAGGATCGCTGAGCGGATTCGGTTCGAGCCGGCGCTACCCAGCACAAGTTGCGGAGCCTCGTCGCGCAGGACGACCGTCGGGGCCATCATGCTCGGAAGCCGGCGTCCCGGCGGATGGCGGTGAAAGCCGAGCGGATTCAGGTCCTGCTCTCCGAGCATGTTGTTGAGGTGAACGCCGGTGCCTGGGACGATCACGCCGGAGGCGGAGCCGTTCGAGCAGGTCACCGAGCAGGCGCAGCCGTCGCGGTCGAGCACCGAGATGTGGGTGGTCGAGCCGAGCGGCCCGGCGGGGCGTGCCAGCGTCGACGGCGCACCCTTGGAGCCGCCCACTCCACCTAGAAATCGCTCGACGAACCGCGGGTCGTCCAGCCCTTCGAGGAACTCCGGCGTCCGCTCTCGTTGGATGCGCTCCATAACCTCCACGATTCGCTCGCTGTCGGGGGTGCTGGGCTGCATGTCGAGCAGGTGGAGGGCGCGGGCAATCAGGATCCCGCCCGCAGATGGTGGTGGGTTGGTCAGTACCTTGCGATCGCGATAGGCGACGCTCACGGGCACCCGCTGCGTGACCGCGTACCCCGCCAGGTCCGCCGCGGTCAGCATCCCACCCCGCACAGCGACCCATTCGACGATCGCAGCCGCGATGTCGCCCGTGTAGAAGGGAGCCGCTCCCTCCGCACCGAGCCGCTCGAGCGCATCGGCCAGCTCCGGCTGGCGAATCGTGTCGCCCTCCGTGAGAAGCGCGCCGGCAGGCGCGAAGATCGACGTGCTCTCGGGAGTCGAGGTGGCGATATCGGCCAGGATTTCGACCAGATACGCCTGCTGGCGAGTCAGCTTCACGCCCTCACGGGCGAGGCGCGCCGCCGGCGCGACGAGCTCGGCAAGCGAAATGCTGCCAAACCGCTCGGCTGCCTCGCATAGGCCTGCGGGTACTCCGTAGGTGCCCACGGATGCCACGCCGATGTTGAACACCTGGACCGCGTCCCCGAACGAGATGCTGACTGGCAGCAGCTCAGCGCGGCCGGCCGGGTCGGCGCCCTCTCCCGGCGCCTGAACGAAGAAGTCCAATAGCACCGCCTCGCGGGCCGGCTCGGCGACCAACATGTAGCCGCCAGCGCCGAGGCTGTTCAACAGCGGCTCGCAGGCGAACGAGGCGAGTATCGCTCCGATCGCTGCATCGACGGCATTGCCCCCATCGCGTAGCACGTCCGCACCCCGCCTGGCCGTCACGGGGTGCCCGGCAGCGATCACTCCGAGCTGGCCGGGGTCAGATATCTGAGGTGCCGTGGGCAGGCCCAGGTTATACGCCGCGTACAGGGGCGTCAGCGCCGGGGAATGAACTCGGGTACGTCGAGCTCACCCGGTTGCGACCAGGAGCGGCTGACCCGCGTAACCCGCGGCTCACCCGCGGGCTCGCGCAACGAGGTGCGCGAGCCGCCGACGACCTCGGTGACGCCAGTACGCCCCTCGTCGCGTCTGCGGGTCCGCCCGTTGGCGTAACCGGTCGCGACCACAGTGACCCACACCTGCTCGTCGAGCTTCTCGTCGACCATCGCACCGAAGATGATGTTTGCGTCCGGGTGCGCGGCTTCAGCGACGGCCTTGGCAGCTTCGTTGACCTCCCACAGCGACAGGTCATGGCCGCCTGTAATCGACAGCAGGATTGACCGTGCGCCCTCCATGCTCGTCTCCAGTAGCGGGGAGGAAACTGCCGCCTCTGCGGCGTCGATCGCGCGGCGCTCGCCGCTGCCCATACCGATGCCGAGCAGCGCTGTGCCCGCTCCGGACATGATTGTCTTGACGTCGGCGAAGTCGAGATTGATCAGGCCGGGGAGGGTCACCAGATCGGAGACGCCCTGCACCCCCTGCCGCAGGACGTCGTCGGCCACTCTGAATGCGTCGAGCATCGACGTGTTACGGTCGAGCACGGTCAGCAGCCGGTTGTTCGGGACGACGATCAAGGTATCGACCTCTTCGCCGAGCGCCTTGATCCCGGCGTCGGCCTGCTCCCGCCGGCGCGAGCCTTCGAAGTCGAACGGCCGGGTGACGATGCCGACGGTGAGCGCGCCGATCTCGCGGGCGATCTCGGCCACCACCGGCGCTGCCCCAGTGCCGGTGCCGCCGCCGGCTCCGGCGGCGATGAACACCATATCCGAGCCCCGCATCATCGCCTTGATCCGGTCGTACTCCTCGCGCGCGGCCCGGCGACCGAGGTCCGGATCGGACCCGGAGCCGAGGCCTCGCGTCAGCGAATCTCCGATGTGCAGCGTGTCGTGCGCGGCGCATTGCTGGAGCGATTGGAGATCTGTGTTGATCGCCAGGAACTCGACGCTCTCGATCTCGGCCTCCACCATTCGGTTGACCGCGTTGACGCCAGCCCCGCCGACACCCACCACGCGGATCACCGGTTTCCCGATGGGGGCCGGCCCGCCGATCGCGTGCGAAAGCGAATCGGGACGCGCATAGACGTCTTCATCCGGAGCCGCACGCTTGCCGGGACGGTCGAGGATGTTCTCGGGGATGTCGGCCGAGAACGCGTTGCGCAGCCGCTCCTGGGGGGTGGGCGGTGCCGAGGCTGGCTTCTCGGAACGCGCCGCAGGCGCGCGCTTTTGCGCTGGAGAAGTCGACTGGGCCCGCGGCTGCTTGGCGGCGACGGCCCGCTGACGAGGTTGGCGGTCCTCGCGACCCGCTCGGCCGCGGCTGGCTGCCGCCTCCGGCGCTTGCCCGCTCTTTTTCGCGTCGGCCTTCGCCGGGGGCTCTGGTCCTGCCTTGCGAAATAGGGCAGCCAGCGGCCCTTCTCGCATGCTCGCGCGCTTACCGCTTGGCATTTGAGAGAACCTCTTTCGCAAGCTGCCGGTATGAGTGGGCGGCCAGACCGTCGGGATCGTACTTCAGTACGGACATCCCTTTCACTGGCGCCTCCGCGAAGCGAACCGTCCTGCGGATTCTTGAAGCGAACACCCGCTCGCCGAAGTTCTCCTCGAGGAGCTCGATCGCCTCCTTGGCGTGGAGCGTCCGGGTGTCGACGAGCGTCGGGAGGATGCCTTCGATCACTACGTCGGGATTGAGGTTCTCCCTGATCATCGAGAGCGTGTTCTGCAGCTGCAGCAGTCCGCGCATCGACAGATATTCGCATTGGACGGGGACGATCACCTTCTGCGCCGCCGTCAGCGCGTTGATTGTCAGCAGCCCGAGGCTCGGGGGAGTGTCGATGAACACGAAGTCGTAGTCCTCGTCGACTTCCTTCAGCGCCTTCTGCAGCGAGCGCTCCCGCCCGATCTGGGTCGACATCGCGATCTCGGCGCCGGCCAGATCGATCGAGGCGCAGGCGACGTCGATCTCGCGCTTGCGGATCACCTGCCGGATCGAGATGTGATGCACGAGCACGTCGTACATGGACTGCTCGAGCGTGTCGGGATCGATGCCCTGCGACATCGTCAGGTTGCCCTGCGGGTCCATGTCGCAGCACAGGACCCGGTGGCCCTTCTCGGCGAATGCGACTGCGAGGTTGAGCGTTGTGGTCGTCTTGGCGACGCCGCCCTTCTGGTTGGCGAACGCGATCACCTTCGGGGTGGCCGTCACGGGAGCTCCGATCCCTGTAGGGGGAGTCATACGGGCGTGTATTTCGCACGCGGGCCGGGAAATCCTCCGCGCGAGGCGCTCGCAACGGCGCTCGCCGCTATTTTCAGCCGCCATGGTCAACCTGCTCGACAAGCATCTGCTGTTCGTCACGGGCAAGGGCGGCGTAGGCAAAACGACGGTCGCCGCAGCGATCGGACTGCTTGCGGCGCGCCGCGGACTGCGAACGATCGTGGCCGAGCTCGCGAGCCAGCGCCGCCTTCAGCGGTCCTTCGGTCGCGAGGGCGACGGGTTCACGGAGATCGAGCTGGCACCGGGCCTGTTCACGATCTCCATCGATCCTCAGCATGCGATGCAGGAGTACCTGCACGTCAAGACCGGCTGGGTCGGAGACCTCCTCGGCGCAAGCAAGATGTTCCAGGTGTTTGCGATGGGCGCCCCCGGGATGCGGGAGCTCCTCAGCCTCGGCAAGGTGTGGGAGCTCTCCCAACCTCGGCGACGGGTAGAGAGCGGCGGGCGCTACGACCTGGTGATCGTGGACGCCCCGGCGAGCGGCCACTGCGTGGGCTTGCTCAGAACGCCGAGGACGTTCGCCGAGATCGCTCGCGTCGGCCCGATCGCACATCAGGGCCAGACGATCGCGGCCACCATCGCCGACGACAAATTCACCGGGCTGGTGGCCGTCACGACGGCTGAGGAGATGCCCGTCACTGAGATGCTGTGGCTGAAGGACGCGCTCGCAGCGCAGGAGCTCCCGCTCGACGCCGTGATCGTGAATGCGGCCTATCCGCCGCGATTCGGCGAGAAGGATCTCGGGGACCTTCGAAGCGCGCTTGCCAGGACGCGCTCGCCGCTTGCGCGCTCAGCGCTGCGGGCGGCGTTGTCCGAGCATGCGCGTGCGGGCATCCAGCGCGAGCAGCAGGAGCGGCTGCGGGAGTCTCTCGGTGTCCCAATCTCGACCCTCCCCTACGTGTTCGCCGATCAGATCGGTGGCCAGCAGCTGCAATCGCTCGCTGACGGACTCGACGAGGGTCTCCTCGCCGGGCCGGCCGCTGCGGGAGCCGGCGCCCACCGGAAGCGGTGAGCGCCGGATGTCAAAGTTCTCCGGTCGTCAAAGTTCTCCGGTCGTCAAAGTGCTCCGGTCGTCAAAGTGCTCCGGTCGTGCAGTCGAACGTCGGCTGCATAAGGAAGTAGTCGCCGGCTGACCGCAGCCCGTTGCGGTATGCCGCCTGTGAGCCGTCCTGGCTGTTAATCGTCATATCAACCCAGTCCGGATTCGATGAGTCGCCGTGCTCCACTTCTCGTTCCACCACTGCAGCAGGCCGATGGGCCGGCCGCCCGAGGTGACGAACGAACCGTTCGAGGCGGCGGCGAACATGCGCGAGATCCAGCCGGCCTTTTTCTGGCCGGCCCGGCTCAGGTATGGCTTCGGCGGTGACCCCGGTCTCGAGGATCCCGACGGGCTTGCTCGGAGCGACGGCGGTTGTCTGCGACCAGGGTGAGGAGCGCCGGTGCAGCTCACGTGAGCGCGGCTGCGGCTCTTCCCGCCCGAAGCCCCGTTTCGATCGCCCCGTCGATGAAGCCTGCCCAGCCGTTCGCGATGTCGGAGCCCGCCAGCAGCACGCGTCCCTCAGGCTCCTGCATCGCCGCGTGGTGATGCTCGTACCAGCCGGGCCTGTGGATCGCCCAGGTGCCGCGCGAGAACTCGTCGGCCAGCCAGTCGTGAGCTGTCGCCGTCAGGGCCTGGTATCCAGGAATGATCGCATCGAGCTCCCGCTGCACCGCAGCGAGGTCGCCGGCGTCGAAGGTCCCGGCGTCGGGGCCGAACCCGATCATCATCTGGGTTCCGTTATCGAGAAGGCTCTCGCTGTCGAGATACCCGAACGGATGACCAGCGCGGATCGCATTCTGGAGCACGGGCTCGCCCCGAGCGCGGATGAAGATCTTGATCCCGCGCGAGGCTTGCCCGACGTCAGCCGCGGCCCGCTTGCCCTCCGACAGCGGCGGCGCGAACTCGATTGAGCCAAGGACGTTGAGCGGGACTGCGACGACTACGGCCTTGGCGCTGACGAGCTCGCCAGACCGTGTCTGGACCTCGACGCTGTCGTGATTTCGAATGATTGCGACGACCGGTGTCTGGAGACGCTGCTCGAATGGAGCCCCGCCGGCGATCGCGTCCAGCAGCGATCGAGTCCCGTGCTCGAGCGTCACGCGCCCGCCTGTGAACTGCGTCAGCGCGAGGCTGTAGCCCGACAGCGCATGCCAGCGCAGCACTGACACAGCGCCCGCCTGATCGATGGGAGCGTGTGCGAGCGACTCGAGCTCCGCCGTCAGCACTGCGCGCTCCTCTGCCGACAATGCGAGCTCTTCGAGGCGCTCCGCGATAGTCAGCCGATCGAATCGCGCGAGCTCGTCGATCGCATGCAGCGGGTCGTGGGGTAACGGCAGCGCGTCCCGGACGCCCTCCACGAACTGATCCCAGCCTCTGCGCGCGATCTCGTCGCGCTCCTCGACCACTCCTTCGCGCCGCTCCTCGCCGACATACCAAGCAGCGCTCGACGGATCCTCGCTCAGCTCCACCCGGAGCTCGGCCCGGGCGATCTCAGACCATGTGTGAGGCTGATGCCAGTGCACCCACTGCCCGCCGTACTCGATGCTGGCGCCGTCCCACGGCCCGCGCCAGGTCCGTCCACCCAACCGGTCGCGGGCCTCGAGTAGCAGTACCGAGCACCCGCGCAGCGCCGCCTCGCGCGCCGCTGTGACGCCCGCAAATCCGCCACCGATCACGATCACGTCGGGCACGACGCCTCATTCTGCTCGGCCAACTCGGCCGAGAGGCCCTCGGCGGCCCGGCGCGCGGACGCATCGAGCACCACGACCTGTTCCGGGGCCGCCAGAACCGGGTTGCACTCGATCAGCTCGAGCGCGCCACCGGCGACCAGCTCTCCGACGCGCTCGGCGAGCTCCGCCACTCGAGCAAGGTCGACGGGACGCCCACCCCGCGCCCCTAGCAGCAACGGCGCGCCACGCAGCAGAAGTAGCTCTTGCTCGATCCGTTCCGCGCGCGCCGGAAGTGGGATCACCCGCACATCGTCGAGCACTTCGGTCCACGTACCGCCGAGGCCGATCACGAGCGCGGGCACGATACCTTCGGTGTGTGCCGCAACGATCAGCTCGACGCCGCCATACGCCATGCGCTCGGCGCGGATCGCTCCGCCGTGGGTGTCGGTCAGCGCCGCAAGCTTGCGGAATGCGGCGCGCACATCGGCTCCGCTGACCAGGCTGAGGACGACTGCCCCGAGCTCTGACTTGTGCTGGACCGATGATGCGCTCAGCTTCATCGCGATCCTGCCGCCAAGCTCCGGGAGGGCCCGCGCGGCATCGTCCTCGTCGGATACCAGGCGACCCTCGATGACCGGGACGCCGCCGGCGCGAACGAGCTCCTTGGCCTCGTGCTCGGAGACCCACTCCCCACCGCGAGGGCTCTCTAAGCCGCGCGAGAGCGCGGCTATCTCCCGCAGGCGCACCGGATCGCCGGCGGCTCGATCGGCCGCGGCGGCGGCGCATCTCATCCCCGTGCGCAACCCGGCCGCCGCCGGAATCCCGTGCAGGTCGAAGTCAAGCGCCGAGGCGTCGTCGAGGAGCTCGGGGAGGGTCGAGCTGACCATCACGGGCGCCGAGCTCAGTGCCGCTCCTGCCGCGATCCCCTCTCGGACAGCGCGCCACGACTCCTCGGGGGCACCGGTCAACCCATGGGGCTGGTCGTAGAAGACCAGCACCTGGCCGACGGCCGGATCGTCGCCGAGCGATCTGACGATGTCCCGGAGCTCCGCCCGCTCGCCCCAGATGAGGGCGGTGTAATCCAGCGGGTTGGCGACAGTGGCTTCGGGCGGCAGGAGCTCGGCGAGCCGGCGCCGGGTTGGTGGCGAGAGCTCCGCGAGCTCCAGGCCGAGGTTCGCTGCCTCATCGGCCGCCTGGGCGGAGTCGCCGCCCGAACAGGTCATGATCGCGAGTCCCGTGGCGGGCGCGCCTGCCCGCGCCACCGGTGATGCGCGCCGCCGAGTGGCGAGCGTCTTCGCCAGCTCGAGCAAGTCGTGCACATCGTCTGCCCATAGAGCCCCTGCCTCCTCGACGAGGGCTCGGAAAACGCGCTGATCACCCGCAAGCGCGGCGCTGTGCGCAGCGGCCGCCTGCGCTCCCGCAGGCGATGCGCCGACCTTCAGAACGACGACCGGGATGCCCGCGAGCGCGCACGCCGCAAGCCCCTCGCACAGATCAGGTCCGGGTCCGTCGTCTTCTAGGTAAAGCGCGATCGAACGCACGCCGTCCTCAGCCGCCAGGAACTCGAGATAGTCAGGCGTGCTCAGCACCGCCTGGTTGCCGCTGGCGATCACGGTGTGGAAACGAAGCCCCCGCCGGGTGCACAGTGCGTTGACCGCGACGTTTCCGCTCTGCGACACGAGCGCGACCGCCCCGGGCTCCTGCGGGTCCAGCGCGTCCCCCCATAGGGCAGCGCGCGAGTGCATCGCGACGATCCCGTCGCAGTTCGGCCCGCAGACCGGCAGCCCGTGGCGCGCCGTGGCGTCTACCAAAGCCAGCTGGAGCTCGATGCCTCCCGGCGCCTCCCCGAAGCCCGCGCCGTACACCACCGCGCCACCGCAGCCGCTCTGACCTGCCTGATCGATCACCTCTGGGACGCCGGGCGCCGGCACAGCCACGACGACGGCGTCGGGGACCGCGGGCAGCTCGGCGATCGTCGGATAGCACGGGTACCCAAGCGCTTCGCTGCGCCCAGGGTTTACGCCCCACACGTTCCCCGCGTAGCCGATCGCGCGGAGGTTCAGAAGCGTCTGGCCGCCGTAGCTACCGGGACGATCCGTGGCGCCGACCACCGCGATCGACGCCGGACGGAACAGGCGCTCGAGGCTCAATGGATGGTTGCCTCGACGCCGCGCCGCTCGAGCGCGCGCGCGACGATCAGCCGCTGGATCTCGCTGGTGCCTTCCCAGATCCGGTCCACGCGCAGCTCGCGCAGGAAGCGCTCGGCGACGTTTTTTATTATATATACTGGTACTACGTAGATCTTCACCGCCCGGTCGGCGCAGCGTCCCGCCGCTTCGCTGACGAACAGCTTGGCCATCGACGCCTTGGCGTGGATGAGCTTGGGGTCGGCATCGGCATCGACCATGCCGGCAACCTGGAGCG
>JALYZY010000163.1 GCA_030948665.1 Actinomycetota bacterium | reverse complement strand
CATGCGGTCGATGACGCCTGCTGGCGCTACTTGACGACCACAGTTCCGCGCATGAACGCGTGGAACTGGCAGTAGTACGTGTAGGTACCCGGCTTGTTGAGCACGACTGTCGCGGTGTGGCCTGGATTCACCGTTCCGGTGTCGAGCGCCGGATCGGTGCTCGTGGCGGTGTGCGCGGTCTGATCTTGGTTGGTGAACGTGACCTCCGCGCCAACCGGAGCCGTGAGCCTGGCCGGGTGGAACGCGTAGTTGCTGATCGAGACTTTGACCTTACCGCTCAGCGGAGCAGTGGTCACTTCGGCGGCCGTCGACGAGGAGCCACTGCTCCTGGACGCTGAGCTGGAGCTCGACGAGCTCGTGCCGCAGGCCGGGAGCGCCAGCGTGAGCGTAACCGCGGCGGCGAGACGAACGGTAAGTCCGATGGCGGTCATGCAAGGGGTTCGTAATCGCGACGTGATCGGATCAACCGTGATCCGGTGCGGTGTCGTCTCCGTACAAGGGACCTGTACCCGGACGTACGCAGCTGGGCTTAGACGAAGGAGACCCGATGACTGAATACACCACCACCGAGGGCGACAAGGCCGTCGACGGCGTGGTCAAGCGGCTCGCTCGCGATGACCTCGAGCGCAAGAAGTTCCTCAAGATGGCAGGCAAGCGGATGGGCACCGGCGCGGCCACGACCGGCTTGGCGGCCTTCATCGCTGCGTGCGGCAGCTCGTCGAGCTCCTCGAGCTCTGCCACCACCAGCTCTTCCTCTTCGGCAGCCGCGGCGAGCGGAGCGAGCACCACCTCAAGCGGCAGCAGCGGGAGCTCGGGCGACCTCGCGATCGTCAACTACGCGCTTACGCTCGAGTACCTCGAATCGCAGTTCTACGCGCAGGTCGGGGCGAGCGGCCTTTTCCATGGCAAGACACTGTCGCTTCTGAAGTCGTTTGGGGCCGAAGAGGACCAGCATGTGATCGCCCTCGAGAAAGTCGCGAGCAGCCTCGGCACCCCGGCGGCCAAGCCGACGGGCAAGTTCCCGCTCAAGAGCGCGTCGTCAGTAGCGATGTTGGCGGCGACGGTCGAGAACCTCGGCGCCGCCGCGTACCTCGGACAAGCCGGGAACATCCGCAGCAAAGAGATTCTCGCCGCAGCGCTCGCGATCCACACGATCGAAGCCCGCCACGCGGCGACGCTCAACATCCTGATCAAGAAGTCACCCACCCCCCAGGGCGCGTTCGCGAAGCCGATGACGATGGCCGAGGTTCTCGCGGTCGTCAAACCGTTCATCGCCTAGTTCCGGCCTGCAACTGTAAGAGAGGAAGGACCGAAATGACCAATTCAAGAGCCTCAAATCCTGAGCTGGGCGCCGTCGAGATCGACGGTGTGACCCGCTCGAGCTTCATCCTGCGGGGTGCGATCACTGCCGGCGCCGTCTACGGTGCCGCTGCGGTGGGCCCGTACGTGAGCAACGCGTTCGCCGCCGGCGGAAGCGGGGATATCGACATCCTCAACTTCGCGCTGACGCTCGAGTACCTCGAGACTGACTTCTACAAGACCAAGGGCAGGTCGGTAGGTCTCAGTGGCGAGGCGAAAGCGCTCGCCAGCCTGTTCGGCGACGAGGAGGCAGAGCACGTGGCCGCCCTGACCAACGCGATCACGGGCGCCGGCGGCAAGCCCGTCAAGAAGCCGATGTTCTCCTTCCCGGCCACCAACCAGGCCAGCTTCCTGAAGCTCGCCTACGTGCTCGAGAACACCGGCGTCGGCGCCTATAACGGCGCCGGCCCATCGCTCGTGAATAAAGAATACCTGGCAGCGGCCGGCTCGATCGTCCAGATCGAGGCGCGCCACGCAGCGGCGATCGGGCTGCTGACGGGCTCGTCGGTCACGCCTAACGGTGCGTTCGATAAGCCGCTCAGCAAGACGCAGGTGCTCGCCAAGGCAGGCCCGCTGATCAAGAGTAAGTAGGGCTCCCACTACTGTGATGTCGCGGCCCGCGTGATCCGTCTGCGTTGGTCGCGCCTTCACAACCTTTCCAATCTGGCCCCATTTGTTGGATTCCCTCCATGTTTCGCGCACCGAAAACCCTTCGTCAATCTCGCTCCGACCTGCTCGTCCTCGCCGATGAGGATCTCATGCAGCTGGTCCAGGACGGAGAGGCCCGAGCTTTTGAGGTGATCTTCGATCGGCACGCCGACGCCTCGTTTTCGCTTGCCTATCGCATGTGCGGTCGCCGGGCGATCGCCGAGGACGTCGTCCAGGAGGCATTTCTGTCCCTCTGGCGCAGTGGGGCGAGGTACGACGCCACGCGCGGCAGCGTGCGCACATGGGTCCTGGGGACGGTCCACAATCGCGCGATCGATTCCTTCCGGCGCGAGACGGTGCGGACCAGCCGCGACATTTCCGACGATGGAATCGCGGAGCGGATGGCCGCGGGCGAGCGGACCGACACCGAGGTCGAGCGCCGCGACGAAGCGCAGCACGTGCGTAGCGCGCTGGGCGAGCTGCCCACCGAGCAGCGTCAGGTGATCGAGCTTGCCTACTTCGGCGGCTTCAGCCACAGTCAGATCGCGGAGATGCTGAAGCTGCCGGCCGGCACCGTTAAGGGGCGAATGCGACTCGGGCTGACGAAAATGAGAGTTGCCCTTGGCGACCCGGCGGAGGCAATGCAATGACCGGGACGAATCCATGACTGGGGCAGATCACAACTCTGACACACGCAATTGCGGGGGCGAGGTGGCGGCCTACGCCCTCGGGGCGCTCGAGCTGGCCGAGGCCGAGGGCTTCCGTGCGCACCTGGAGAGCTGCGTCGTGTGCCGCGACGAGCTGGCTGCGTTCCAGCAGGTGGTCGACGTCTTGCCGATGAGCGCGCCCCAGCATCCGGCGGGCAAGCGCCTTCGCCGTCGGGTGCTCGACCGCCTCGAGCACGAGCCCAAGCTAGAGCCCGGTGGCAAGCGCTCCCCCCGGTCCCTGCCGCTGTTCGCGCGGCTGTCCATGCCGCGACCGGCACTCGCATTGGGCGCGATCCTGGCGGTGGTCGCGGGCGTCTTTATCGCCATCAAGCTCGGAACGCCGGGGACGCCCAAGACGCGCGTATTCGCGGCCCAGGTGACTGGCCCTGGTAGTGCCGAAGTCAAGGTCACGGGGGGGCGCGCCGTGCTCGTCGTGCGCCACTTCGCCCCGCCGCCGAAGGGCCAGATCTACGAGGTCTGGCTCGGACGGCAAGGTCAGCCACCAGCCCCGACCAGCGCACTGTTCAGTGTCGCCGGCAACGGCAACCGTGAGATCCAGGTGCCCGGCAACTTGCGCGGCGTCCACGTGGTGATGGTCACCCCGGAGCCCCCCGGAGGAACCCGCGCGCCGACGAATCCGGCCGTGATCCGCGTCCAGCTCAGCTAGACGCCTCAGGCGTCCGAGGCAATGCCAGGGGCTGCCACTGGGCAGCTCAAGAGCCCCCGGGCACGAGCGCCTCGGATACCTGCCCGAGCGAGCTGTGATCCAAACCCACCCTGGGGACGTAGGAACCCCCAGCCTGCGACCAACCGATCGGAGATCGAATGCTTGGACTCGACAACCCACTACACATCGCTTTCATCCTCGTACTGCTACTGCTGGTGTTCGGCGCCAAGCGCCTGCCCGAGATGGGCAAGTCCCTCGGCCAAGGCCTGCGCGGCTTCAAGGAGTCGATCAGCGGCAACGAGCCTGCCGAGCACCTCAGTGAGGCCCACGCGCAGCCGCCGATCGGCATCGGCGAGCTTCCCGCGACCCACGTCGCGACCGACGAGCACACCGCGACGGCCTCCGAGCACACCCCGATGCAGCGCGTCGCGTAGCCAGACGCGGCCGAACCCAGGAAGCGAGAAACCCAATGCAGATGCCAAGCGCATTTGCGCCGGTCAGAGTCAGACCGGTGCCCCACGACGCCAAGCTCAGCGTCGTCGACCACCTCGAGGAGCTCCGGACGAGGCTGATCGTTTCGCTGCTCGCGGTCGCGGTCGCGTTTGGCATCTGCTTCTGGCAGAACCATGAGCTCCTGAACCTGATCAACGGACCCCTCGCGCACAACACCCAGCAGCAGGTGCGAGAAGGACGCGGGCCGCTGGGGGCCACCTACTCAGTGCAGCAGAGCGCCCGTGATGTTGCCAAGCAGCTGGGGGCGGTCGTAGCCGTGCTCAGCGCACAGAAGCAGACGCCCGCCGTTGGCGCCGCGCTGCAGCGCGTACAACGAAGCGTGCAGCGTGACGTCACCCGGCTCTCGGCCGCGCCGACCGGCGATCGTCCGGTGACGCTCGGGATCGGCGAGCCGTTCACCACAACCGTCACGGTCACAGCGATATTCGCGTTGATCCTGTCTCTGCCCGTGCTCCTGCTGCAGGCATACGGATTCTTCATGCCTGCCTTCGAGCCGAAACAGCAGCGACGAATGTTGCCGGTCACCTTCGCGATTCCACTGCTGTTCATCGCCGGCGTCACATTCGGATACTTCGTGGTCCTGCCAGCCGCCTTGCACTTCTTCCAGAACTTCAACAGTGGTGAATTCAATGTACTCGTACAGGCCAGTCAGTACTACAAGTTCGCCGCCACCACATTGCTGGCGATGGGACTTCTGTTCCAGGTCCCGATTGCGATCATTGCCGTCACGCGCGCTGGCTTGGTGACACCGAAACAGTTGCGAAGCAATCGCCGCTACGCGGTGCTCGCGTGCGGGCTGGTCGCCGCGGTGCTGCCCGGGGACGCGATCACGATGCTGCTCGAGACCGTGCCCCTGTACCTGCTGTTCGAATTCAGCGTGATGGTCGCGAGCATCCTGGAACGCCGGAGCGCAACGGCTGCTCCTTCGTGATCCCGGGGGGCCGCTCGCCCTGGCAGCTGACCTCCAGGCGGGATGGCATCGGATACTGCGAGGCGTCCAGTATTCGATGCAACTTCATCTGGCTACTGTAGCCGCATCGTCGCAGCGATGGGTCTTGCGATAGGTAGCTGCTGCTCGCCAAGTTCGAAAAGACAGTTTAAGACACTCGACAGCGACGCGGAACCTGGGTTGCGGTGGCGGTGACCGAGTTCTTGCGGTGACGGGATATGTCAGTCTTCTGACAGCCGGTAATCCAGTCGTCCGGCTCCCGCGTAGAGGGTAAGTAGAGGCGGCTTCACCCCGGGGCCGGCTTTCCCTTCAAGGGAATCGAAAGGAGCAGTTCTTCACATGACGCACATTAATCTCGAGGCCGTCGACAGTGACGGCGCGATCCGCGAAGCAGCCGAGGAAGTATCAGGCGACACACGGATTGGCTTCCTGCGTAAGGCGGGCCTCGCCGGCGGCGCAGCGGTCGGCGGTGGAGCGATTCTCGGCGGGCTCATCTCCCCGGCGCTGGCGTCGGCCAAGGGCGCGCCGCCGCGCTCGTTCGGCAAGGGCGACATCGGCATCCTGAACTTCGCTCTGACGCTGGAGTACCTGGAGCGCGCCTTCTATAACGAGGCGACCGCCATGGGCAAGATCACGGATCCGAAGACCGCAGTATTCCTCGCGGTCACTACACGCGATGAGCGTGCCCACGTCGCGTTTCTGAAGAAGGCCCTCGGCCGTCACGCAGTCAAGCGGCCGAAGTTCAACTTCCAGGGCATCCCGAGCGACCAGGCTAAGTTCCAGGCCACGGCGTACGTGCTCGAGAACACGGGCGTGCACGCTTACCTCGGGCAGGCCGGGAACATCAAGACCCCGGCGTACCTGCTCGCGGCGGCGTCGATCGTGACCATCGAGGCGCGCCACTCAGGGGCGATCGGCTCGATCATCGGCAAGTCGATCAGCCCGAACGGGCCGTTCGATAACGGTTACACCGCCGCGAAGGTGCTGGAGGCCGTCAAGGACACGGGTTTCATCGTTCCGTAGCTGCACGCAGAGGCTCAGTGCTTGTGGGGCGGATCCTTCGGGGTCCGCCTCCCAGCGTTTAACGGTGTCTCTTGAGCGCGCGTCGATTACAGCTCATCCCGCGGCGCGTGACGCGGTCAAGACGGCTGGCCGTAGTACGCCCGAGGCCCGTGCTTGCGCTGAAAGTGCTTCTCGCGAATCGCGTCGGCCAGCGGCTCGACCCCGGGCTCAAGCACCGTGGTCAGTAGGGCCATCCGTGCGACCTGCTCGAGCGTTACGGCGTTCTCGACCGCTGCAGCCGGGCTGGGTCCCCAGCAGAACGGCGCATGTCCGCGTACTAGCGCGCAGGGAAGCTGCTCGGCGCCATGCTCGACTACCGCTTCGACCAAGGCAACGCCGGTGGCGCCCTCGTAGTCCGATTCGATCTCCGCCTTGGTCAGCGAACGGGTCACCGGAATCGGGTGCGCGCACAGGTCGGCGTGAGTCGTGCCGAGTATCGGGATCGGACGCTGGGCCTGCGCCCACACAGTGGCCCATGTGGAGTGAGTGTGGACGATGCCGCCGATCGCATCGAAGGCTCGGTACAGCGCAAGATGTGTCGGCGTATCGGTGGATGGCCGGCCCGCGCCGTCGAGGACATTGCCATCGAGGTCGACGACGACCAGATCCGCCGCAGTCATCGTCTCATAGGACACCCCGCTCGGCTTGATCACCACCGCTCCCGCCTCGCGGTCAATACCGCTCACGTTGCCCCATGTGAGCGTCACGAGCCGATGCGCGGGAAGCCCGAGGTTCGCCGCCAGAACCTGATCCCGCAGCGCCTCGACCATTCGCTTTAGATTTCCTCGTATTCGAGATCCAGCAGCTCGGCGAGGCGCCGCCAGCGCCCCGTGTGCTCACCGAGGTTCGTGACAAAGTGGTGAGGAGCTCCGTAGCGCAGCCAGTCGTCCATGAACGCTTCCATCCCGCGCTCCGGTCGGAAGTGGAAGTAGTGCATCTCGACGTTTGGTAAC
The DNA here is from genome assembly GCA_030948665.1 of Actinomycetota bacterium. Taxonomy (GTDB): domain Bacteria; phylum Actinomycetota; class Thermoleophilia; order Solirubrobacterales; family Solirubrobacteraceae; genus Palsa-465. The sequence continues at coordinate 1,296 of JALYZY010000163.1, read as the reverse complement.
TCGGGCGTGTCGAGGACCTCGCCGCGCCCCACGACCAGCCTGTAGAGCTCTCCTTCGAGCGGGACGAGAGCCGCTGTCGTTGCCGGCCCGGGGACGGCCGAGAACACCGGCGTCGGTGGGTTGTCGAGCCCGCCGATTCCCAGCTCCCGGTCGATCAGGCGGATCGGTCGGTCGGGGCGTGCGACTCTCCAGTTGCCCTCGCCCATGTGGCTGACCAGGACGGAGTCGAGCTCCCAATCCATCGCGTACATCTCGCTGAAGTGGGTGTCTCCGATCATCGTCTGGGCGGCGCACATCAGCGAGGCCGTGTTGGTGTCACCCTCAGCGGCGTAGCCGTATCCGTCCGCCATCAGGTCTGAGGCGGCCAGCAGCGGGAGTTGCTTGAAGCGACCATCGCCACCGATCGAATCGAAGTGAAACGAGAACCCCTGGTAGCCCTCTTCCTCGAGCAGCCTGCGGATCGCCAGCTCGAGCCGCGCGGCGTAAGCGTGCCGCTCACGGGGGAGATCCGCGGCGACCTCGAACACCTCGGCGTGACGAGCGAGCAGCGTGTCGACATCGGCCTCCGCGACCCCTCGCACGCGGTTAACCAACGCTCCCAAATCCTCGCTGACAATCGCCGGTCCGATCCGGCGCAGCAGCGCCGGAGGGTCGTACAGGATGTCCCCCATCCCGTTCATCGGGTAGCCGAGCAGGGCGATGCGGGTGCGGCGTAGCGCGATCACGCCCTGGGCCGCGCGGGCCCAGTCTGCGAACAAGCTGGCGAATCGCTCCGATTGCCAATCGCCGGTGATCACCGAGAAGGGAATGCCCGCACGCAGTAGCGCATTCGCCTGGTCCTGCGCGCCGTGAATCCCCTGGTTATAGGTCAGGTCCGCCATGTTCCACTCGGCTGTCACGGAGCGTTCGGGCTGGATGTTCGCCAGCAGCAGCGGCACCGGCGCTTCGAGCAGCGCACGAACGGTCCTCATCGCAGGGCCGTAGGTGAGCATCACGATCACGATGCCGTCGACGCCGCCGGCAACCAGCTCGCGCGTTACCGCCTCGACGTCGTCGCGGTTGCGCGCCGGACGTGTGAAGACCAGCTCGGCGATCCCGGCGAGGCGCCCGGCGACGCGCCCGGCGTACTGCGCCTGGTGATCGGTGATCCCAGGGATCATGTCGTCGTAGAGCTCCTGCATGATCCCGAGAAGTCCGATCCGGGGGTGGTCGTTCATGCGGCGGTCCTTTCGATGCGGATGCGCTTCAACTCATGCAACAGCTCCGCCTGGGAGCGGCCGAGCTCTTCATACAAGG